>NZ_JAMYKU010000026.1:0-96780 GCF_040317575.1 Mesorhizobium sp. M1423
ACCTCAGAACACTAACCTTGTAGCGTGCTCTATTTATTTATTCATTTAGTCTTCTTTTTTTTCGCCGTTGTGGCGGCGCTCCCTGCCCCGCCCCCCCCCCCCCCACCGCTGCGGTCGGGAAATGCAAGGTCCTGAGAGGAATGGGTTTATGAGCGCGACCCTGCCATCGATGCGCGGTCTGGAGGCAGAATGAGGACCTGGCTGCATCGGAAGAGTTTCAAGCCGGATGTCACGGTTGCCGTGTTCTTCGGTGTTGTCGCCATATTCTTTTACGGGTCGATCCTTTGGACCTTCTATATGTCGATGACGCGCTCGACGCTGATGCCGAGCTATGAACTGATTGGCTTCGATCAGTACATCAAGCTGTTCACCAATTATCGCTGGCTCGTGTCGTGCATGAACATGGTGATCTTCGGTGTCCTGTTCATCCTCGGGACCCTTTGTTTCGGCATGGTGCTCGCCATCTTCGCGGATCGCCGCATCCAGGCTGAATCGCTGTTTCGGACCATCTTTCTCTATCCGCTTGCCGTGTCGCTGATCGTGACCGGACTGTCCTGGCGATGGGTGCTCGACCCGGTGAACGGTCTGCAGGGCCTCATGCGAAGCGCAGGGTGGGAAAGCTTCACTTTCGATTGGCTGACCAATCCCGACCGCGCCATCTACACGCTCGTCATTGCCAGCATCTGGCATTCGACAGGCCTGGTCATGGTCATCGTCCTGGCCGGCTTGCGCGGCGTCGACAATGACCTTTGGAAGGCGATCCGCATGGAAGGCGTTCCGCTCTGGCGCGCCTATCTGCAAGTGATCTTTCCCGGGATGCGGCCGGTCATCGCCTCCTGCGTCGTGCTGCTCATGTCGGAAGTGATCCGCGGCTACGATCTGGTCATCGCCATGACCAAGGGCGGGCCTGGTATCGCCACCGAAATGCCGGCGAAATTCGCCGTCGATTTCTACTTCGCCCGCGTCAATCTGGGCCTGGCCTCGGCGGCCTCGATCGTCATGCTGCTGATCTCGCTGGTGATGCTGACGCCCTACTTCTACAGCGAATTCAGGAAACGGATATGAGCCACGCCGTTCATGTCGACAGACCGGTGTTCGGGCAGCGCGTGGCGCGCTTCGGTCTCTATGCATTCTTGATCGTGTCGGCGGCGTTCTTTCTGCTGCCCTTGCTGCTGATCATCAGCAATTCGCTCAAGCCGCTGGAGGAGATCCGGCAGGGTAATCTCCTTGCCTTGCCGGTCAGGCCGACTTTCGATGCCTGGATCACGGCCTGGAAAAGCGCCTGCACCGGGCTCGAATGTGGCGGGGTTCGCCCCGGACTGTGGAATTCGATCAAGATCGCGGTGCCGAGCGTTGCCATCTCCACCCTGGTGGGTGCGCTGAATGGCTACGCCCTTGCGCAATGGAAGTCGCGTCGCGCCAATTTGATCATGCTGCTGGTCACCATAGGCTTGTTCATCCCCTACCAGGCCATGCTCTACCCCACGGTCAAGATACTGAGCAGCATGGGGCTGTTCCGCACTTATGCCGGTATCGTCCTGGTGCATGTGGTCTACGGCCTGCCCTATACGACGCTTTTGTTCCGCAATTTCTATGTCGGGGTGCCCGAAGAGATCAGCCGGGCGGCCCGCATGGAGGGCGCCAGCTTCCTCAGGACATTCCGGTCGGTCATCCTGCCGATTTCGACCAACATCCTCGTCGTCGTGGCGATCCTGCAATTCACCGGCATATGGAACGACTATCTGCTCGGCCTGATCTTTGCCGGCAACGACAATCTGCCGATGACGGTGCAGCTGACGAACATCGTCAACAATGCCCGCGGTTCGGTATCGCCCAACGTCAACATGGCCGCCGCCGTCATCACCGCCATTCCGACGCTGGTGGTCTACTTTCTTTCAGGTCGTTATTTCGTGCGCGGCATCGCCGCCGGCGCGGTCAAGGGATAGACATGTCAAGCGTATCCATCCGCCAGATCAGGAAATCCTTCGCCGGCCTTACCGTGCTGGACTCCGTCGACATGGAGATCGCGCCGGGCGAGTTTGTGGTCATTCTCGGCTCGTCGGGTTGCGGAAAATCCACCTTGCTCAACGTCATCGCCGGTCTGGACGATTGCGATTCCGGCCAGATCCTCATCGACGATGTCGACGTAAGTCACCTGGAGCCGAGCCAGCGCGGCCTGGCGATGGTGTTCCAGTCCTATGCGCTGTTTCCGGCCATGACGGTGCGGCGCAACCTGTCCTTCGGCATGGAAATCGCCGGCACGCCCAAGGCGACGATCGCCGAAAAGGTCGCATGGGCGGCCAGGCTGCTGCAGATCGAAGTGCTGCTCGACCGCAAGCCAAGCCAGCTTTCAGGTGGCCAGCGTCAGCGTGTGGCGATCGGGCGGGCCCTAGTCCGTTCCTCCAGCATCTGCCTGTTCGACGAACCGCTTTCCAATCTCGATGCCAAGCTGCGCGCGGAAACACGGGTGGAGCTCAAGCAACTCCACGAGACGCTGAAGTCGACGATGATCTACGTGACGCATGATCAGATCGAGGCCATGACCATGGCTGACCGCGTGGCGGTCATGCACAAGGGCAAGGTGGAACAGTTCGCGGAGCCGCAGACGGTCTACGAAAAGCCGGCCAGCTTGTTCGTCGCGGGTTTTATCGGATCGCCAGCGATGAATTTTCTCAAGGGACATCTGGAAGGCACGCGGCGGTTCAAGACGCATGATGTCTGCCTTGACGCTTCGTCTTACGATTTCGCGGACGGGCCGACGGCGGCGGAGGTCATATTGGGAATCCGCTGCGAGGACGTTGATGTCGTCGCGCGCGGCACACCGGACAGCATTCCAGCGACGCTCGCCTTCACCGAACTTCTGGGCGCCGACGCGCTCGGCTGGTTCGACTGCCTCGGCCAGCGCTTCAGCGTGAAGCAGACCGTCGATGCGGCCCGGGCCATGCAAAAGGACGTTGGCTTTCGGTTCAACATGTCCAAGGCATCGTTCTTCTCGGCGGCGACGGAGCGCCGGCTATGACAACGCCGCTTTGTTCGCGGCCCTGCCGCCCTTGTTCCACAGTGATTTCCGGAGACGTCAAATGATCAGTGAACAATTCAAGGCCGGCGATTTCACCGCTCTGGTCGCGCAGATGACGGACGAGGAGAAAGTCTCGCTGCTGGCCGGCCATCGCATGTGGAAGACACAGGCGATCGACCGACTGGGCATTCCAGACATGGTGATGACCGATGGCACTTATGGCGTGCGCTACTCCCTCCCGCAGATCGACGACGATCAGGCCGGTGGCATGGATTTCGCGGCGTTCCTTTCGGTGGTGAACCAGCGCGCGGATCATGTGCAGACCGCATGGGGGCAAATGAAGCCAGCCACCTGCTTTCCGAACGGGACCAGCCTGGCCTGTTCCTGGGACATCGATCTCGCGCACCAGCTGGGCGAGGCGCTGGCCCGTGAGTGCCAGGAATTCGGCGTGCATCTGCTGCTGGGACCCGGGATCAACATCCGCCGCACGCCGCTCGGCGGACGCTCCTATGAATACTACTCGGAGGATCCGATACTGACCGGCGATTTTGCCGCCGGTGTCATCAACGGCCTGCAGGAAAACGGTGTCGGCGCTTCCCTCAAACACTTCGCCTGCAACAATTCGGAGGTCGAGCGCACCACGATGGATTCCGTCGTGGAGGAAAGGGCGCTTCGCGAGATCTACCTTAAAGGGTTCGAGCGGGCGATCCGCCAGAGCGAGCCGTGGACGGTCATGAGCTCCTACAACCGGCTCAACGGCGTTCAGGCCGCTGAAAATTCCTGGCTGCTGACCAAGGTGCTGCGCGAGGAATGGGGGTATGACGGGTTGGTGGTTTCCGATTGGCACGGTGTCAAGGACAGGCCGGCTTCACTGAGCGCCGGCAATGATCTGGACATGCCGGAAAGTGAAACCCGCAAGGCCGATCTTCTGGCGGCGATCGAAGCGGGCGATGTCGGTCGGGCGCTCGTCGATCGCGCCTGCGAGCGGGTTCTCGAACTGGTCCGCAAGGCCAGGCAAGGAGAGAACCGGACGGTGACGTTCGACCGGGCGCAACACCACGCGCTTGCCCGCCGCCTGGCTGCGGACTCCATGGTTCTGCTGAAGAACGATGGCGGCCTGCTGCCGATTTCGCAAACCAAGGTCAAACGGATCGCGATCGTGGGAGAGGGGGCCGCGGCTCCCGTCATCCAGGGTTCAGGCTGCGCGACGACGACGCCGACATCCAAGGACGTGCCGGTGGACGAAATCCGCAGGCTTGCCGGCATCGACATCACGATCGATGTCTTTCAGGGAACGAGCGAGATCGCGTCCGAGCGCGAGGCATTGGTCAGAGAGGCCGAGCAGGGAGTGGCCGGCGCCGATATCGTGCTGGTCTTCGCCAACACGGAAAATGGTTATGACGGCGAAGGGTCCGATCGCCGATCGCTCGGCCTCGCGCCAGGCCACGACGCGCTGGTGGACCGGCTTGCCCGCGCCAATCCGAACATTGTCGTCGTCATATCGAGCCCCGATGCGGTCGCCATGCCCTGGATCGGGGAGGTGCCGGCGGTCATCGAGATGTTCTTCTCCGGTCAGGCGACGGGCGGTGCCGTCGCCGACATCCTGTTTGGCCGTGTCAACCCGTCGGGCAAGCTGACGACCACCTTCCCGAAGCGCATGGAGGACATGCCGACCTATCTCACCTATCCCGGCGAAAACGGGCGGCACGTCTACAGCGAAGGAATTTTCGTGGGCTACCGCTGGTATGATGCGCGTGGCATCGAGCCGCTTTTTCCGTTCGGCTTCGGGCTGAGCTACACTGAGTTCGCCTATTCGAATCTGGCGCTTGACCGCACCATCCTGCGGACCGGCGAGAAGGTTGCGGTCAGCTTTGCCGTCACGAACACCGGAAAGGTCGGCGGCAAGGAGATCTGCCAGGTCTATGCGCGCTACGGGCGGCCGAGGCTGACGCGTCCGGTGCGCGAGCTGAAGGGCTTTGCCAAAGTCGAGTTGAAGCCAGGTGAGAGCCGGACGGTGACGGTGGAAATCGCGGCGGAAGACCTTTGTGCCTACGATACCGCGCTTCAAGCCTGGGTACTCGACAATGACGCCGTCACCATTGAGGTGGCGTCGTCGTCACGCGATATTCACCTCAGCGCCGAATTGCAGACTGTCTCCGCCGTCGCGATTCACCGGCGCATCGAACGGGATACGCAACCGATCTTCATTCTGGAAAACCCGGCCGCTCGCCGCAAGTTCAACCGCTTTCTCCAGAAACAGCTCGACATTTCTGCGGAAGATGCCGATCGCATGCTGGAGCACTGCACGAACTCATTCGTCGGCATCTTCACGACCTTCGACCGGCGTTTCCGCCGCACCTTCCCGAAAGCCGACATCGAGGCCCTTCTTGCCGAGATCAATCAGGAATCGGACGAGCAGGAGCGTCGCGCCGCCTGATTTCCTGACGGTCGAAGCTTCCCGCGCGTGATGGCCATCGCACCTGTGCCGGGTGCGATGAAGCCGCACGCCGCGGTTCGTGTTCGGCATGTCCCTCCCGGCATTTAGGGACAAGCTAACCACTGCCACGTGAAATCGTAATTTTCGCTATCCGGTCCCTCCAGTACACCAGCGATCTGACCTCCTCGCATCCGCAGAAATTCTCGGGGGAGCTGAAAAGGGCGCTGAAATGTCAGTCGAAAAAATAAACACGCTCGTTGTTGGTGCCGGCCAGGCGGGGGTGGCTATGAGCGAACATCTGAGCAAGAGCGACGTGCCGCATCTCGTCCTTGAGCGGAACCGCATCGCCGAACGCTGGCGCTCGGAAAGATGGGACTCCCTGGCTGCCAACGGCCCTGCTTGGCACGATCGTTTTCCGGGCATGGAGTTTCCCGATACCGATCCCGATGCCTTTGTCTCCAAGGAGGACGTTGCCGACTACTTCGTCGCCTACGCGGACATGATCTCCGCGCCCATCCGTACCGGTGTGGATGTTGAGAAAGTGCAGAGGCTTGTCGGTCGCCCCGGTTTCCGGGTCGAAACCTCGGAGGGCGTCATCGAGGCCGCCAACGTGGTCGCCGCTACCGGGGCCTTCCAGCACCCCGTCATGCCGAGCATCGTTCCTAGCGATGCAAGGCTCATGCAGATCCATTCCAGCGCCTATCGCAATCCCGACCAGCTGCCCAAGGGCGCGGTCCTGGTGGTCGGGTCGGGATCGTCGGGCGTGCAGATCGCGGACGAGCTCGTGCGCGCCGGAAGGACCGTCTACCTCTCGGTCGGGCCGCATGACCGTCCGCCACGCGCCTATCGCGAGCGCGACTTCTGCTGGTGGCTGGGGGTTCTCGGCAAATGGGACGCCCAGGCGCCGGCGCCTGACACCGAACATGTCACGATCGCGGTGAGCGGCGCGCGCGGCGGCCAGACGATCGACTTCCGGCGCCTTGCCGCGCAAGGTATGAAGCTCGTCGGCCGGACGGAACTCTACAAGGACGGCGTCATGAATTTCGCACCCGATCTCGGCCGGAACATCGCCCGCGGTGATGCCAACTACATGTCGCTGCTCGACGAGGCCGATGCCTATGTCGCCCGCAACGGCCTCGATCTCCCCGAAGAGCCCAATGCCCGCAAGATCGAGCCGGACCCGCAATGCGTGACCGATCCAATTCTCGACCTGAACCTCGCCAAGGCTGGAGTAACTTCGATCATATGGGCGACGGGGTTCAGCTTCGATTACAGCTGGTTGAAGGTCGATGTGTTCGGCGAAAAGGGCAAGCCGAAGCACCAGCGCGGTGTTTCGAGCGAGCCCGGGATCTATTTCCTGGGCCTGCCGTGGCAGTCAAGGCGAGGCTCCAGCTTCATCTGGGGCGTCTGGCACGATGCCAAGCATCTGGCGGACCATATTTCCACGCAGCGCAAATACCTGACCTATCATGTGTCCGCGAAACGCCAGACTCAGGCGGCATAGCGCAGGCTGGCGGCAGCCTGGCGCCATGCGCGACGATGTTTCGACCACGAGCCCGATCTGATGGAGACCAGGATGGCGCATACAAGAATCCGCAAGTTCAACACGAAGGACACCTATCCCGAACAGAAGCTCGACAATGATCTGTGTCAGGCGGTCGTCACGCGGGGAGGCCGGACGGTCTATCTGCGTGGCCAGTGTCCTCAGGATCTCGACACGGCCAAGAATATCGACAGCCACGATCCGGCCGAGCAGACGCACAAGGTGATGCAGAACATCAAGCAGCTCATCGAGGAGTGCGGCGGCACCATGGAGCATCTGGTCAAGGTGGTCGTCTACATCACCGACGTGCGCCATCGCGAGGCGGTCTACCGCACCATGGGCGAGTACATCAAAGGCGTGCATCCCGTTTCGACCGGCCTCGTCGTGCACGCCCTGGCGCGGCCGGACTGGCTGGTCGAGATCGACGGCACAGCCGTAATCCCGGATTGAAAGTCATGACATTTTCCATTGTCGCGCGCTGCAGCCGCACCGGCATGTTCGGGGTCGCGGTCTCATCCTCGTCGCCTGCGGTGGCCGCGCGTTGTGCCTATGCGCAGGCAGGCGTCGGCGCCATTGCCAGCCAGAACGTCACCGATCCGACGCTCGGCACGAGGGGGCTCGAACTGCTGGCGCGCGGTGCCTCGGCTGCCGAGGCGGTCGCTATCCTGAAGCGCACCGGCGCCTACAGCGACTACCGTCAGGTGCTAGCTGTCGATGCCGCCGGGACCACGGCTATCCATTCCGGACCCAAGGCGCTTGGCACCTGGGCGGAGGCGCGTGCGGACAATGTCGCCTGCGGCGGCAACATGCTGGCCCATGATGGCGTGCCGCAAGCCATGGTCGAGGCCTTCCTCGCCTCTGAAGGGCATCTCGGCAACCGCCTGATCGCGACCATGCGCGCCGCGCTGAAAGCGGGTGGCGAGGCGGGCCCGGTCCACTCCGCTGGAATGAAGCTGGTGCGCGAAGTCGCATGGCCCGTCGCGGACCTGCGCTGCGACTGGACAGACGGCTGCCCGATCGAGGAATTGGCAGCCTTGTGGGACCGCTACAAGCCGCAGCTCGATGCCTATGTGACCCGCGCGATCAATCCGTCCGACGCGCCGAGCTACGGCGTGCCGGGCGACGAGTAGCCGGCACACAGGGGGAAGGCATCCGCATGAGCGAACTCAGTCACAAGGACTGGATCAGCAAGGCATCCGCGATCCGTTTTCGCGACAAGGCGTTCATCGACGGCAAGACGGTCGCGGCGCGTTCGGGCCGAACCTTCGCCAGCATTAATCCGGCCACCGGCGAAACGCTGGCCGAGGTGGCGTCCTGCGGCGAGGAAGATATCGATCTCGCCGTTGCTGCGGCGCGCCGCGGTTTCGAGGCCGGTGTCTGGTCACGCACGAGCCCGGCGCACCGCAAGGAGGTGCTGCTGCGGCTGGCGCGGCTGCTGCGCGAAAACCTGCAGGAGCTTGCCCTGCTCGAGTCGCTCGACATGGGCAAGCTTGTCACGGATGCGGCGACTGTCGATGTCCCGGGTTCTGCGGCGATCTTCCAGTGGTATGGCGAGGCCATCGACAAGATCTACGGCGAAGTGGCGCCGACCGGCGGGAGCGATCTGGTGCTGGTGCGGCGCGAGCCGCTCGGCGTCATCGGCGCCGTGGTGCCGTGGAATTTCCCGCTCGACATGGCGACCTGGAAATGCGCGCCCGCGCTGGCGGCGGGCAATTCGATAGTGCTGAAGCCTGCGGAGCAGTCGCCTTTCTCGGCGCTCCGGCTGGCGGAACTTGCCATGGAGGCGGGCCTGCCCGCCGGTGTGCTCAATGTCGTGCCTGGCCTTGGCGAGACGGCCGGCCAAGCGCTCGGCCGCCACATGGATGTGGATTGCCTTGCCTTCACCGGATCGACCTCGGTGGGCAAGATGTTCCTCCAGTATTCCGGCCAGTCGAACATGAAGCAGGTGTGGCTGGAAACCGGCGGCAAAAGCCCAAACCTCGTCTTTGCTGACTGCAAGGATCTCGATGCGGCGGCCGACATGGCGGCCTTCGGCATCTTCTTCAACCAGGGCGAGGTCTGTTCCGCCAATTCACGCCTGCTCGTGCAACGCGGCATCAAGGATGCCGTAGTAGAGAAACTGGTGCAGCGTGCGGCGGCGACGCAACCCGGAGATCCGCTCGATCCGGCCTCGAAAATGGGGGCCATGGTCGATGCCCGCCACGCCGCCAACGTCATGCGGTTCGTCGAGGCCGGCAAGAGGACCGCGCGCCTGGTTGCCGGCGGCGATCGCGTCACGATCAATGGTCGCGGCAGCTTCATACAGCCCACCATCTTCGACAATGTTGCCCATGACGACCCGATTGCCCGCGACGAGATATTCGGACCGGTGCTTTCGGTCATAGCCTTCGACGACGAAGAGGAGGCTATCCGCATTGCCAATGACAGCCCGTACGGACTGGCCGCATCACTGTGGACCGACAGTCTCTCGCGCGCGCACCGCGTTGCCGGCCGGCTCCGCGCCGGCACGGTTTCCGTCAATACGGTCGATGCGCTGAGCCCGATGACCCCGTTCGGCGGGATCAAGCAATCCGGCTTCGGTCGCGACCTGTCGCTGCATTCTCTGGACAAGTACACCGCGCTGAAAACGACATGGATCAAGTACTGAGGCAGTGCGGGCGCTTGATCGCAGCGCCCAAACCGGCAACATAGCCGCCCATGCCGTTACGCTTCACGCTGAGACAACTGGAATATTTCGTCGCCGTCGGCGAAGCCGGCTCCATTACCAAGGCGGCCGAGCAGGTCAATGTTTCGCCGCCTTCGATCTCGGCGTCCATCGCGCAGCTCGAGGCCGAATTCGGCGTCCAGCTTTTTGTGCGCAAGCATTCGCATGGCCTGTCGCTCACGGCCGGCGGGCGCGTTTTCCTCAAGGAGGCCGCCAGGCTGCTAACCGACGCCGACGCCCTGCACGATATTGCCGGCGACATCGCCGAGAAGGTGCGTGGGCCGCTGGCGGTCGGATGCCTGCTGACCTTCGCGCAGATCGTCATGCCGACCCTGCGCATGAAGTTCGAGCGCGCCTATCCCGAGGTGCGGTTCAGGCAGTTCGAACGCAACCAGGGTCAGCTGCTCGAAATGTTGCAACGGGGCGAAATCGACGCGGCGCTGACCTACGATCTAGAACTGTCGCAGGACACGACGTTCGAACCGCTGATGCTGGTGCCGGCCTATGTCATGCTGCCACAGGGGCACCGCTTCGCCGGCAAAGCTTCCATCACGACGGAAGAGCTGGCCGACGAGCCGATGGTGCTGCTCGACCTGCCATATAGCCGCGAATATTTCCTCTCGGCCTTTCATTCGCGGGGGATCCGGCCGAACATTGCCGAGCGCACCGGCGACATCGCGGTAATGCGTTCGATGGTTGCGAACGGCTTCGGCTATGGCATCGCCAACATGCGGCCGCTCAACACGCTGGCGCCAGACGGCAAGCCGCTGGTCTTCGTGCCTCTGGAGGGGGATTTGCGGCCTCTGACCATGGGGGTCGCATTGCCCAACGCCGAGCACCGCACCCAGACGGTGCAGGCATTCATCGATCATTGCCGCCGTTTCGTCGTCGAACAGGGCGTGTTCGGCAGCGGGCGGGTCGTGGAATAGAGCAATTCCAGGAAAAGTGTGGGACGGTTTTCCCACAGGAATTGCGTCAAAATGAAGAGATCCCGCGACGACCTATCAGGCAGTCTGAAGCCGGTGACCGGCAAGCCGCCGCAGCAGATTGTCCAGCATGTCGTCGCAGCGGCGCATCTGTTCGACGCTGACGAATTCGTCCGGTCTGTGCCCTTGCGCCATCGAGCCCGGTCCGCACACGATGGTCGGCGTGCCGAGGTCGCGGCTGAACAATCCGCCTTCGGTGCCGAAGGCAACCTTGATGGTATCGTTGGCGCCGGTCAACGATTTGACGAAGGCTACGGCCTGCGAGTTCGCTGGCGTGTCCAGCCCTGGATAGGTGTTGGTGATATCGATGTCGATTGCCGCCTCAGGTGCGATCGTTGAAGCCGCAGCGGCAATGCGCGCTGCCGCCGCGCGCAACCCATCGAGGATTTGGTCGGGATTGTCGGCCGCGACATTGCGGATCTCGAAGTCGAGCTGGCAGAGGTTCGGCACGATGTTGAGCGCCACGCCGGCATTCATCTTGCCAACGTGGACGGTCGTGTAGGGAATGTCGTAGTCGCCGTCGCGTACGCCATCGCGCGCCAGCCGATCCTGTTCTTGGCGCAGTGCGGAGACGAAGTCACAGCCCAAATGAATGGCATTGAGTGCCAAGGGGGCCAGCGCCGAATGGCCTTCCCGTCCCCTGCAGATGGCGCGCACCGCAAGCTTGCCCTTGTGGCCGGTCGCAACCTGCATGCTGGTCGGCTCGCCGACGATGCACAACAATGGCCGGTGCGGCGCAGCCTGCAGCATGTCGATCAGGCTGTGCACACCGATGCAGCCGACCTCTTCGTCGTAGGAAAGCGCCAGATGCAAGGGCGTTTGCAGGCTCATTTTCGAGGCCTTGAGGCACGCGGCAAGCGCACAGGCCACGAAACCCTTCATGTCGGCCGCGCCGCGGCCGTAAAGCTTGCCGTCGCGCGCGCTCATCTCGAAAGGCGGCAGCGTCCAGTCCTGGCCGTCGATGGGGACGACATCGGTATGGCCGGACAGCATGACGCCGGGAGTGTCGGCCGGCCCGATGGTGGCGAAAAGGTTCGCCTTATGGCCGTCCGCGCTGCGGATGATCTGGCATGCAATGCCCTGTGCCGCCAGCAACTCCGTCACGTAGCCGATGAGGTCGAGGTTCGAAACGCGGCTCACCGTCGGGAATGCGATCAGCTTTTCAAGGATTCGGATGCTGTCCATGCGTTGTATGTCTCATTGGCCGTGCGCGCTATCTAGCATCGCGTGGCCGCGGCGCTGAAGTCGCATTTGGCTCAGCCGGGATTCACCGGATGCTAATCCAGGCGGCGGGGCTGATTAGGCGCGTCCTAATCGGCACAGAAGAAATCTGTAGTTTTCCGGCACGCGCCGCAACTTATGAGTAGGTTCACGGCATCTACCCACCGGGCAGACCGGCTTGCGTCAAGGTTTGAAACCATCACCGCGCATGCCGCGATGCGACGCTGGCAGGAAGGAAGCACCATGCGTGATCCACGCTACGACATTCTGTTCGAGCCCGTGAAGATCGGTCCGGTGACCGCCAAGAACCGCTTCTACCAGGTGCCGCACTGCAATGGCGGCGGCTATCGCGATCCGTCCGCCGCGGCCGAGATGCGGCGCATCAAGTCGGAAGGCGGCTGGGGTGTCATCTTCACCGAGCAAACCGAGATGCACCACACCTCGGAGATCACGCCCTTCATCGAGCTCAGGCTGTGGGACGACGCCGATATCCCGGCGCTCGCCAGGATGGCCAAGGCCATGCAACAGCATGGCGCGCTGGCCGGCATCCAACTAGCCTATTCCGGTATCAACGGCCCGAACCTCTACACCAAGGAAGTGCCGCGCGGACCGTCGGCCTTGCCCATCCGCACCTTCACCAATGACCCGGTTCAGGCACGCGCCATGGACAAGCAGGATATACGCGACCTGCGCCGCTGGCATCGCAATGCCTTCAAACGCGCCAAGCTGGCGGGTTTCGACCTGGTCTGTCTCTACGGCGCGCATGGCTTCGGCATCATCCAGCACTTCCTGTCGACCGCCACCAACCAGCGCAGCGACGAATATGGCGGCTCGCTGGAAAACCGCTCGCGGCTGATGCGGGAGCTGATTGAGGAGGGCAGGGACGCCATCGGCGACACTTGCGGCCTGACGCTGCGGCTGTCGCTGGACGAGATGATCGGCGAGCTGGGCTTCGCCAATTCCGAAGTGCGCGACATGATCGAGATGCATGCCGACCTGCCCGACCTCTGGGATCTGGCGCATGGCGCCTGGGAGGACTGCTCCGGGCCGTCGCGGTTCAAGGAGGAGGCCGCGCAGGAGAGCCTCGTGTCCGGCATCAAAAAGCTGACCTCGAAGCCGGTCGTCGGCGTCGGGCGCTTTACGTCGCCGGACGTGATGGTGAAGATGATCAGGTCCGGTACGCTTGATTTCATCGGCTGCGCGCGCCCGTCGATTGCCGATCCCTTCCTGCCGAAGAAGGTGGAAGAGGGGCGGATCGAGGACATTCGCGAATGCATCGGCTGCAACATCTGCATCACCGGCGACATGACCATGTCGATCTCGCGCTGCACGCAGAACCCGACCTTCATGGAGGAGTGGCGCAAGGGTTGGCATCCGGAGCGGATGCAGGCCAAGGGCGACAGTGAGAGCGTGCTGATCGTCGGCGCCGGTCCCGCCGGGCTTGAGGCCGCCCGCGCACTCGGCCTGCGCGGCTACCAGGTGGCGATCGCCGAGGCCGGCACCGAGCTCGGCGGCCGCGTGGCGCGCGAGTGCCGCTTGCCTGGTCTCTCCGCCTGGGGTCGCGTGCGCGACTATCGCCAATATCAGCTCAGCCAGATGTCCAATGTCGACGTCTATTTCGAGAGCCGATTGTCCGCCGAGGATATCCTGGCCTTCCGGTTTCAGAACATCGCCATTGCCACCGGCTCGACATGGCGCCGTGACGGCGTGGCGCGTGCGCATGTCGTGCCGATGCCGATGGATCTGGCCATGCCGCTCTATACCCCGGACGACCTGATGAGCGGAAATGTACCGACCGGCAACGTCGTGTTGTTCGACGACGACCACTACTACATGGGTGGCGTTCTGGCCGAGCTTATGGCGCGCCGGGGCGCGAAGGTGACGCTGGTGACGCCGTCCGCCTATGTGTCCGACTGGACCCGCAACACGCTGGAGCAAGGCGCCATCCATCGCCGGCTGGCCGAGCTCGGCGTCGAGATCGTGCTGAACCGGATCGTGACTCACATCGTGTCGGGAGGTGTTGCCACTGCCTGCGCCTACACCGGCACCCGACACGACATCGCCGCGGACGCCGTGGTGCTGGTGACGTCGCGCCAACAGGACGACCAGGTCTGGCGCGACCTGAAAGCGCGGCGCGACGAATGGGCCGACAATGGCATTCGCTCGATCAAGGTCATCGGAGACGCCGAGGCGCCAGGTCCGATTGCCTGGGCGACCTACGCCGGCCATCGTTTCGCTCGTGAGCTGGACGAACTCGATATCGGCGACGCGCTGCCGTTCCGGCGAGAAGTGACGGCTTTGGCGGCGGGGTAGGCCGATGGCATGGCTTGATAGGAATGACGTCGCCACAAGCCGATAGTGTTTCGCGCTAGCGTGTCGAAATCTGGTGTCGGGATCAATCGCAAGACAATACGGAACGATACGGGAAACTTTCTAATTTTGGCCCACGAAAAACGCAATAGAATCAACGTCCTTACCACGTCCTCCGGGCCCACCAAATACCCATATAAGTAATTGATTTTGCTACATTATCTTGAGATGGCCCACATGTAGACTCGAACCCCTCTTTCCGACCAAAAACCAACCCCCCAGCGATTTTCCTCGCGATCTCAGAGCCGCCTGAGGCGATATTAGGTTGTCCGAGGGTTCGAATCGCTAAAGTGTTACCGTGTTCCCTTCATTTGGAAACGCTAGGTTTTCCACGACGCGACGGCAGCTTTGCGCCTCATGTCGGTCCTAGAGTCAGCCGTTGCCTCTGCCCGAAAGCAGACACCACATTGCTTTCTGCGTGAGGCATCTTTGCGCCAAAAGCGGTCATTGATGTTGGTTCCGCGCCAAAGGCGGACGAGCTCGTAACCGATTGAAGCAACCGGAGTCAGTTATTTGCACGAGTAAGCGCAGTGACTCCGGAGGGCTTGGGCGCCCGCCACGGATCGCCGTAATCATCGAACGGGCTACCGCGGTAGCTTTCACTGCGGAGCGACAACTGACGTTCGGCGTCATCAGAAAAAGGCGGACTCTGGCACGGTTCTGGTCTATGCCGACGCTCGTTGCCGGTCCGCCGGCCTTTTGCAACTGGTCCATGAATGAAGCGCCAGCCCACGACGTCGAGCCTGTTACGCCGACTCAATCGTTCGGCCGTGGTGGATTTGATCCGCACCGAAGGAGTGGCATCACCTTCGAGCCTCGCCGAGCGACTGAACATCAGCATCCCGACGGTGATGCGGGTGATCGAGGATCTGATTGCCGAGGATCTGGTGGCGTATGACGGGTTTGACGAGGCCAATGTCCGGGGCCGTCCCCGGGCACGCATCAAGTTCCGCGGCGCGGCGCATGCGATCATCGGCATCGAGGCCGGCAAGGGCGAGTTCTATGGCGCCGTGGCCAATCTTCAGGGCGTCGTGCAGACCGAAATGCACGAGACCGCCGACGATGATGGCGAGCGCAATTTCGAGAAGCTGGTCGGCCTGATCCGCCAACTGATGGCGGCCCCCCGCCCGCGTGGCCAGACCATTCGCGGCATCGGCATTGGCCTGCCCTCGATCGTCAGGCAGCCGGAGGGCGAAGTGGTGCTGACGCTCGGGCTCGGCTGGCGCGACATGCCGTTGCGGGCGCGGCTCAGCGAACATTTTCAGATGCCCATCGTCGTCGAGAACGGGCGCAACCTCGCCGCCGTGGGCGAATGGGGATTCGGGGCCGGGCGTGGCGCCGACAGCGTCGTGAGCCTCTCGATCGGGCCCGGTGCCGGCGCGGGGGTCGTGATCGACGGCAAGCTCTATGGCGGGCACTCGCATGCGGCGGGCGAGCTCGGCTGGTATCTCGATGACCCCCTCCTCACCGGGAGGCCGTTCAAACATCTGGGCGACAAGCAATCGCTGCGCTTTTTCGGCATCCCCGAACAGGCGACGAAGATGCTCGAAGAGGCCAACACGCAGTATGCGGCGGGGAAGCTCACCCTGGCTGCCGTCACCGACCGGCAGGCGGACAAAATCGCGCCGGTTGTCACCGAGTTGCTCGACTATGCGACGATGGCGGTGGGCAGTGTTGCTGCCTTCATGAACCCGGAAATCATCGTACTGGCGGGTCGGGTCGTCGGCGGCGGTGATCTGGTGCTCGATGTGCTGCGGCACCGCCTCAAGGGCAATGTGTATGACCCGCCGCGCCTCGTGATCGGCGCGCTGGGCCACCGCGATATCGTCCTGGGCGCGGTGCGTCTGGTGCTCGATGCGACGACCCTCAACCCTGCCGACAGCCTCGTGATGGCCGACTAAAGATCAATCGATCGCAATTGACAGCGACTGTATGTCGGCATTAAGTTTCTAACTGAAAGAAAAACTGCGCCCTGCATCGTGTGGGAGCGTATCTTTCGTGGGAGGACTTCAATGACGAAGATTTTCAATCCGCTTGGGCGGATGATGCAGCGTCGTGACTTCTTGAAAGTTGCGGGTGCGAGCGTTGCGGTAGCGGGTCTGCCTGCGGCAGTTCGCGGTGCCGAGCCCGTCAAGGTGCTTGTGTGGTCGTGGGTGCCGAATCTCCAGCTTCAGGTAGACATGTTCAACGCCGCGCATCCGGGCATCCAGATCGAACTCGTGAATCCCGGCCAGGGCGACCCGGAGTATCAGGCGGTCCGTGCGGGCCTGCAGGCGGGCAGCGGCCTGCCCGACGTCGTCCAAATCGAATACCAGCACCTCGAGAGCTTCCGCCAGGTCGACGCCTTCGCCGACATCGGCCAGTACGCCAATGCCCATAAGGGCGAGTTCCCCGAAGCCACGTGGAAGCAGGTCGCCAAGGGCGATGTGGTCAACGCCATGCCGCAGGATACCGGTCCGATGGCGATGCTCTATCGCAAGGACATCTTCGACAAGCAGGGGATCACGCCGCCCACCACCTGGGCCGAGTTTGCCGATGCGGCCAAGAAGATCCATGCGGCCGATCCGAATGTGTTCATCACCGACGCGCTGTTCAGCTCAGGCGACTGGGTCACTGCTCTGCTGTGGCCGATGGGCTGGAAGCCGGTCAGCCGCGATGGCGACAAGCTCGTGATTAACATCAACGACAAGATTTCCAAGGACTTCGCCGCCTATTGGCAGGACCTTATTACCGCGGGTGTCATCGAGACCAAGCCGGGGTTCAACAATGAGTGGTACACCGGCCTCGACTCGGGCCGCTATGCCACCTGGCTCACTGCGGGCTGGGGTCCAGTGTTCCTGACCTCGTTCGCCAAGACCAGCGCGGGCCAGTGGCGTGCCGCCGATCTGCCGCAGTGGGACACGAGCAAGTTCGCGACCGGCAATTGGGGTGGCTCATCGCTGGCCGTGATGAAAGCGACCCAGCATCTGCCCGAGGCCGCCGAAGTCGCGATTTGGCTGACCACGAATCCCGAAGCCACAATGCTCTACACCACTAAGCAATTCTTCTTCCCCTGTACCTCCGCGCTGCTGTCGAGCCCGGAATGGGCGGGCAACAAGATGGATTTCTACGGCGGCCAGGCGGTGAACGAAGTGTTCGCCAAATCGGCGAATGCTGTGACGCCATTTGAGTGGAGCCCGTTCCAGAGCTTCTTGTACCAGTCGATGTCCGATGAATTCGGCGCCTCGATCGGCGGCAAGGGCCCGCTGTCGGATGCGTTCGACCGCATCCAGCACGCCGTGGTCACCTACGCGAAGGAACAAGGCTTCACCGTAGCCTGACTTCTCCCGGGCAACGGCCGGGCGCGCTTGATCGGCGCGCCCGATCTCTTCATCTTGCCGGACGGGGGACCATGGCATTGTCGAATTCGCCAGCCGCAGCGACGCGCCCAGCGCGATCGCGCGGTTTTACGTCACGAAAGCTCGCGCCCTATCTGCTCCTGGCGCCCTTCGTGCTGCTGTTTATCGCCTTCATCGTCGCGCCGCTGGTTTATGCGTTCTATATGAGCCTCTACCGCGACACGCTGGTGGGCGGACGGCAATTCGCGGGTGCAGCCAACTACATCAAGGTCATGGGAGACGCCAAATTCTGGGGCGGCGTGTGGAACCTCGTTTTGTTCGGCATCGTGCAGATGCCGATCATGCTGGGCCTGGCGCTGTTGTTCGCCATCGTGCTCGATCGTGGCCAGGTCTATGCCAAGGGCGTCTTCCGGCTCGGCTTCTTCCTCCCCTACGCCGTGCCGAGCGTGATCGCGACGATCATCTGGGGTTATCTCTACGGCCCCACCTTCGGCCCGTTCACGCAGATGGCCAAGGCGTTCAACCTGCCGCCGCCGGACTTCCTGTCGCCGGGCGTGATGATCTTCTCATTGGCCAATATCGTGACGTGGGAATATGTCGGCTACAATATGGTGATCTACTACGCCGCGCTGAAGGCGATCCCTTCGGACCTCGCCGAGGCCGCGCGGGTCGATGGCGCCTCGCCCTGGCAATTTGCGCGGATGATCCAGCTGCCGCTGCTGTGGCCGGCGATCCTGCTCACCATCATCTTTTCGATCAACGGCACACTGCAGCTGTTCAATGAGCCATATTTGATGCGCGCGCTCGCCAGAAACACCATCAATTCGAGCTACACGCCGAACCTCTATGCCTATTCGCTGGCGACTTCGAACCAGCAGTATGGCTATGCGGCCGCCGTCTCGTTCGTGCTTGGCATCGTGATCGCCGGGGCCTCCTACATCTTCACCCTGATCGCCAACCGCCGTCGGCCGGAGCAATGATGACTGCGACCACCGACATCGCCACTTTCGAAGCTGCCAAGCGCCGGCCCGGCGAACGGCGGCGCTCGCGGATCATGCTCACGCTGCTGCTGTCACTGTTCCTCCTCTACAGCTTCATGCCGCTGGTCTATCTGGTCCTATCGGCAACCAAGACGAATGGCGACCTGTTCACCACGTTCGGCTTCGGCTTCGGCACCGAGTTCAACCTCTGGCAGAATCTGAGCGATCTTCTGGTGCGCGACAACGGCGTCTTCATGCGCTGGATGTTCAACAGCCTGCTCTATTCGACCGTCGCCGGGCTCGGTGCCGCGATCTTGGCTACCGCGGCAGGCTATGCGTTAGCCAAATTCAAATTCGTCGGCCGCAATCTGCTGTTTGCGCTGGTCTTGGGCGCTGTGATGATCCCGCAGACGGCTCTCGTCGTGCCGACCTTCCTGCTGCTGGCGCTTTCGGGACTCAGCGACAATCCGCTGGGCGTGATCCTGCCCTCGATGATCTCGCCGATCGGCGTCTATCTGATGCGCGTCTATATCGAGCAGGGCGTCGACGACGAACTGCTCGACGCAGCGCGTATCGATGGCGCCGGCGAGTTCGTGATCTTCCGCGCCATCGTGCTGCGGCTGGTGGCGCCGGGCATGGTGACCGTGGCGCTGCTCTCGTTCGTCGGGACCTGGAACAATTACTTCCTGCCGCTGATCGTGCTGCGCACGCCCGAGTATCAGCCGATCACGGTGGGCCTTGCGACCTGGTATCAGCTCGCGCAGCAGGGCGGTGGCGGCGGACAGGTGCTGTTCTCGATCATCATCACCGGCGCGCTGGTCAGCATCATCCCGGTCATCGTGGTGTTCCTGCTGCTGCAGCGGTTCTGGCAGGGCGGCCTCACCGCCGGCGCCATCAAATAGACTATCGCCTGGAGTTTTCCGACTATGACGACTGCCTCGAAATCCGCGCCGCTCTCTGTCTGGCGGCCGATCGCGACCGACACTTTCCTCGTCGGTACCCCGCATTACCCGGAGCATGTCGATGAGAGCTATTGGCAGCGCGACGCCGACCGCATGGCAGCCGCGGGCTTCAACGCGGTGCGACTTGCGGAATTCGCCTGGCATATTATCGAGCCGCATGAAGGGACGTTCGACTTCGATTTGTTCGACCGCGCCATAGATGTGCTGAGCAAGGCTGGCATCAAGACCATCATGTGCACGCCGACGGCGACGCCGCCGCGCTGGCTGACGGCGCGTTATCCCGAAGTGTTGCGCGTCGATGCCAATGGCCGCGCCATGAGCCATGGCTCGCGCCAGCACGCCAATCTTGCGAGCGGAGTGTTCCGCGAGCATTCGAAGCGCATCACTAAAGCGATGGCCGAGCATTATCGCGGCAATTCGCACATCATCGGCTGGCAGACGGACAATGAGCTCAATACCTCTGGATCGCTGTCCTACGGTCCGGTGACTCTGGCCGAGTTCCAGGCCTTCCTCAAGGACAAGTACAAGACCATCGCCGCGCTCAACGATGCGTGGGGCGGGCATTTCTGGGCCACCGCCTACGACGATTTCGATCAAGTGGTGCTGCCGCTCGACTACGCCCCTGCGCCGGTCGGGCCGACCCATGTGGTCGACTATCACCGCTTCCTCGCCTTCGTCACGGCGCGGTTCCAGCACGATCAGGTGCTGATCCTGCGCGCCACCAATCCAGACTGGTTCGTCTTCCACAATCTGGGGCGGATCGACGACATCGACTTCCGCGGCGAGTTCTCGACCGATCTCGATTTTCTCGGCTTCGACATCTACCCGCATCTCGATGACGAGATGCAGCGGGTCGGCGGCGTCGGCGAGGCGCAGGCGCTGCGTCTCGATCTCTGCCGCGGCTTCACCGGCAATTTCATCGTGCCCGAACAGCAATCGGGCTTCGGTGCGCAGCCGAACTTCTCGACGCTGACGCCCGAACCCGGCGAGATGCGCCGCATGGCCTATACGTCAGTAGCGCGCGGCGCCGATGGCGTGATGTTCTTCCGTTGGCGGCCGGCGCATTTCGGCGCCGAGATCTATTGGATGGGCATCATCGATCACGACGACATCCCGCGGCGGCGCTATGACGAGGCCAAGCAGTTTGCGGGTGAGGTCACGGCGCTCAAGGACAAGATCCTCGGCACGCATGTGCGCATGGATTTGGGCATCGCCGGATCAGATTTCGACAATCAGGAGATGCACCGCTCCTACCCCATCGGCATGCCGAGCCCGCAGGACGATGCGACGCTGCTGCACCGCTATTGCTACCGCCACAACATCGCCTGCGGCTTCATCCATCCCGAGGATGATCTCAGCAAGCTCAAGGCGCTCTACGTGCCGCATTGGCTGAAATGGACCGATGCGTGGACGGCGCGGATCGAGGCCTTCGCTAAGGCGGGTGGAACGGTAATCCTGGGCGGCCGCACCGGATCACGCGACGTTAACAACCACGTCATCCGCGACACCTCGCCGGGCAAGACGCTCTCGGCGCTGGCCGGGATCACGGTCGAGGAGTTCGGGTTGCTGCCGCCGATCGGCGGCGACGGCCTGTTCGAGCATGGCGGCCGCTTCGGCGCCAACACGGTGCGCAAGAAGCTGCCGGCGACGTCGGCGAGCCGCCAATACGAGCTCAAGATCGGGAATGCGCAGGTGACGGCGGCGCATCTTTATGAGCTGCTTAACGTCGCGCCCGGCACGGAGGTTATCGGCAGCTGGGCCAGCCGCTTCGCCGAGGGCCAAGCCGCGATGACTTCGCGCAAAGTCGGCAAGGGCAATGTGATCTACCTCGGCACGTACCTCAGCGATGCTCTGGTCGAGGTACTGGCCGATCAGGTGCTGGCGCCCGCCGGTATCGTGCCGCTCATCGCCGACATGCCGGCCGGCGTCGAAGCGACCATCCGCGAGAGCAAGGACCGCCGCCTGCTGTTCATCCTCAACACGCTGGGCGAGCTGGCAAGCATCGGCAATGTCCCCGCGGGCAAGGATTTGCTCGGCGATGGCAAAGTACGCGGCGGTAAGCTGTCGCTCCCGGCCTATGGCTGCAGCATCATCGAACTCGACTAGGGATGTTGTCGGGAAACGCTCAATATCTTCTGTCCCGGTGATCTTAGATTGGGCAGCAATCTCCACTCTAAGGACCCGTGTCCGCTTTGGGCTAATCTAGGACTTTCGCACCGAAGTCTCACATGTCCGCTTGCGTGCTGGGGTACCCCAGCAGCGGACGGTCTACTGTCGGCCCCATCCCAACCGAGTCAGTACCTGGGCGTTCCTCCCGTGGCCAATCATGGCCGAAGGAGAAACGAAATGGGACAATCACACTATGACCCCACCGCTCCCGATCGCCGCGCGTGGAACGCGGGCAAGAAGGTCGGAACGAAACGCCGGCTGAAACCTCGACAGATATGGGCGATCCGATTTTTTCTCGATCGAGAGCGGCGATTGCGCGATCGAGCCCTCTTCGATCTAGCAATCGACAGCAAGTTGCGCGGCTGCGATCTCGTCAGGATCAAGATCGGCACCTTGGTTCTCGGGCCGGAAATTCGAACCCGCGCGATGGTCGAGCAACAGAAGACGGGCCGACCGGTGCAGTTCGAGTTGATGAGCGACGCACGCTCCAGTCTTCTCGCATGGCTGGAACGGCGCGGCGGCACGGTCGACGACTATGCGTTCCCGAGCAGGATCGACCCAAAGCATCAGATGAGCACGAGGCAGTATGCCCGCCTCGTGGACGAATGGGTTGTGGCGATCGGACTTCGACCCCAGGAATACGGCACGCATTCGCTGCGGCGTACCAAAGCGTCGATCATTTACAAGACGACAGGTAACCTCCGCGCTGTTCAGATTCTGCTGGGCCACACCAAGATCGAGAACACAGTCCGGTATCTCGGCGTCGACGTAGAAGATGCCCTCGAACTCGCCGAGGCCACGGAAGTCTAACCAGATGCGGCTCCATTTCCGAGTGAAGCCGTGGATGCTAAGCGCCCAATGGCAGTCATTCCGGCGGTCCCGTCCACTCGCCAAAATCGGACATAGCCATGCGCAGCGCACACACAGCTTCGCGCTTCAAAGTTGCCATTGCTGGCAACTGCCGCTCCCTACGTGTCGAGTCCTATCCGGCCAATTCTCCTCAAGGCAAAAAGCCCCCTTCATCTGAGATCATGAGAAATCAGCAGCGTCGATGGGCACCGAGAAGCCAACCTTAACGCGGTCCATGACTGCCCAAGGTGGTGGCGATCATCCACGCAAAGATCGCTTCGAATGTCCGGTCGAGTTCGGGAAGCTACGACCAGATCGGCGAGCACATCCTGGCTGGGCGGGCGGATCTCGGGATCTCGAGGTTGCCCCTGGATCCACGGCTGTTCGAATGGGCTGCTCGGGTCGGCACGAAACGTATGCATCTTTCACCCCGACCACCGCTTTTCCAAACAGACCTGCGTCGAGGCAGGCACGCGGTGCCATTGTGCCGTCAGCCTGACGGTCTCGACGCCTGGTCGACCAACCAGTCGACGAACCGGCCGATCGCCGGATTAGCCAAACCTTCCTCATGGCATATGCAGTAATAGCTTCGGGATGCCGCGACACTGAGCGTCAAGGGTTGAACCAGTCTGCCCTCATCCAGGTCCCTGAAGGAAATGATGTCGTTTGTAAGGGCAACACCATGACCGTCACGCGCAGCCTGAAGCACCATGGCAAAGTTGTCGAAATAGATATCGGACTCCACTGAACGTGGCACGCGCGCTTCGGTTAGCCAACGCCTCCACTGGTCGCCATCGTCTTCGTGGAGCAGGCGGTGTTTCAGGACGTCGCGCGGCTCGCGAATGGCGTTTGGGCCGCGAAGCAATTGTGCGCTGCACACTGGTGCCGCGTAGATGCTATGTAGTATTCGCCACCAGAATCCGGTCCATGGCGGTTTGCCATAGACGATGGCGACGTCGCTTTCCCGCCAGTCCACCTCTTCGAAGCCCACCGCCGTGCGCATCCGCATGCGGATGTCCGGGTTCGCGTCTAGAAACCGAAAAATCCGCGCCGCTAGCCAGGTCGTTCCGAAAACCGAAGGCACCGATACGGTCAGGGTCGCCTTCGCGGCGGCGCTATAGGCATCCGCCGATATTTCGCGGATAGATTCCGATATCTGCTGCATGGCAACGCCCACGCTCTTCTGTAGCGCGGTCCCGCGGTCCGTCAGTACAAGGCGGCGGCCGTGCTTCTCGAACAGGTCGAGACCGAGCGACAGTTGCAACGCACGCAATTGCTGACTGACCGCGCCCGATGTCACATGAAGTTCGGCGGCAGCGGCAGCGATGCTCCCCAATCGAGAAACGCTTTCGAAGGTGCGAAGCGAATGAAGCGATGGGAGAGCCATTTTGACACCATTGTTTAGAAAAACTGCTCGTGCTTTCGCATAAAGATTTAGCTTGTTTGCCAAATACCCGCAACATAACGTTCCCTGCACTGCCGGCCGGGCAAAGCCATCACAAAAACAAGGGGAACCTAGAAATGTTTAACGCGCCGATTTCTGCCTCAACCAAACTCGCACTCGGCGGGATGATCGTTACGATGCTGTCCGCCACAATTCCCGCTGCACAGGCCACCGACATAAGTCTGGTGCGCGACGGTGTGCTCAACGTCTGCACAGGGGGCGACTTTCCACCGATGCAATACTACGCCAACCCCGGAGACGAGAAGCTTGTCGGTTTCGAAGTCGATGTCGTCGATGCGATCGCAAAGCAATGGAACGCCACAACAAATTACGTCGTTGGTGACTTCAAGGGTTTGCTACCATCACTCGGCGCCGAGCGGTGCGATCTCGTCGCTTCTGGGATCATGGTCACGGCGGAGCGGCTCAAGGCCTACGATGCCGTTCCCTACTTCATTTCTAACGTCGTGATGGTGACGGCTGTCGCCGACGAAACAACCAAAACCCCGCAGGATCTGAGCGGCAAGGTACTGGCGATCGAGGCCGGCACCACCTACGAAAAGACAGCTGCCGATCTGAACGCCGAATTGGCGAAGGCCGGCCAGGCGCCAGCGCAGATACAGACCTACCCTTCCGCTTCCGGGGTCATCGAGCAGATTCTGGTCGGCCGGGCAACGGCGACGATCACCCAGGACACAACCGCAGCATTCCGAATCAAGCAGATGCCAGGCCGGTTGCAGGTGCCGTACAACTATGGCGACGGCGAAACCTATGGGATCTATCTGAGAAAAGGCGGTGACAACCGCGCGGCATTGGTGAAGGCCATCGAGACATTGCAGAGCAGCGGCGAGATGAAGACGCTGCTGCAGAAATGGAACCTTCCGGAGACCGCTACCGACGTCAAGCATACGACCAATTGAGGGAAGGACGGCCGTGTTCGACACCAAGCTCTTCCTGGCGGCACTGTTCGGCTGGCCCCTTGCCAAGGGTGCCTTGCTGACCTTGACCCTTTCGCTTCTCGTGATGACCGTCGCCCTGGCGATATCCCTGGCGACGGCGGCGCTGGCGACGTCCAAGCGGCACTGGATCCGCTTGGGGATAGCCATCTTCGTCTGGCTCTTTCGTGGTGCACCGGCGCTGCTCGTGCTGCTGTTCATCTGGAATGGGCTGCCGCAGATTTCGGCGGTCTTCCGGTCTAGCTGGTTCACTCCTTTCATCGCCGCCTTTTTGGCCCTGACGTTGATCCAGATCGCCTACCTGACCGAGATCCTACGCAGTTCCTATGCATCCATCGGCAAGGGGCAATCGGAAGGTGCGGCGGCCCTCGGCCTGCACCGGGGCCAGATATTGTTCCTCATCATCCTGCCCCAGGCGCTGCGCGTCGCGCTGCCGGCTCTTGTCAACGAGTTCATTTCTTTGCTCAAGGCAACGTCGCTGGCGACGGTCATCTCTTTGAAGGAGCTTATGACCGTCACTCAGTTCGCGATCGCCACCAGCTTTCGTTTCCTAGAATGGTATGGCGCTGCGCTGATCTACTACATGTCCATGGTCTCGGTTCTGACCGTCTTTCAGATGAAGATCGAGCAGATACTAGGGCGGGGACATCGTTGATGTCGCTCACCGCAACCGGCGAAGTGCACCGTGCTGCCGACTGGTTCTCACGCGAAACTCTGGGTCGGGGAATCACGCGGATATGGGAGCCGCACGTTCATCCCTATTTCAGAAGCAATGTCTTTCATGTTCGCGGGCGCGACGTCGATCTTGTCATCGACGGGGGCATGGGTCTCGTGCCTCTCAGACCCGTGCTGGACCTGCCGACTGGCAAGCCGGTCGTAGCCGTTGCAACGCACATCCATGTCGATCACGTCGGCGCATTGAGCGAGTTCGAGACGAGACTTGGCCATCGCGAGGAGTCTGCATTTTTCGAAAACATGGCGGATGAACACACATTGGCTCATCTCTTTCGCGCGCAACCCGACGCCGTCAGCAAGTCACCGCATGAGGCATGGTCGCTGCTGCGTTTCCAGATCAGACCAGCGCCATTGTCCCGAATTCTGGACGAAGGCTGCACCATAGAGACAGGAGACAGGTCGTTTCTGGTCCTTCACCTCCCGGGTCATTCGCCGGGGTCGCTCGGGCTTCTTGATGAACGCAACGGCGACTTTCTAGCCGGCGATGCGATTTATCGCGGACGATTGGTCGATGATCTTCCGGGTTCGGACGTGCACGTCTATCGAAAGACAATGCTGCGGCTTCTGGAGATAGAGTTCAACAGCGCATACTGCGGACACGGTGAGATAATCGACGAGAATGAACTGCGATCGATTGCAAGAACTTATCTGGCCAGCTGAACGTCACTTCGCCAGGAACGCTCCGATCCGCTCCGGCCCGCGCAGACTAACCGTGGCAGTGCAAGTCCGGATCTGGCGCATCCGCCAGGCCAGATGCTGCTCCAGTGCCCCCATCTGTCAAAGCTCTGCCTCGCTACCACACTTCACTGAGAACCCTTCCTCAGGGCCACAACCCGCCTCAACGTCGGCTCAGAGGTCGTCTGCCGAATGGCAGCTATCCGCCGACCTCGCCCCGATAGCGGACCGACGGGTTCCGGCCCCATTTCAGTCGTCGCAATCGCAGGCAGGGGCGTGAAATCGGCGTCGCATTGTGGGGCAGGGAAGGGCGCATTTCCTTCCCCCCATAACGCCCCCGGAGGATGCGGCTCGGTTTACGACAGCCCGGCCGCCGATCGGCGGCGATGGTCACTGCTTCGCTATGACACTTCGGAACGGCTCCTCGGATCAGCGAGCCTGATTTCGGCAGCTAGCTGGTACTAGGAAGACTGCATGGGCTCATCGAACGGCAGTGTCCGGTCAACCTCGGTAACCTGATTTATCAGCCACGAGACGAAATGCTGAGTTGTAGGGGACGGCGTTCTCGCCTCCGGCAGTACGGCATAGTAGCAATTTTCCGTTTCCATAGGCAGATCGAGAACGACCTGAAGTTCGTCGGATTTTAATTCCTGCTCGATTAGGTAACGTGGAAGCAGCGCATAACCCATGCCGGCAACTGCCGCTTCGATGATCATTGAGAATTGATCGAAGCGGTGCCCCCTGTAGGCGGTCTCGCCGGGCAGCCCGGCCCACTCCAGCCATTGCGACCAGAGCCTCGGGCGCGTTGCCAGATGCAGCAAGGGCTCGTTGAGAAGATCGGCCGGCGTCAGCTTGGGTCCCGATGCCAGCAGGGCACCGCCGGCCACCGGCAGGATCGACTCGCTGCAGATATAGGTGCATGTGGCGCGCGCCCAAACCGGCTGTCCGTAGTGGATGGCGAGTTCGAAATTCTCTTCGTCGAAATCAAACGGTGCCGAGCGCGCGCCGACATTGAGGATCACGCCCGGGTTCTGGCGCAGGAATTCAGGCAAGCGCGGACTGAGCCAGCGGCTGCCGAATGTCGGCAAGGTGGCGATGCTCAGGCTCGATCTGGCGTCGGCGGACGACATTGCGCGCAGCATCGTCTCCTCGGCTTGCTGCAGCAGCTTCCGCGCTTCCGGCAGGAAGCGCCGCCCATCCTCGGAAAGCACCACGCGCTGCCGGATGCGTTCGAACAGCAGCGCGCCGAGATAGACTTCCAGATCCTTGACCTGACGGCTGACGGCGCTCTGGGTCAGGTTGAGCTCCCGGCCGGCGCGCGTGAAGCTCGCGTGTCTTGCCGCGCATTCGAACGCCTGAATTGCAACCAAGTCTGGCATCAACTTTCTGCTCAATATCATGCGTATCTCGCATCAACCTAGTCGAAATCGTCGCAATCCACGCGAGATGAAATCCAATATCACTCTTTTCGAGAATGATCTCATATTTTCTCAAAAGCGAGACCGCGCCGTGCAAAACGCTGCTTTCGTTGCATCCGATGACATTCGTTCTGCTTTTTCTGCGGCGATGTCAGCCATGTACCGGGCCGAGGTTCCCGCCTACGGCACGCTGATGGAACTGGTCGCCGAGGTGAATGCCGAAGTGCTGGATGGCACGCCAATGCTGCGCCAGCGGCTCGAGGCGACGGATTCGCTCGACCGCATCTCGCAAGAGCGGCACGGCGCGATCCGCTTGGGAACGCCGGCCGAACTCTCGACGATGCGGCGCGTGTTCGCGGTGATGGGCATGCATCCGGTCGGTTACTATGACCTCAGCACGGCCGGGGTGCCTGTCCATGCGACGGCGTTTCGTCCGGTTGGTGCCGAAGCGCTCAGCCGCAATCCTTTTCGCGTCTTCACCTCGTTGCTCAGGGTCGACCTGATCGGCGACGAGGCTCTGCGGGTCGAGGCGGAGGCCATTCTTGCCGCTCGTCGGATTTTCACGGACCGCGCCGTCGAACTCACCGAAAGGGCCGAGACGCGGGGCGGGCTGGATCTAGCCGATGCGGATCGGTTTGTCGCCGAAATTCTCAAGACCTTCCGCTGGCACGATCAGGCCTGCGTCAGCATCGAGATGTACCACAGGCTGCACCAGCAGCATCGGCTGGTCGCCGACGTGGTCTCCTTCAAGGGACCGCATATCAACCACCTGACGCCGCGCACGCTCGACATCGACGCAGTGCAGACGGGCATGTCGTCGCGCGGCATCGAGCCCAAGGCGATCGTCGAGGGTCCACCCACTCGCCAGTGCCCGATCCTGCTCAGGCAGACATCGTTCAAGGCACTGGACGAACCGGTCTCATTCAAGTCGGGCAGCGGCGGCTGGACGGCTGGCTCGCACACGGCGCGTTTCGGCGAGATCGAGCAGCGCGGCGTGGCGCTGACTCCCGAGGGCAGGGCGCTCTACGACAACCTGCTGGACGCCACGCGCAAAATGATCAGGCCGGCTGCCGACGGGTCAAATGCCGCTGACTATGTCGAGGCGTTGTCGCGGACATTCCAGTCGTTTCCCGACACGTGGGACGGCATCCGCACTGCCGGCCTTGGCTATTTCACCTATTCGCTTACCGAGCGAGGGCGTCGGGTCGGCAGCGTCCATGCAGAAGGTGTCGATCAGCTGGTGGCGGATGGCTTTGTCCGTTTCGACCCGATCGTCTATGAGGATTTCCTGCCCGTCAGCGCGGCCGGCATTTTCCAGTCCAATCTGGGCGATGAAGCGGGTCAGGATTTCGTCGCCAGTCCCAACCAGAAGCGCTTCGAGGCTGCCCTCGGCGCCGGCGTCCTCGATGAATTCGAACACTATGCGACGATCGAGCAGGCTTCGATCGACGAGTGCCGACGCGCTCTGCGCGGCGTTCAGGCAGCGGAGTAAACATCGGCATGATCGACGAGCGGCACAAGACAGCTTTGGTCGAAATCCTCGGCGCGGACGGGCTTGTCCAGGATTCCGCGAGCCTGGCCGCCTATGAGAATGGCGCGCGCTATGACCGGGGCAGCGCCGCATTGGTGCTGCGCCCTCGCGGCACGGCGGAGGTATCCGCTTGCGTCGCCTATTGCGTTCGCGAGCATATCGCGCTCATCCCGCAGTCCGGCAACACCGGCCTGGTCTCGGGCTCGACGCCGGATAACAGTGGAGCGCAGGTCGTGCTCAGCCTCGACCGGATGACGCCGATTTTCGATCTCGATATCGACAACCGCTCGATCCACGTCGACGCTGGAACCAGACTGTCGGACATCAACGGGCGGCTCGAGTCCGGCAGCCTCTTCTTTCCGATCGACCTCGGCGCCGATCCGCGGGTGGGGGGCATGCTGGCAACCAACACCGGCGGCTCGCGGTTTCTGAAATATGGCGACGTCCGCCGCAATACACTGGGCGTGAAGATCGTCCTGGCGGACGAGGCCGGCACCGTTGTCGACCTGCTGTCGGGGCTGCGCAAGAACAATACTGGCGTCGACTGGAAGCAGCTTTTCATCGGAACAGCCGGCGCGTTCGGCATCGTCACCGAATGCGTGCTCAACCTGGAGCGTCTGCCGAGGCAAGTTTCGACAGCCTATCTGGTGCCGCGAACCGGAACTGCCGTCATGTCCCTGCTGCGGGCGATGGAAGAGCGCCTCGGATCGTATCTGTCGGCTTTCGAGGGCATGTCGGGGAATGCGATCGCCGCAACGCTTGCCCATGTTCCGTCGCTGCGCAATCCATTCCAGAATGGCGATGTTCCCAACTATGTCATTCTGGCCGAAGTTTCCCGCAGTTGGCTTCCGCGTGATGATGAGCAGCCGCTCGATGCCGTCCTGGAAACGGTGCTGGCCGAAGTCTGGGAAGCGGAGGGCGCGCCGCTCGCCAATGCCTTTGTCGGTCCCGCTCGTGAGATGTGGACACTGCGTCACGCCCTGTCGGAAGGCGTCAAGCGTGCCGGCCGGCTGGTCGCTTTCGATCTGTCGTTCCGCAGGACCGACGTACTGGCGTTCTGCGACTGGATGAAGCTCGAACTGCCCAGCCATTTTGCCGATGTCGTAATCTTCGACTTCGGCCATATCGGCGACGGCGGCGTGCATTTCAATCTGGTCGTCGACGAGGCGCGGGCTGGTCCAGTCGACATCGCCTTCGAACGGCGATTGCGCGATTGGGTCTATTCGATCGCGGTCGATCGTTTCGGCGGCAGCTTCAGCGCCGAGCACGGCGTCGGCCGCAAGAACCAAGCCTACTACGATCTCTATACGCAGAAAAAGCACAAGGACCTTGCCGCTGGCCTGAAGCAACTGACGTCGCCGGGGCGCCTTGGTTCGGTGTGTTTCGGATAAGTCAAAACAGGAGTTTGCCGGATGAACGTTGCAGTCAAATCGATCGATATAGCGAAGGAAACGACTGAGCTTCTGGCGAAACTGGGTGTTGCCAAGGACGCGCTTACGGGCGGCGACCTCATCGTGCGCAGCCCGGTGACGGGCGAGCAGATCGCAGCGCTGAAGACAATCTCGCCGGCCGATGCTGCCAGGACCATCGATGCCGCGCACACGGCATTCCAGGCCTGGCGGATGGTGCCGGGTCCCCGGCGCGGGGAACTGGTGCGGCTGCTCGGCGAGGAATTGCGCGCCCACAAGGCCGAGCTTGGCCGGCTGGTATCGATCGAGGTCGGCAAGATCCCGTCCGAAGGTCTCGGCGAAGTCCAGGAAATGATCGACATCTGCGATTTCGCCGTCGGCCTTTCGCGTCAGCTCTACGGCCTGACCATCGCCACCGAACGTCCGGGACATCGCATGATGGAGACGTGGCATCCGCTCGGCGTCGTCGGCGTCATCTCGGCCTTCAACTTCCCGGTCGCGGTGTGGTCGTGGAATGCAGCGCTGGCGCTGGTCTGCGGCGATGCCGTGGTGTGGAAGCCGTCGGAAAAGACGCCGCTGACGGCGCTCGCCTGCGAAGCGATCTTCAAGCGTGCGGCGAAGCGCTTCGGCGCTGACGCGCCGCAGGGACTGGCGCCGGTGCTGATCGGCGACCGCGCCGTCGGTGAGATCCTGGTCGACCATCCGAAGGTGGCACTGGTCTCGGCCACCGGCTCGACCCGCATGGGCCGGGATGTCGGCCCAAGGCTGGCCAAGCGCTTTGCCCGCGCCGTGCTGGAGCTCGGCGGCAACAATGCCGGCATCGTCTGCCCGACCGCCGATCTCGACATGGCGTTGCGCGCCATCGCCTTCGGCGCCATGGGCACCGCCGGCCAGCGCTGCACGACGCTGCGGCGCTTGTTTGTGCATGACAGCGTCTACGACGCGCTGCTGCCGCGACTGAAGAAGGCCTATGAGAGTGTTTCCGTCGGCAATCCGCTGGAGACATCCTCGCTGGTCGGGCCGCTGATCGACAAGGCGGCGTTCGATGCTATGCAGAAGGCGCTGAAGGAAGCCACCGCTCACGGCGGCAAGCTGACCGGCGGAGCGCGGGTCGAGAACGGCCATCTGGATGCCTACTACGTGCATCCGGCGCTGGTCGAAATGCCAAGCCAGGTTTCGCCGGTGACGGAAGAGACCTTCGCGCCGATCCTCTATGTGATGAAATATTCGGACTTCGACGCCGTGCTCGACGAGCACAATGCGGTTGGCGCCGGCCTGTCGTCGTCGATCTTCACCCGCGACCTGCAGGAATCCGAGCGCTTCCTCGGTGTCGACGGGTCTGACTGCGGCATTGCCAATGTCAACATCGGCACCTCGGGGGCCGAGATCGGCGGCGCCTTTGGCGGCGAAAAGGAAACCGGCGGCGGCCGCGAGAGCGGCTCCGATGCTTGGAAGGCCTATATGCGGCGCGCCACTAACACGGTGAACTATTCCAAGGCGCTGCCGCTCGCCCAGGGCGTCTCGTTCGACATCGAGTGAGAAACACCATGACCGATATCCGCAACGCCGCCGACGCAAAATTCACGCCGGCAGCCCGCATCGCTTCGATAGGCGTCTCGGAAATCCTGAAGATCGGAGCCCGCGCCCAGGCGATGAAACGCGAAGGGCTGCCGATCATCATCCTCGGCGCCGGCGAGCCGGATTTCGATACGCCCGACCATGTCAAACGGGCGGCGACCGCAGCTATGCTGCGCGGCGATACGAAATACACCGCGCTCGACGGCACGCCGGAGCTGAAGTCGGCAATCCGCGAGAAATTCAAGCGCGAGAACGCGCTCACCTTCGATCTGGACGAGATCACTGTCGCGGCTGGCGCCAAGCAGATCCTCTTCAACGCAATGATGGCGACGCTGAATCCCGGCGACGAGGTCATCATTCCGACGCCTTACTGGACCACCTATTCCGACATCGTCGCGATCGCGCAAGGCAAGCCGGTTCTGATCGAATGCGATGCCGCCGCCGGCTTTCTCCTGACTGCCGATCAACTCGAGAAGGCGATCACGCCCAAAAGCCGCTGGGTGTTTCTGAACTCGCCGTCCAATCCATCGGGCGCTGCCTACAGCGAGCAGCACTATCGGCCACTGCTCGACGTCCTTCTGGGTCATCGGCACGTCTGGCTCATGGTCGACGACATGTATGAACACATTGTCTATGGCGACTTTCGTTTCGTCACGCCGGCGGCGATCGAACCGAGGCTGAAAGACCGCACGCTGACCGTCAACGGCGTGTCCAAGGCTTACGCCATGACCGGCTGGCGCATTGGCTATGCAGGCGGGCCGCGCGACTTGATCAAGGCGATGGCAGTCGTGCAGAGCCAGTCGACATCCTGTCCATCGTCGATCAGCCAGGCAGCCGCGGTGGAAGCGCTCAAGGGGCCGCAGGTGCTACTGAAGGATCGAACAGATAGTTTCAAACGCCGCCGCGATGTCGTCGTGGGAGCGCTCAATGCCATCGACGGCATCGATTGCCGAGTTCCCGAGGGGGCGTTCTACACGTTTGCGTCCTGTGCCGGGCTTATCGGCCGGTCGACGCCTGGCGGCAAGATCATCCGCAGCGACGCGGATTTTTGCGCTTTCCTGCTCGGCGACGCGCACGTCGCCGTCGTGCCAGGATCAGCGTTCGGCCTGTCTCCCTATTTCCGCATCTCATACGCCACAGCCGAAACCGACCTGATTGAAGCCTTGCGAAGAATCAAGGATTTCTGCGGAAAACTGCTGCAATCAGGTGCAACGCTTCGAACGCCAGCAGAAGCACCTCTTTGAGAGCCAACGATCGAACGCGGTTGGTGCACTGGCGCGCCCGGTAGCTCCATTCGATGGCGGATCGACACAATGCGTCGAGTCGGGGAGCCGCAAGCTCGAGACCGCAAATGGACGCAGGGCTCCGAGAACGGATCGGCGATTTCGGCACTATCGGCTGACCGAGCGCAGCAGTGCAGCGACCGTCACTGATTTCTCCGGTCGAATGCGATCGGTCACATGACCGAGTCCAATCCACGCCGAAGGCCTATGATGGAAACAACACGCTGCGCGGCAAGCAAGGTGCCCGCCACGTAGGGCATTGCGGAACTGCCCGCATCCTGCCGGATGGAAAGCCGTTCGCCATCAGCGCCAAACATCACTTCCGTCGACGACGTATAGGAAGGCAGACGCACGGAATGAACCTGTACCGGCGCTTGCCTGCCGATCGCTGCGCCCCTCGCTTCGGGTCGCCCGGTATATTCGGGTCGTCCCAAGAGCGCCGCGCCGGTTCGGACTTGTGCAAGATGATCGGCAAGTTCCATCCCGGTGCCTGAAGGTACGTCGTGCTTGCCCGCCGATCCCCACTCGACCACCTCCACCTCGGGCAGAAATCGAGCGGCTTCGAGAGCGAAGCGGCGCAGGAGCGTCGCTGTAACCGAGAAATTGCCCGCGGCCACGACACCACGTCGGGCGGATTGCGCGGCTGAATCGATTTCCGCGTAGTCATCGGTGTTCAGGCCCGAGGTTCCAATCACGACGTGATGACCCGCTGCCAGTGCCTCGAGTGTATGCTTCTTGACGACTTCCGGCCTGGTGTAGTCGATCAGCACCTCCGAGGGTGTGGCCAGGGCTTCTTCGAGCGTCCCAACGATGAACAGATCGCCATCGAATCCGGCAACCACTTCGTTGAGCTTGCGCCCGGAGTCCCGGCGCGCCACGGCGGCAACCAGCGCGAAGTCCGGATGTCTGGATATCTCCAGAGCGAGTGCCTGGCCAACCCAGCCGCTGGCTCCGGCCAGCACGATCCTCAATGCCATTGAAGGTTCCTCAACGTGTGCACACGATCAGTACCGGGGGAAGCGCTGCGGGCGCAGACCGGAATGGAGCCAGTTCACCAGCGTCACCACATCATAGACCGGCACGCCGAGGTGCCGCGCCAGTTCCGCCGAATAGGGCGGCATGTTTCCGCACTCGATGACGATCGCACCGACATCGGGGTGGTGTCCGAGCAGTTTTTTGCCCACATCAAGCGTTTCTTCAAGCAGCACAGCTTCATTGAGCTGTCTCCAGCCGCCGCCAACCGCGCGGCGGAATTCCGAGTTTTCAGGAAGCCCGGCCTTAGGGGTGGCGGGATCCACGCCGATTGCCAGGAAATGTCTGTCGGTCAGGGACTGCGCATCATAGGTCACAATGCCGACGCGCTTCCCGGCGGGCAGCATCGATTGCACAAACGGCACCTGCATGATGCTCGACGTCGCGATCGGAACCGGACAGCGGGCCGCCAGTTCCTTTTGAAAGACCGACAGGAAGCCACAGCTCGTGCCAATGGCATCCACGCCGGACGCGACCAGTTCATCCGCCGCCTCAAGGAAAGGCTCAAGCAGGCCTTCGCCGCCGCCGGCGATTACCTTGTCGGCGCTAGCGCCTCTGACGACCTTGTACTGGACCGGAAAATCGAAAGAAGCGGCGTTGCCGATGTCGCCCGGAATGCGCTCGAACTCAGTGTCGAGCACCATGATCCCGATGCGCGCCCCGTGAACAGGCCGCGGCCGCTGGCCAGCGCGGGTGGCGGGTGTAGTTCGACTGGTTCGATTCACTGGCATCTCTCCCTTTGAGCCTATGCTGCACGCATATTCGCAACGATTGATCATCCGAATGCGATATCTACTATAATAGAATTTGTCAACTTTATGAGAATTCGGTAGTCGGTCGAGAAGCGCCGTTTTCATCCGTTCGTCCGGCGGCGGCCTGCCGCGGCGGCAAAAATTTGAATCCAATAAAGTTGACAGATTCCATTAAAGTAGAATACTGATTGAAAAGGAGACAAGAGGTACGAAAGGGTGACGTCACTGAAAACCGAGCAATCCAAGCCACTGCTGCAGTTTGTCGGCGTCCGAAAGGCGTACGGCAAATTCGATGTAGTGCGCGGCGTGGATCTATCTGTCTTCGAGGGCGAGTTCCTGACCTTGCTTGGACCCTCTGGATCCGGCAAAACCACGTGCCTGATGATGCTCGCGGGTTTCGAGACGCCTACCGGCGGCGAGATATTCCTCAAGGATCGTCCGATCAGCCGTTTGCCGCCGCATCGGCGCAACATAGGCATGGTTTTTCAAAACTATGCTCTGTTTCCTCATCTCTCGGTCGGCGAAAATCTCGCCTTTCCGCTGAAGATCAGAAAACTGCCGCGCGCCGAAATCGACGAACGCGTCAAGCGTGCCTTGCAGATGGTCCGGCTCGATGGTGTCGCCCAGCGCAATCCGAGTCAGCTTTCGGGAGGCCAGCAGCAACGCGTCGCGGTCGCGCGTGCACTGATATTCGAGCCCGAACTGATCCTGATGGACGAACCGCTGGGCGCGCTCGATCGGACTTTGCGCGAGGAGATGCAGTTCGAACTCAAGCATCTGCATGAGCGGCTTGGTCTGTCAGTGGTCTATGTCACGCACGACCAGGACGAGGCGCTGACCATGTCGACCCGTGTCGCGGTCCTGAGCCAAGGCAAGGTTCAACAAATAGCGCCGCCAAGGCAGATTTACGAGCATCCAGCAAACAGGTTCGTCGCCGGATTTGTGGGCGCCAACAACCTTCTGGCCGCCAGGGTGGTTTCCGTCGATGGCGACACCTGCCGCGTTGCAAGCTGCGGCCAGACCTTGAGGGCACGGCACTACGGCCACGTCGGCGTCGGTCAGGATGTGCAAATTTCCATCCGCCCCGAGCGGATAGAAGTGAATGGCTCGAGCAATGCCGAGGACAACAACTACATCGCGACGGTGAACGAGGTCGTCTATCTGGGAGATCAACTCCTGCTCGAGGCTTCATTTGGAGACGTCACGCTCAAGCTGAAAGTCCAGAACTGCGCTTCCATGGGGAATTTGAAAAAGGGAAAGCAGGCACGGATCAGTTGGTCGGCCGCGGACTGTCACGCTTTGACCGATTGAAAATCAAATTTTAAACTCAAAGGGGATGAGAAAATGAAAAGATTGAAGTTGGCCGCATCCGTGGTGCTGGCCTTCGGGTCCGCGACAGGCGCTTTCGCGCAGGACTCGCTCACGGTCGTCTCCTGGGGCGGAGCCTACACAAAAAGCCAGGTCGAGGCCTATCACAAGCCGTTTGAGAAATTGACCGGAATGCGGATCGTTTCAGCGGACTATCTCGGGGGCTTGGCCGAGATCAAGGCCCAGGTCCAGTCCGGCAATATAAGCTGGGACGTCGTCGATCTCGAATTGCCGGACGCCGTGCGGGGGTGCGACGAGGGGCTTTTCGAGAAAGTCGACATCGCGAAACTCCCGGCAGCACCGGACGGCACCGGCGCCGAAGCGGATTTTCTGCCGGGCAGCTTGCAGCCATGCGCGGTCGGCTCGGTGATCTGGAGCAGCATCTACGCTTTCAATGACAACGCATTCCCAGGCGAGAAACCGGCCAGCGTCGCGGATTTCTTCGACGTCAAGAAATTTCCGGGCAAGCGCGGGTTTCGCAAGAGTCCCAGAACCACGCTCGAAATGGCGCTGATGGCCGACGGTGTGCCGTCCAATAAGGTCTATGAGGTGCTGGGTACGGAAGAAGGCGTGGAGCGCGCCTTCGCGAAGCTCTCGACAATCAAGAACGACATTGTGTGGTGGGACGCCAACGCGCAAGCTCCGCAGATGCTGAACGACGGCCAGGTTGTCATGACTGCCGCCTCGAGCGGCCGCATCTTTGACGCCCAGGTAATAGAAAAGCGGCCGTTCACCATCGTTTGGGATGGCCAGATCCTGAGCATGCAGCTCTTCGGTGTCGTGAAGGGAACACCCCGCAAGGAAAAAGCGATGGAATTTGTCGCCTTCGCGACAGGGACGAAAGCGCTTGCCGATCAGGCCTCCTGGATATCATACGGGCCGCTGCGCAAATCATCGATGGCGCTTGTGGGGAAGCATGCGACGACCGGCATCGAAATGGCGCCTAACCTGCCGACGGCGGCGGGGCACCTGGTGAATGCGCTCAATGATGACTTCGAATTCTGGGCCGACCATCAGGACGAACTCAACGAGCGATTCCAGACCTGGCTGGCCAAGTAGTGGAGAGATCGGGACCCGGGGGCTGGACTTGAACATCAACATGAAACGCATGTGCCGCTCGTTGCCACCCGTGCTGCTTGTGGCTCCCCTGGTTCTCTTTCTTCTTGTGATGTTCGTCTTCCCAATTCTCAAGCTGCTGACGCTGAGCGTCGACGATCCGCTTGTTGCCAGAGCCGTTCCAAAGACCATCGCGGCCCTCGCGGACTGGGATCACAAAGCGATCCCCGATGCGGCGGTCTTCGACGTTTTGGCGCGCGAACTCCAGGAGTTGGACAAGGACGGGAAGACAGGGCCGCTCGCAAATCGCCTCAATTACGAGGCCGCGGGCCTGCGCGGTCTGTTCCTCAAAACGGCAAAGAGAAGCGCGTTCTTTTCGCCACCTTATAAGGAGGCGATGATCGCGGATAACCCGAAATGGGGCACGCTGGAACCATGGAGCGTTCTGGAGCGACTTGGTTCAGTGCCCAACGCGGTCCAGCTCATGGCGGCGGCCGACTATCAGTTCGATGCCAAGGGCGAAGCGATTTCCGTGCCCGCCAGCCAGCGCGTCCATCTCGAAATGTTCAAACGCACGCTTGTGCTGGCGGTCCTCGTGACCACCATATCAGCGCTGCTCGCCTATCCCCTGGCATATCTGCTTGCCAGCGCCCCGACCCGCATCAGCAACATGCTGATGATACTGGTGCTGCTGCCGTTCTGGACGTCCATCCTGGTCCGATGTGCGGCCTGGATCGTGCTGCTGCAAACCAATGGCGTCGTGAACTCCGCGCTCATCAATCTGGGGCTCGTCGATCCGGCGCATCGCCCGGACCTGATATTCAATCTTTTCGGAACGGTGATCGTGGCGGTTTACGTACTGCTGCCCTACATGGTGCTTCCGCTTTATTCGACAATGAAATCCATTCCGCCATCGCTCTTGCGGGCCGCCTCGACGCTGGGTGCCTCGCCGGTGCAGGGATTCCTTCGGGTCTATCTGCCGCTGACTTACAGTGGATTGGCAGCTGGCTCATTGCTCGTCTTCATCCTGACTGCCGGCTACTATATCACGCCTGCTCTCGTTGGCGGAGCGAGCGGCACGCTGATTTCCAACCTGATCGCCTATCACATGCAGACCTCGCTCAACTGGGGGTTGGCGGCGGCGCTGTCGCTGTTTCTCCTTGTCGGCGTCACCATCCTCTTTGCCCTTTACAATCGCTTGATTGGCTTGGGCAAACTAGCCATGAATTGAGTTCCAACATGATCGCTCGGCGAACCGATTGGGGCAGGGTTCCAGGCAGGGCCGCTTTCTTCATCGCGTGTGGGCTGGTTCTGTTGTTTCTGATACTGCCGATACTCGTCGTTGTGCCGCTGAGCTTCAACGCCCAACCCTATCTCACTTTCTCGTCGGATATGCTGGCGCTGAGGCCGGAGGGCTTTTCCCTGCGCTGGTACGAGGAACTCCTTTCCAGTCCGCGCTGGGGGCGATCGATCGTCAATTCCGTCGGCATAGGCGTTGCTGCAACGCTGATCTCGACGGTCCTGGGAACGGCCGCTGCATTCGGACTGACGGATCCGAGGATGCCAGCGCGCTCGGCGCTCACTGCCCTCATCGTCTCTCCGCTTGTCGTGCCAATGATCATCACTGCCGCGGGCACGTATTTCTTCTACTCGTCGGTCGGGCTGGTCGATACCTATGGCGGCATCATTTTGGCGCACGTCGTGGTCGGCACGCCCTTCGTGGTGATCACCGTGACAGCGTCGTTGGCCTCGTTCGATCGCACACTCTACAGGGCTGCATTGACGCTTGGCGCGGCGCCCTTGCAGGCTTTCCTCAAAATTGTGCTCCCAATCATCCTGCCCGGGGTTCTGTCCGGCGCGCTGTTTGCGTTCCTGGCTTCATTCGACGAAATTGCCATCGTCCTGTTCATCGCTCCGAACCCGGATCACTATACAATTCCGCGGGAGATGTGGTCGGGCCTGCGCGAACAGATCAGCCCGGCGATCCTGGCGATGGCCACGGTTCTGATTGTTTTTTCAACCCTAGTGCTTGTTGCGACCAACCTGCTGCGCGACTGGAGCGACCGCAACCTGCGCGCGCGCGAAGAATAGGATTGTTGTGCAAGGCTTGTCGCTCAAAAGCGGCCCGCCTTAGACAACGGCATGAATCTTAACACGCCTCAGACGGGCAATGAAATCCACAGCGCCTTGGCCGCCTCGTTTCCCGCCCGCACAAAGGCATGTCCCATGCGGGCGTCGTATTGGATGGAATCGCCTACGCCGAGAATCACGGGTGCGTAAAGCTCGGAGTGAAATTCGACCTGGCCGGCAAGCACATACATGAAGTCCTCGGTGTCGTGGCGTTCCCAGTCGGGGAACTCGGAAAAGTCGGTGGCCTTGAACTCGAGTTCAATCACGTTGAGGTTGCTCTTCTTAAGCTCGCCCGTCAGAAGGCGCAAAAGGTAATGCGTCATGGCATGCATTTTGCCGTCGTTGTGTCGGATGACATGGCGGCTGCCGGTTGGAGCACCGCCGTTACTTTCGCCGATGAGCTGGCCAAGCTTGATCTGAAAGCCGCGCGCCAATTTTTGCAGCGCGTCGAAGGTCGGTGACATTTCTTCCCGTTCGATCTTGGAGATCGATGATCGCGACAGCCCTGTCCTCGCGCTAGCCTCCTCGAGGGTCCATCGCTTGGCCAGCCGCAGCGCCTTCACCCGCACCCCGAGATCTCCGACTGCCGGATCGGCGGTACGCGTAGCCGATCCGGTGATGCGGTCCAATTCGCTCTTTTTGGAGGTCATGTCGTTTCTGCTCTGCTGTCGACATACGGGAATCCATCTTAATGGAAGATTCCTTTATAGGAAACCGTGACGGCGGCTGGAGCAATAAGTAAGGTTGAAAGACTCTTCCCGTGTGCTTCAGGTTTCATACCCAACAAGGCGAGCCGGCGGCGAACCATCGCCGCGAGCGCGTGACGAGATCTAGATGTAATAAAGGATCTTTCCGATCACGCCTCGTCCTTCCAGCAGACGGTGCGCCTCCGCCCCATCCGACATCCGGAAGCGATGGATCGGAGGAAGACGCAGTGCACCACTTTCGATGGCGCGGAACAGATCGGCCGCCCGCTCGGCTCGTTCAGCAGAAGAGGTCAGGTAATTCCACAGATCGCCGCCCTTGAGTGTCAGTGAGCGCTCCATCAGTCGTCTTGGGTCAATCGGATCGGGATTGCCGCCTGCCATGCCATAGATCACCACAACGCCCCGCGTCCGGGCGATTGCGAGACTATCGGATAGGGTGGATCCAATGGAATCAAAGATGACATCGACACCGCTTGGAGCGAGTGTTCGAACGTCCCGTTGCCAGTTCTCATGACCGAAGGCGCGATCCGCGCCGTATTCGAGCGCGAGGCAGCGCTTCTCCGCGGAGGAAGCCAGCGCAATAACCGTCGCGCCTCGTGCCTTGGCGAGTTGCGTCAGGGCCAGGCCGACGCCTCCGGCGGCGGCGTGAACCAGTACCGTCTGCCCGTTTGCGACAGGCGCCGTCTCATTCACCAGATACTGGGCGGTCAATCCCTGCAACAGCATCGCCGCCGCGGTTTCGAAGGTGATAGCGTCCGGCAACCGGATCGCGTGCTCCTCGGGCACGTTGACGCGTGTCGCATTCGCGAATGGCACGTCGGCGAACGCGATGCGATCGCCGACATGGAGGGCCTCGACCTGATCGCCGACCGCAACGACTTCGCCGGCCCCCTCGTACCCCAGTATATACGGGGGAGGGCCGTGGAGAACGTAATTGCCTTGGCGGCGATAGATGTCGGCGAAGTTCAATCCCGCGGCGCAGAGTGCGATCTGGACGTCTTTTGGCCCGACAATCGGATCGGGCAGTTCGCGGTAGCTGAGCACGTCGGGCGTGCCGAAAGTCTCGAAGGCGAGAGCGTGCAATATCGAACTCCTCAGATTGAAAGATTGTCGCAGGATCAGTTTCGCCTTGCCGAGAGGCGATCCGCCGATCGTTGGCTAAAAGCTGGCTTGGACGCCGACAATTTCCGGGTTCACGCCGACCTTCGTCAGCCAGGAATAGACCGGTGGAAGTCGGTCGGCGATGGACTCCACCGCGATATCGATGAAGCAGGGTTCGTCCAGCGCAAACGCCTCGTGCAATGCGCTTTCGAGTTCTTCTGCCGTATCCACCCGGAAATTGCGGATGCCGTACACGGCGGCCAGCTTGCTCATGTCATAGCGACCGAATTCCACGCCGAACGTTCCGTCATTGTCTGGGCCATTGTGCATGACGCGTTGAAGCGCCTTTATCCATCCGAAACATCCATTGTTGAAGTGGATGAGCACGGCCGGAATCCGCAGGCGCGCCAGCGTTTCCAGCTCTCCTGCGGACATGCCTAGCGAGCCGTCACCAAAAAGCGCGACGGGACGCATTTCGGGAGCCGCGAAATGGGCGCCGACAACTGCGGGAATGGCATAGCCGAGCCCCCCGAAAAAGCGAGGAATGATCAGCTTCGATCCCGGATTTGTCAGCTTCAGGAAGCGGGTGGAGTAGGGGGTCGGCGTGCCGGCGTCCGATACGACATGGGATTTTGCCGGCAAATGCCGGTTGATCGCGTCCATGATGCGTTCGGGCCGGATCGGCGTCTGATCGTTCTGCAGGTCGATTTGGGCGGTTTGCCAGAACTCGGTCCGGCGAAGGTTGATCTTGTCGACCCATTCACGGGAGCGCGTACCCTGCGACTTCGTCTCGGCGATGAAGCAATCGATCGATGCCGCGGCATCTCCCATCAACGGGAAATCGACGTCGTAGGTGTTGGCGAGGGTTTCGGGATCGAGATCGACCTGGATGATCTTCGCGCCATTGTTGGCCGGTGGCCATTTCCAGTTCATGGTCGCGACGGACCCCATCCGGCAGCCGACATAGACAACGAGATCAGCCTGGCCGAGCGCCCAGATGGCATGAGGATGAAAGCCATTGTCGCCGATGATGCCGACCGCGAGCCGATGGTCGTCGTTAATCACCCCTTGGCCCGTGATCGTCGTCGCGACGGGAATATCCAGATGCTGGGCCAGCCTGACGATGCTTTCTCCCGCACCGGATCGGTTGGCTCCGCCACCAGCTACGATCAGCGGGCGCTTGGCCGACAGCAGCGCTTTGACGGCACCATGGATCTTTTCTTCTTCCGGCCGCACCCGGAACGCGGGCGCTGCACGGCATTGTGGCTCGATTCGCAACATCTGAGGCGTCGCCGGCAGATCTTCGTAAAGCAGGTTTTCAGGCAATGCCAGAACGACCGCGCCCGGGCGGCCACCCGTGGCTATGCGGAAGGCTCGGCGGATGGTTTCCGGCAGTTTCTCGACACGGTTGAGGGTTTCGGCATGTTTCGAGATCGGACGGAACATTGCTTCGATTGGCAACTCCGTCAGCGTACCGCGCCCCACGCCGGCCTGGGGGATGTCGTTGACCAGCAGGATGACAGGCACGGACGATTTGTTGGCTTCGGCGATGCCAGGCAGCCCGTACATCGCGCCTGCTCCGCTAGGAACCTCGGCCACGCCTGGCTTGCCCGACAGGCGGGCATAACAATCCGCCATGAAAACAGCAGAGCGCTCGTCCCGGCACACCACATGCAACGGCGCGTCCTTGGTGTGTTTGAGTGCCTGGTAGAGAGCGACATTGGTGTCGCCGGGCACGCCGAATATGACATCCACGCCATAGTCGTGGAGCATCGTCACCAATGCATCTGCACCGTTCATTTCAGGTAATCCTTCCAGGAATTGAATCGAGGAGGCTCGAATTCACCGACCGAGGCCATCCGCCGAGCGTGGTTGATCGTGTCTTCAGTAAGAGCCAGAGAAGCTTCGTCGAAAGCAGGCTCCGCGCATCTGGTCTATCATCGTGATGAAGTCGAAGACCGGCAGGCCCACTGCCCGCTGAAGCGCCTGGGCATAAGGCGGCAGGTTCGAGCATTCGAGAAGAATCGCGCCGATGGCCGGATTGTCACGCAAGAGATCGCGCCCGACTTCGACGAGTTCCTGCTCCACCGCTTCGCTGTCGATGATGCCGTTCTCTTCCAGAATCCCGCCACGAAAGCCCGCTTTGCCCTCCATGCCGGCGACGAACAGCTGTCGGTTCCGGTAAGGGAAAGCCTTCTCCAGCATGTCCTCGGACAGCCGGACAGAGTTGGCGCAGATAATGCCGATGGACTGCTGGCGGCCAAGAGTGGATGCGATGAAGGGCAATTGCAGCAGGCTTGAAAGCATGACCGGTATTTTGACTGCGTCGGCGACGACATCCTGGAAGTGCAGCATGTAACCGCAATCGCTGGTAATGGCCCTGACCCCCTGCCTCTCGAGATGGCGAGCGGCCTCGATGACGTTCGGCGTCAAGGACAGATCGCCTTCATCGAGAAGGCGTTTGATCGTCACATCCGGGACCTCGTGGTAAAGAACCGGATAGTCGTACGTACAGGCGTTTCCGACATCGCCGGGAATGAACGGATTGAAGCAATCGATCATCAGAACTCCGATGTCGTGGCCGTAGCTGACAGCTCCGCGCCGGCCCTTGTATATCGGCATTGGCTTGGCTCTCCATCGGATATTTCAAACGGCCACTTTGTCCGCTGTCAGGGTCTGATGCGCCATCTTCTCGGCGATCATCATCGTGGTCAGATTCGTGGTGGCGCACGGAACCGAAGGCATGACGGATGCGTCGATGACCCGAAGCCCTTGGACACCGTAGACCTTCCCCGACGCGTCGACGACCGCGCCAGCGTCGCGCTCGTTGCCCATCCGGCACGTGCCGCAGGCATGCCAATCGCCCTGCACTCCCGCCCGGAGCCATGCTTCCAGCACGGTTTCGTCGGTGAGCACGCGATCAAGCGGGAAACGCTTGTCCACGGCTTTTCCGAGGATGAAGCTACGCGCAATACCGCCATGGTCGAGGAAAGACGCCGCAAGTCGCGTCTTGGCTCCGTTCACCCAGGTCTTGGCGGCCAGGTTGCGTATGGAGTCGGCGTAGATGCCGGGCCAGAAACTGTGCACCACTGTGCTCACCGGCTGGCTCATCAGGATTTTGCTTAGCCAGATCGCGGTTGCCTTCATCCGCTGCAAATCGCGCTGATCGGATAGATAGTTGAAGGCAATGAACGGATGCTCGTCCGGACTTGCGCTTCGTAACTTCACCATCCCGCGGGAGAAGGCCTTGTTGGGCCCAAAATTCACCATGGCAAGCCGCTTGCCCAGCTCGCTCCAGGCAAAGCGACCGGAAACGGTCAGTTTCATGTCGGTCGGCGGGCAACCGTCATGCCCGGAACTCCACCGCATATGCATCAGCAGATTGCTTTTGACGTAGTCCTGCATCATCCCGGGTGGCTTCAGATGGACCGCAAAACCGATCAGTGGATGGTCCTGCAGATTTTGTCCCACGCCTGGCCTGTTCGCACGCACAGGAATTCCCATCTCGGCCAGATGGTCTGCGGGGCCGATGCCTGATCGCATCAGGATCGCCGGCGAATGAAGCGCACCTGCCGAGATGATGATTTCTTCTGCCTCGAGACTTTCGACCACGTTGGCGGCTCGCCGAACTTGAACGCCGCGCGCGACCTTGCCGTCGAATTCGATCGACTTGACGAAGCAATCGCTCAGGATCGTCAGATTCTTGCGCGCCCTTGTCGCTTCGTCGAGATAGCCCGAGGCCGACGACACCCGATGGTCATAGAGGTTGTTGCGCGTGAATGGAAAGCAGCTGTCGATGGGGTTTTGATGACAATCGTCGACATAGGGTATGCCTTTGGCGCCTACCGCATCGCGCATCGAAAGCGCGAACCTGCTCCAATGCTTGGGAAACGTTCTCCGGATCGGAATGGGGCCAGGACGGGAAGTCGATGCGTCGGGATAGTCGACGTCGTTTTCGAGCTTCTGGAAAAAGGGCAGGCAGTCCGCATACGACCATCCTTGCGCGCCAAGCCGTTCCCATTCGTCGTAATCTGAAGGCAGGCCACGAATGGCAACCTGGCCGTTGACCGTCGAGCCGCCACCCATGACGCGCGCCTGCTCGTAGCGGCGCGGCTTCATCTCCGCTTCGACTTCGCGCGGCGACCGGTTGCCGATCGGGTCGGCATAAGCGATCAGATCGGTCCAATAGCGATTGGGCTTGAAGTAGTCCGGCAGGAAGGAATCGCCATAGATCGACTGAGGCATTTTTTCCGGGGGCGTGTCCGGACCTGCTTCGATCAGGCAAACTGTTTCCTTGCCGGAATGCGACAGGCGGTTGGCCAGGACGCACCCCGCGGAACCGCCGCCGATGATGATGTATCTGTATTTCATTCGATCTTTCGGCGTTGCGTGTCGGAGGCTCAGGGTCGGACCTCATGGTCGACTGTTCGGGAGAACAAAGGAATGGTTCGTCTCACGAACGACCGACGCTTTGCCTCTCTATCGTCGAACGTAGTGGCCAAACACACCCTCAAGAATACAAATTTGACCGCGCGTCCTACTGGGAAGCTTGGAACTTGCCGACGCATGAGCACCGGGCCGGGCACGATTGGCGCAGGCAGCCCGCATTGCTTGGATATGCTGACCTGAACGCGCAATTCCGGCACAAGCATCCAATGCCCTTCGGGCGTGGCGGGCTGCTGGACAGCCGGCATGCCGGTGGTTAGGAATCGCTCGCCATGATCTTGGCGCTCTCAACGCGGCCAGTTTTTACGCAAAGGCCAGTTTTTGATGCAAAGGAATGCGCGAAATGCGCGATGTCAGCCTTACCCTTGTTCAGACGTTTCATCTGGTGGCCAAGGAAGGCTCCTATTCGGCCGCCGCCAGAAAGCTGAACATTTCCTATCAGTCCGCCGCCAACCACATTCGCAGGTTGGAACAGCTGCTTGGGGAAAGGCTGGTCATCTCCGAGCAGGGGGCCAAGGCGACGGAGCTGACGGCACGCGGCAAGATTCTTTACCACCTGCTGGCGCCAGAACTCGACTCGATGCTGAGCCGGCTCAATCATCTGATCGATGGCGAGCGGCCGATTGTTCGCTTCGGCATGCCGCAAGCGATTTTCTACTATCTGTTTCCGCAGATCATACGCGAATTCAACGCGGTCTATCCCGATGTCCAGATCATCTGCTATGAGCGCGATGTCGCGCTTGTCGACCTGGTGAAGACCGGGCAGGTGGATACATTCCTGACCGAGCGGCCCTTTGTCGGTGATGAAGTCAAGCAATACGCGCTGGGTGCATACAAGCTTTCTCTCCTCTACCCTTCGTCGTGGCCGTCGCCCCGTGATTCACCAAGCATTTCCGAATGGGCGAGCGGGCGGCCCTATGTGGCATTCGAACCCGGCCACATGCTGCGCAACATGGCGCTCGATCTGTTAAGCCGGGATGGAGAGGAACTTCGCGTCGCCATATCGACGTCGTCCAGCACGAACATCAAGCGCTGTGTCGAGGCGGGACTGGGTTTCGCCATCCTCCCGGTATGGACGGTCGACGGGTCCGAACCTCATGTATCGTCGGTCGTTCTGGAAGAGCTGAAGGAAATACCCGTCTATTTCGGCGAAGCAAAATACCTCGCCAAGAATCAGTATATTTCGCTGCTCAGGACCCTCTGCACACGGAATTTTCCGGTCTTTTTCGATGTCGAGAAGCGCACTTCCTGAGACATGCTCGATGGACACCGTTTGGGACCGATCAATCAGCGAGAACCGCTTCGACCGCCGTCAGCCGGCTGAAGTCAACACGACCTCGTCTATCCGGACGTGCTTCGGCAAGGTTGCGATATAGACGATCAGATCGGCGAGGTCGGACGGTTGCAGGAAACCCTGCATTTCGGCGTCGGTGGGCGGGATCGGCCGTTGCGACAGAAATTGCGTGGCGACATCGGCCGGGCAAATGACACTGGATCTTATGCCGGTACCGTTTTCTTCCAGATTGATACTTCGGCTCATGGCCACAAGGCCGTGCTTTGAGGCTGTATAGGCGGCTCCGCTACGCTCGGCGACATATCTGCCGGCCCACGAGGCCATATGGATGAGCAGGCCGAGCCCGCCTCTGTCGCGCATCACATCCAGCGCTGCCGCGGCGACCTGGAAGCCGATTGTCAAGTTGGTGTGGATCATGAACTCGACCGTGTCGGGTCGGAGTTCTCTCCAGCTTCGCTCCGGGATGTTGACGCCGACATTGTTGACCACGATGTCCAGTCGGCCGAGCGCTGTGATTTCCCCAACGATCCGCCGGACGGTTGGGCCCTCCGCCAGGTCGCCAGGAATGATCCAGGCCTCACCGGCATTTGCCCGAATCTTGTCGGCCACGCGCTCCAGTTCGCCTATGCGACGTCCGGTCAGAACCACTCTGGCGCCTTGCGAAGCCAGTGCGATTGCGGTCTGCTCGCCGATCCCGCTGCCCGCGCCGGTCACCCATGCCAGACGCTGTGCAAGCCGGCCGGAGCTAAGCACCAAGCCCACCGACTTCGGTCACGAACTTTGTGGTCAGGTAGGCATCGACGCCTTCCGTGCCCCCTTCCGAGCCATGGCCGCTCTCCTTGATGCCGCCGAAAGGATGTTCCGGCAGCCCAAGGCCATGATGATTGATCGAGACCATCCCGGCTTCGATACGGTCGCTCAAGGCGATGGCCGTCTTCGACGAAGCCGTGTAGGCATAGGAGGCCAATCCGAATGGCAAACGATTTGCTTCCTCGATCGCGTCGTCGATGTCGTCGAATGCGTTAATCAAGGCGAGTGGGCCGAAAGGCTCGATGTTCATCGGGGACGCGTTGATGGGAACGTTTGTCAGGACGGTGGGTTCGAAGAAGTAGCCGCTGTTTCCAATCCGGCTCCCGCCATGGTGCAGATTGGCACCCTTGGACGTGGCGTCTGCGACGAAGGCTTCCATTGCATCGACGCGACGGCTGTTGGCGAGCGGACCCATCGTCGTTTCGTGGTCCAGGCCGTCGCCTATCCGAATGGCAGCGGTGTGCTCGGCAAAGCGTTCCACGAAGCGTTCATGAACATCGCGATGGACGAGAATGCGCGTCGGCGACCCGCAGACCTGCCCGGCATTGCGATACTTTTTGTTGCTCAGTATTTCCGCGGCGCGCGTCCAGTCCGCGTCGCCGCAGACGATCGCCGGCGCATGCCCGCCGAGTTCCATGGTCATTCGCTTCAAATGCTGTCCGGCAAGCGACGCAAGCCGGCGTCCGACATTGGTCGAGCCGGTGAAGGACAGTTTGCGCACGCGCGGGTCCGCAATCAGGCGCTCGGATATTTGACTGGGAACGCCATAGACGAGGTTGAGCGCACCAGCCGGCAATCCTGCTTCTGCAAAGGTGCTCACCAGGGCTGCGGGCGCGCTGGGGGTTTCTTCGGCGGCCTTCAGGATCACCGTGCATCCCGCGGCCAGCGCCGCGGCGACTTTGAGGGCTGCGGTGTTGACGGGAAAGTTCCACGGGCTGAAGGCCGCAATGATCCCCACCGGCTCGCGCAAAACGAGTTGCCGCACGCCTGGCGACCGCGCCGGAATGATCCGGCCATAGGTGCGGCGGCCTTCTTCGGCGCTCCAGTCGATGACATCGGCGGTTACGGAAACTTCCGCAAGCGCCTCGGCAATTGGCTTGCCCTGTTCCAGCGTGATGAGACGTGCGATCGCCGGCGCGCGTTCGCGCAAAAGCGTCGCCGCCTTGCGCAGGATTGCCGAGCGGTCATATGCGCTGACGCAACGCCAGACCCCGAATGCCGCCTGTGCCGCGGAAATGGCATCGTCGATGTCGCCGGCTTCTGCGCGCGCGACCGTTTCCAGGGGCTCTCCGGTCGCGGGGTTGCCCACCGCGATTTCACCACTCGATTGCCCGTCGCGCCATTGGCCGTTGATGTAAAGTTTTATCATGGCATCCTCCTTTCGAAACGCCGGCCTGACGGGCGGCGCTATTTGTGCACGTTGGTCGTCGGGAACTTCGCTTCAGGGCGGCAATCGCTATCTAGAAAATCGCTTCTCCAGATAGAGGGTCAGGTAGGCCAGCGGGATCAGCAGAATGGAAAACAGGATCGCCAGGGTCGTATAGGCCTCGATGGGCCGGAATTCCTGGTCTGCAATCGTCTTGGTGTGCATAACCAACTCGCCATACGCTATGATCGAAGCGATCGTCGTCAGCTTCACCATCTCCATGACTTGGTTGGAAAACGCCGGGATCATGGGACGAATAGCCTGCGGCAGCACGATCAGCCGCATTTCCTGGAAATATGTCAAAGCCAGCGATTTGGCAGCCTCGCGCTGTCCGCTGCCAACCGACTCGATGCCGCCCTTGAAAATTCCGGCAACGTAACTTGCACTGTAGAGCGAAAAGGCAATGACGGCCGCGGTGAACGGCGACAACTGGAAGCCTACGAGCACGGGAAGCGCGTAGTAAATCCACAGCAGTTGTACCATCGCGGGCGTGCCCCGGAATATCTCGACAAAAACCTGGGCGAAAACACGTGGGGTCCTGCTGCGTGCCGTCAACGCGACGCCAAGGCCATACCGATCCCGGCACCGAAAAAAAGGCAGATCGCCGCAAGGACAATCGTTCCCAGAAGGCCGGAACCCAGATAGCCGACATTGTTCCAGACGGTGGTGAAGTCCCAATGATAAGCGATCATCGCACCGCCCCGCCGACAGCCATTCGCATCTCGATGCGTCTGAAGACCTGGCTCAACAGGAAGATGAGGGCAAAATAGATGGCTGCAACGATCGTATAGGTTTCCAGCGGCCGGTAGGTCGATGATGCTATTCGCGAAGCCTCGAAGGAAAGCTCCCCATAGGCTATCGCTGCTGCCAAAGCGGTGCCCTTTATGATCTCGGTGAGGACGTTGAAGAGCACCGGCGCGAAGCTGCGAAGCGCCTGTGGCGCGATCACCAGACAGAAGACATGGACCCGATGCAGGCCAAGTGCCTTTGCTGCTTCCCATTGGCCTTGTGCGACCGAGGAGATTCCGGCGCGAAATACCTCGGCAAGATAGGCGGCATTCTGAAGGCCAAGCGCCAGGGCTGCGGCTTGGAATGAGTTGACGCGCAGCCCGGTGACGATCGGGAAGGCGAAATAGAACCAGATGATAAGCACGAGCAAGGCCGACGTGCGAAAGAAGTCGACGAAACAGCGCGCGATAAAGCGAGGAGTTCTGTGTCGCGAAAGCAGCACAAGAGACAGGAGGAAACCGAGCGGAGCTGCAATCACGACTGTCATGATGGTCAGGTCGAGCGTGCCGAGAAGTCCGCCAATCAGCATTCCGTTGCTGCGCAGGATGACTGCGAAATCCCACTGGTAATTCATGCCGCCTCGGTCTTTAGGATGCCATGAAAGGCGAAGGGCGTAGAGCCGCCCCTTCGCGTTATCTCCCTAGAGCATTTTCTCGCGCATGAGCGGAATGGTCTTGGCCGGGTCCATTCCACGATAGCGAACGTAATCTTCGTAAGCATTCTGAATATCGCTCGAGTGGTAGAGATAGGTTATCGACGTGGCGAGATAGTCGCGCAGGCGGGTATCCGTGTCATAGCGAACGCCTCCGCCCGAAGGTATTGCGAAGACCGGCTTGGGAATGACGACCTTGCCCGTCTTCAGCTTGTCGCGCAGCAGATCCAGCTCAGGACCGGCGCCGGTGATGCCGTTGACGCGACCGGCCTGGAAGGCAGCGTAAGTTTGCGACGCTTCCTGGAAACGCACGACATTGGCGTTGGGAAGCAGCCTCGAGATGAACTGGTCCATCGATGTCCCCAGCACCACCGCAATGGCGAAATCGGGCTTGTTCATCTCTCCCCATGTGGCCACGTTCGATTCGTCGCTGACCAGCACATTGAAAGGATTCCAGGCCATCTGGGCCGGGATGAAATCGATCGCCAGGGCGCGCAACGGCGTGCCGTCAAGCGCCAGCATGACATCGAACTGGTCTGCCTGCAGGCCGGCCACCGCGGTGCCCCAGGTCGTCTCGATCAATTCAAGCTTCACGCCCATCGCGTCGGCAAGCATCTTGGCAAGCGCAGTGCATACGCCGCGCCAGACGACGCCATTCGATTCAACCCCGCCGGGTTCCGTGCTGCCGCTCACGTCCTTGAAGTACCACGGTTCGGTATTGGCCGCGCCAAAGCGAATGCTTCCTCTCTTGATGATCTTGCCCCACGTACTTTCACCGCCCGCCGGCTGCTCCTGCGCGACAGATCCAGAAACATTCGCCGCGCTGATCATCGCCGCGCCACCAAGGATAGGAAGTAGCGTAAGTAATTCTCGTTTCGATTTATCCATTATATTCTCCCATTGTTACGAGTTATTTGCTCTGTATCGAGGATCATAATTTGGACAATTCCCAATTATTTTATTTTACCTGCATAGTATCGAGCAGGCTGGGTTATTAGACGATACAAAATATAATGGTGGACCTATCTGCCTTCTTGGATTTCCGAATTGGCGGGTTCTTCCAGAATGCGTGACGGTGTCGCCGGTCCATGACGGGCGACGGTCGGACCGATTTCGGCATTTTTTCGGCAAAGCTGGATAAGGATTTGATGTTCAACGACGGGAATGACGGTTTGGCTCTCGTCGGCCGGCCATGGCCGGTCCTGTGCGAGATCGCCGACATGACGGTAAAATCAAATCGCGCCGACGAGGCCGCCGTCGACCAGGATGTTCTGGCCTATGACCTAGGCCGAGGCATCCGAAAGAAGAAATTCGACGACCCCCGTGAGTTCGTCGATGGTTCTGTAGCGGCCTGCCGGAATCCTGGCCAGCCATTCCTCGCTGATGGCACGGTTGTCTATGAAACCGGGCATCACAGGGTTTATGCGATTCCCGAAATGCGCATGTTCGCGCGCCGCCATCCTGTAAAATTCGAGACGGCTGCGCAGCGGTCCGGAGATCGGGAACTTCACGTTGGGCTGCGTCGCGGCGTGGGACGAAATGGTGACGATTGACCCTGAACCAGCCCTGCTGAAGACAGGAACGAGCAATCGGGTCAGGCTGACAAGCGGCAGCAACGCAAGGCAGAGCCCTTCGTGCCAGTCGCGCCGGGTCAGATCGTGGAGACCGCCCTTCGCCGGATTGCCGGTACTGAGGACAAGATCGTCTATCCGGCCGAAAGTATCGATAGCTGTGCCGACCAGCGCAGCAAGATCATCCTCACACGTAATGTCGCCGCGAACCGCCAAGCCGCCGATTTCGCCAGCCATGCTCTCGACCCGTTCCGAACGGGCAAAAAGGACGACATTCCAACCCCTGGCCGCAAGGTCACGGGCTGTGCCTGCTCCGAGACCTGAACTTGCCGCGGTGACGATGACGACCTTCTTTCTATTCTCCGGCATGCCTTCGTCTTCCGGATGGGCCGCTATCGTCTGTCTGGACGAAAGCGGTTGGTCTGAGGCCTTTGGCGAACCATTCGATGAAGCCGACAATGTCAAACACCGGCAATCCGGTGGCACCCGCGATCGCTGACGAATGGGGTGGCAGATTGGTGCATTCGCATACGATTGCGCCGATGTCGGGATGCTTTTCGACGAGCCTCAGAGCCGCTGTCACCGCTTCGGCTTCGAACGTGTCGAAGTCCGCAACCGCAGGCTTATCGCCATAGAACAATCGAAACAGGCTGTCGGCCGGCAGGCCGCCGATCGGCGTGTCCTCGCGCGCGCCGACACTGCGCAAATGACGGGCGCCCAAGGATTCTGCTGAAAAAGTCAGGATGCCTGCGCGCTTGCCTTTGGGCAGCATCGCCTCGATCAGCGGAATCTGCAGGAGGCTGCTGGTTGCGACCGGCACCGGCAAGGCTGCCGCCAGTTGCTGCTGGAATACCGCCAGGAAGCCGCAACTGGTGGTGATGCCGCTGACCCCGAGATCCACGAGTTCCCGCGCGGCGTCGATGAAGGGTTCGAGCAGCCCCTCGGCGCCACCCTCGACGACGTTTTCAGGCCGCGCTTCGCGCACGATCTTGAACTGCACCGGAAAGGACCAGGTCAAGGCGTTGCCGACATCGCCGCGTCGCCGGCGAAAATGCGTGTCCAGCATCAAGACGCCGACTCCCAGATCGGAGACCGTGCCGTACGAGCCAGTCCGTGTTTCATTCGACATGTTCACCACCATTTTTCGGGATCACGGCTCCTAGCCGATCCAGGACGCGGTTTCGCAAGAGAGAGGAGGCAGCGATATCCTCCTGCGCGATGAAACCTGGTTTGAGCGGTCCTTCGCGAACGAGTTCCAACACAGCGGCGGCATGCGATGCTCAACGGCCGTGTCGGCTGCCTTCTCCAGATCGGCTTCCGCCATGACGATCAGCGGATCATTGCCGCCAAGCTCCATCAGACAGCGGATGATGCGCGTGTTGTTCCTGAGCGCCATGCCGGTCTGCGGGCCGCCTGTGAAACTCAACAAATCGATCGGCGAGCGAGCCAGCGCGAGCGCATCTTGCGCGCCGCCGTGCACGATCGTGAATGGATTTCTCGGAAACCCGGCATACCTCGCCGCCTCGACCAGCATGGCGGCCGCGAGCGGCGCCTTGGGCGACGGTTTTGCGACGATGGCGTTGCCGGCAGCGATGCCTGGCCCCAGCTTGTGGCAGAGGAGATTGAGCGGATAGTTGAAGGGCGTGATTGCCCCGACTACGCCGACCGATTGATGGGTGACGTAGGCTGCTTGTCGGGGGCGACGGCGACGATGGCGCATGGTATGATTTCTCCATGCAATGTCACGGCGGCATCGCCGGAGAGCCGCAGCGTGTTTTGCGCACGCCGGACTTCGTTCCTGGCCTCGCGGATCGTCTTGCCCATCTCGTTCGAAATTGTTTCGGCAAAAGCCTCGGCTTCCCCAGCGAGCTGATCGGCCAGTGCATGCAGCAGGCTCTTGCGCTCGAAGGGCGTGGAATGGCGAAACGCCGCCAGGCGACCTTCGCGTTCTCGACCACTTCGACGATCGAGCGCTCATCGCCCGCAACCACCGACCCCACCAGATTTCCCGAATAGGGATTGTGAACAGCGATGGATGCTGTCGACTGTTTGATTGCAGGCGTGTTCATTTCCAAGATGTCGCTTCCGAAATTTCGTCTAGCTGGCTTAGCGCGGCCAATGACACCGGGCGTATGGGCCAACGCGGATAGGTTTCGGGCCGGCTGCTCAGGCGTTCCGGCGCGATTCCGACCGCATTGGATACGCTCGCGCCGCAAAACCGGCCTTGGCATGCTCCCATTCCGAACCTGCCAAGCAGTCGGGTTTCGGAAGGCGATCGATCGGCGCCCAGAAAAGCCAGATCCGCTTTCGTGCGACCTTCGCAACGGCAGAAAATCGTTTGTTCAGTAGGCTCGGGGGAGTGTTCCGAGGTGAGGTTCCGCAACAAGGCCTGCAGGTAACGCGCCTTGCCTATCACGCTACTATTTTCGACCGGCATGGGATCTCCGGCCAGCAGCGCGGCGACTTTGCGCGCTGCAAATTCGCCGTCCGCCACCGCGGCATCGGCGCCCAGGACCCCGCGGCAGTCTCCGGCCCTCAGGATCGGACCGGATGCATCTTCCCTGGCTGGCGGAAGGCCGACATCGTTGGCGCGCAGGCCATCACTGACGATCAGATTATCGACCAGGAAGCTGCTGCGTGCACCGCGTTCGTCGATGACCCTGACAGACAGCCCGCCAACCTGTCTTGTCACTTGTTCCACGGCTGAACCGGTGATGTATTCGACCCGGCTCGTCAGGAGCCTCAATCCGTAGGCCAGCATCTCGGACGCAACCCTGGGCATGCACAGCAATCGAAAGCCCACCAGCGGAAATCGCCATGGATCGCCGCGTTCGAGCAGGGCAACAGGCGGCTGACCGATCGACGACAGTTGCGCCGACACCGCGAAAGGGAGCGGGCCGGTGCCTGCAACAAGGGTCCGGCCCTGCATGAAAGATCCCGTTTCCTTCAGGATCATCTGAGCGCCGCCGGCCGAAGTGACGCCGGGAAGATCCCATCCTTCGAAGGGGTGAACAGTTTCGATCGCCCCGACAGCGAGAAGCAGGGCAAGCGGCCTGACGAAAAACACCCGGCCGGCAACGCGATCCTCGAGCAGGACAAGGCCGCTGTCGTCGCTGCCGATGTAGACGGTCGAATGCCGCACTGTGACTTGGTTGGTCACGGCGGCCAGCCTAGCCGTCAGCCTCTTCCAGACACGTTGGTGGTGCCGGCGGTGAAGCGCGTGCCCGATTTCCCGATTGGCCGGCTGGCGGTGAATTGCGCCGCCCAGGCCCGCGCGTTGTTCGACCAGCAACACGCGGTGGCCGCGTTCGCCAAGGGTTACCGCGGCGGACACCCCCGCTGGTCCGCCACCGATCACAACCACCGGCGCATCAGTCATGGCGACCGCCTGTCGAAGCGGCGATGACAGGAAAAAGCACCATGCCGTCGCGGGCAAGGGTGAGGCAGGCCTCGAAAGGGGCCGCCCCCTCACAGGAGACAAGGCAACCCTGGCAGGCGCCTATGCCGCAAAAATAGCGCGCCTGCGTCGTTTCGGAGGCTGGGCCAAGATTGAGGTGCCCGGCCCGCAACAGGGAGGAAGCGACTGTCTCACCGCTGATGTAGGCGATGCGTTCTCCGCGCCACATGAAGGTCTGGGTCATGCCGCGCTCGCTTGGGCAAGCAACCTGCCGGGAGCAAGGGCGGAAATGTCAGTGCCGGCAGGCAGGCCGCGTACAAGATTGGCAATGATCTTTCCGGTCATCGGCCCGAGGCAAATTCCGTCGCCCTCGAATCCGGTGGCGATGAGAAGGTTTTGGATCGCAGGGTGAAAGCCGATGATCGGTAGGCCGTCTCGCGATGCCGTGCGAACGCCCGAAAACGTTCGGATGACGCGCCGTGCGCGAAGGCTTGGATAAAGCGCCACGGCTTCCCTGAGTATGGCCGCGATCGTTGCCGCATCCGTGCCGCGGTCGCGCCTGTTGTCTTCGCGCGTGCCGCCGATCAGGTACTGGCCGGTGACGAGCGGATCGATAACCAGGCCTATGGGTGACGGTGCCGGTTTGGCGGCGCTACGTTTGGCAGCGATGTAGCCGGCCGTCATGAGATGACCGGCAAGTGCCGATTGACCAAGGTCCCCTCGGTCCGTGATGACGAGCTGCCCCTTTCGGGGAAAGAGCGCATTTCCAAGCCTTGCAAGACTGGCTGAACCGAGGCCGGCGGCGACGATCACCACATCCGCCTCGATGTTGCCGGCCGCCGTCGCCACGCCGGTAGCTCTCGAGTCGGAAAGTAGAACGCCCGTGACGGCGAGGTTGCGGTTGGGTTTTGCGCCACTCAATGCCAGAAGCCGTTCGGTGACCTGATAGCCGAGCGCGTGTCCGTCCCTGGACACCATGACACCGCCGAATGCGCCTTCGCCAACACCCGATACCAGGGAGCGCAGACGCGACCTGTCCAGGATTGTGATCTGCTCGCCGACGGATTCCAGATCCCGTGCGTGTTCATCCAGAATATCGATCTCTTCAGGCGTCCGCCCGATAAGGAAGGTCGGTCGCGATTTGTACTGCCTGGCCAGGGTTCCTTCGGAGGCCATCTGCTCGTAGAGAGCCCGCGCCTTCTGGGCCAGAGACATCATCAGCCCCGGTTGCTTGCTGGCAACCGAGACAGCGCCATCAGAAGCACCGGTTGCGCCCGCCGACGGACCCTCGGCGTCGATGATCGTCGCGGAAATGCCCTCGCGAGCCAGGAAATAAGCAATGGAAATGCCGACAATACCCGCGCCAATAATGACTATTTTCCGCGATCGGCTGGTGGGCGGCATTTTATGGACCGTATGTCTCTTTCATATTGATGAGTGTTTTTTTAGATTTGGACCGGCAAGTCGATCCAAATAAGGATGCTGCGCTTGTCTGTTTTCTGTTAGGTCCGCGCGGCGCCCGAGGCGCCACCCCTTTCTTATAAAAAAGCGGCCAGGATAGGTGCTCAATATTGTATATCCATGCCCGGCTCGGGTTGGGACATTGAGCGCCTCTTGCTTCGGGTGCGTCGAGAGGTGGAATCTCAGGATTCGAGGAAACCGACATGATGCTGAAGGGTGGATTCACCAACTACGGCGAGGTGATCGGCGTCCTGATGCTCGACACGCGCTTCCCAAGGCCGGTTGGAGAAATCGGCAATGCGGAGTCCTATCCGTTTCCAGTGCGCTTCAAGACAGTGAAGGGAGCCTTGCCGGTAAGGATTATGGGAGATCGCCCGCAGCCCGAACTGATAGAACCATTCATCGAAGCCGCGCGGGAACTCGAGGCCGAAGGCGTCCGGGCGATTACGACAAGTTGTGGGTTCCTTGCACCCTTTCAGAGGGAATTGACCGCCGCCGTTGGCATTCCCGTGTTTACGTCGAGCCTCCTCCAGGTGCCGCTCGTCAGCCGGTTGATCGGGCCATCCAGAAAGGTCGGCATCTTCACCGAAAGGGAGCAGCACATGAACGACCATCACTTCAACGGCGCCGGATGGTCGGCCGCGGAAGTCAATGTCCATGTCCAGGGCATGAAGGCTGACGCGGTTTTTCCGAGCGTCTATATCGGCAACCGGACGGAGTCGGCTTTTGATGTGTTGCGTGCCGAGATGGAGGCGATGACGCATGCGTTTCTGGAGGAGTGCCCGGACGCCGGCGCCATCGTCCTCGAATGCACCAATATGTGTCCGTTCAGTTCCTTCATTGCACGAATTTCCGGTTTGCCGGTGTTCGACATCAACACATTGATAAATCTATTTTGTAGCACCTCCACTGCTCGCCCGCAAAACCATCAGAGGCGGTACGGGAAATTTGCGCCGCAGTACGTTTGCTGTTGATCGTGCGGTCCGAGGAGAAGGCCGAGTGGAAATAAAGCCTTTAGCCGCTCGCTGATCACCGAGTTCTGTCGAACCGGGAAGGCAGGACTAAGCGGATGAAGTCAGGTGCGTTTTGGGACGCTCAAGGTCACGTTGTGGCGATCGAACGCGATTCAATAGAGCGCGAGTGCTAATGCAGCTATCCGGTTTCGGGGAGACCATAGGCACCGCCCATTCGGTCGGCTGTGAAAGCGCGTCGCAATGCAAGTGAAAAAAACTACCTGCCAATCAAAGCAGACATTTCTGGACTGTTTGTCGACCGAGGCGGAGTTTGGCACGACGCTCAAACTCAGCCGGGACCGAAATGGCCTTACCGTCCGATCCAGATCACGACGCCCGCGAAACACTTCGACTGATCGGCCCCGATCCGCAAAACTGGGTGCCGGACCGGGAGGGCGTCGACCACAATGTCTTCATCGTTGGCGGTGGGCAGACGGGGGCGACCTTTGCCTTCGCGTTGAGGCGTGCCGGCATCGGCAAGGTTACTGTCGTCGACGCGGCACCGGATGAAAGCAAGGCCGGCATCTGGCTTACTCATGCACGGATGAACCGGCTGCGAACGCCAAAGGGCTTGCCGGGGCCGGAACTCGGCTTGCCGGGCTTGAGCTTTCAGTCCTGGTACGAAGCCCGCCACGGTGCGGAAGCCTATGCCGGTTTCGACCGCATCGTACGGACGGATTGGGCGAACTACCTGAAATGGTATCGCGACTTTCTCGGCATCGGCATTCGTTACGGCACGCGTCTCCTTCGCATCGAGCCGGCTGATGGGCATTTTCGCCTCCACCTCGAAGCCGGCGGCAGGCCATCGGTCGAAACGGCGCGCAAGATCATCCTGGCCAATGGCTTTGGCGGCAGCGGCGGTGCGGTGATACCGGATGTGCTCGCCACCCTGCCTCCTGGCTTCGTTGCGCATAGCTCGGCGGCAATCGACTTCGCCTCCCTCAAGGACAAGGCGATCGCTGTCGTCGGATCGGCGGCTTCGGCATTCGATGCGGCCGGAGCCGCCCTTGAGGCCGGCGCGAAATCGGTGCGTCTCTTCGCCCGCCGCAACAGCATCGCCAGCGTGCCGATCAACCGCGTTCGCGGCTATCCCGGCGCCTATGACAATTATCCGCGCTTGCCGGATGCGGTGCGCTGGCGCCAGGCACTTCGGTTTCGCGATGCCGGTTCCACGCCACCGCCCGATGCCGTGGCACGGGTGGTGCAGCACAAGAATTTCCATCTGCATCTCGGAGCCCCCTGGACAAATGCGGATGTCGAAGGCGGCAAGGTCGTCACCGATATCGCGGGTGAGACATTTTCCTTCGACTTCGTCATCGCTGGCACCGGCTATTTCGCCGACCCAACGCGCAAACCTGAATTTACCGATTTCGCCGCCTTCATCCGGCTGTGGCGCGACCAGTACGTGCCACCGGAAGGCGAGACCGATGAATTTTTCGGCTCCCATCCCTATCTCGGCCTCGGCCACGAATTCCTCGAGAAGGCGCCGGGCGAGGCGCCTTTCCTGAGGAATATCCATGTCTTCAATCCAGGCGGCTTCGTCAGTTTTGGCCTGCCGATCGGCGATGTGCCGTCGATCAGGCGCGATGTGCCGGCCGTTGTCGCCCGCATCAGCCGTGATCTCTTCTTCGCCGATCTCGACAACCATGAGAGCCGCATAACCGGAAGCCATCCGGCCGAATTCGGCGAGGAGGCCTATGCCGCTGCCGTCTGGCGGCCGGCGCAGACCATCGCGGCGGAATAGACGCATTTCCATGGACAAACGCCGATGACCTTCAGCCCTGACCTCTCCGACCCGTTCGTCGCCACGGCGGTCGAACTACGCGATATCTTCGACCGGGATGCCGTGGCGCGCGACAAGGCCGGCGGACGGCCGGTCGAGCAAATCCGCCTGCTGAAGGAGAGCGGCCTGCCGTCGGCGCAGATTCCCAAGCGCTATGGCGGCAAGGGCGCATCCTGGCTGTCGGTGCTTCGCGTGGTGCGCGTATTCGCCCGCACCGACGGCTCGCTGGCCCACCTCTATGGCTATCATCATCTGCCGCTCAACGGTGTGCTGTTTCGCGGCACGCAGGCGCAGAAGGACCGGCTGCTGACAAGCTCGGCCCGCGAGAACTGGGTCTGGGGCAATTCCGGCAACGCCATGTCGAAGACCTCGACGGCCAGGCGCAACGGCAAGGGCTGGATCCTGAGTGGCTTCAGGCCGTTCTCTTCCGGTTCGCATATCGCCGACTACATCCAGATTGCCTGGGAGGACGGTCAGGACCGGCTGGCGGCAGCGATCCCGGCTGATCGCGAAGGCATCGTCATCGAGGATGACTGGGATGGCGTCGGCCAGCGGCAGACCGGCAGCGGCAAGGTGACGTTCAAGGAAGTGCATGTCGGTGACGACGAGCTGATTGGCTCGCCCGCCGTGCCTCTGACGCCGTTCCAGACGCTGACGTCACTCTTCCAGCAGGCGGTGCTGCTCAACCTGTTCGTCGGCAGCGCGCAGGGAGCGCTGAGCGAAGGCCGCGACTACACGGTCTCGCAATCGCGCCCCTGGGTCTATTCAGGCTATGAGAATCATACCGACGATCCGTTTGTGCAACGCAAATATGGCGACCTCTATATCCGCACGCTCGCTGCGGCCGAACTCGCCGATGTGGCGGCACGCAACCTCGATGCCGCCTATATCAAGGGCGAGGCCTTGACCCTGGAGCAGCGCGGGCAGACGGCGATCGATCTCGCCACCGCCAATGTCTATGCCGGGCAAATCGGCCTCGACGCGTCGAGCGAGGTCTTCGAGGTGATGGGTGCCCGCTCGGCGACCAAGGCCAACGGCTATGACAGGTTCTGGCGCAACGTGCGCACGCACACGCTGCACAATCCGGCCGAATACAAGAAACGCACCATCGGCACTTGGTTGCTTACCGGCGAATACCCGGTCGGCGGATTGTATCGCTGAGGAGGCGCGGAAAATGGCCAGGCGCAAGGACAAGCTCAAGCTTGGAGCATTTCTTCTCTTCACCGGCCACCATGTCGCAGCCTGGCGCCACCAGGAGGCAGGAGAGGGGACCAGCCTCGGCGACTATGTCGAACTTGCCAGGTTGGCGGAAGCAGCCAAATTCGACGCCATCTTCTTTGCCGATGGCGTCGCGGCGCGGCTGAGCAATCTCGAGGCGGCCAGCCGCAAGGCGCATAGCGGCGTCTATCCGTTCGAGCCGATCACGCTCCTGTCGGCGCTGTCGGCGGTGACCAGGAACATCGGCCTCATCGCCACCGCTTCGACCAGCTATTCCGATCCCTACAATCTGGCCCGCCAGTTCGCATCGCTCGACCATCTGAGCGGCGGGCGCGCAGGCTGGAATCTGGTCACCTCGTCCGATCCGGACGCGGCGTTCAATTTCGGCCACGACACGCATATCCAGCACGGCGACCGCTACGACCGGGCCAAGGAATTCGCCGATGTCGTGCTCGGCCTGTGGGACAGCTGGGAGGATGACGCCTTCCCGCGCGACAGGGAGAGCGGCCGCTATTTCGACAAGGACAAACTGCATGTGCTGAACCACAAGGGCCAGCACTTCAAGGTGCGTGGTCCGCTGAACACGCCGCGAACGCCGCAAGGCCATCCCGTCGTCGTCCAGGCCGGCGCCTCCGGCCCCGGCAAGGAACTGGCGGCGCGCACCGCGGAAGCGATCTTCGCCGCGCAGATCACGCTCGACGAAGCAACCGCCTTCTATGCCGACGTCAAGGGCAGGCTCGGCAAATATGGCCGCTCGGAGGATGATCTGAAGGTCCTGCCTGGCATCTTCCCGGTCATCGGCCGCACCGAAGCCGAGGCGCAGGAGAAGTTCGAACAGCTGCAGGACCTCATCCAGCCGGAAGTCGGCCTCGGTCTGGTCTCGGCGCTGGCCGGCGGCTTCGACCTCAGCTCCTACCCGCTCGACGGGCCCGTGCCTGACTTGCCGGAGACCAATGCCGGCAAGAGCCGGCAGGCGCTGGTGATCGATCTGGCGCGGCGCGAGAAACTGACGATCCGGCAGCTCTATCTGCGCATCGCCGGCGCCCGCGGCCATTGGCAGGTGGTTGGCACGCCGCAACAGATCGCCGACACCATGGAAGAGCGGTTCGAGAATTACGGCGCCGACGGCTTCAACATCATGGCGCCGATCATGCCCGGCGGCTTGAAGGATTTCATCGAGCTGGTCGTGCCGGAACTTCGCCGCCGCGGGTTGTTCCGTGATGAGTATGAGGGCAGCACCTTGCGCGACAATCTCGGCCTGAAGCGGCCGGCAAACCGTTTCTCGCGGCATGCCGCGGCGGCCGCGGAATAGGCCGGCAATGGCGCGCGACACGCTCTTTCTCATCCAGCCGGGCTTCTCCGATCCAAAGCACCCGGGCCGGACGTTCGTCTGTCCCTATTGCAACCAGGTCGAAGGGCTGCTCGCTGCCTTTCCCGATCTCGCCAGCAGACTGGACGTCGAACGCGTCCCGTTCGCGAGGCCGAGGAGCAAGGTGATCGACGCACTCGGCGAACGGCACCAGTCGCTGCCGGTGCTGATCATCGGCAGCGATCCGCCCGCCGGCCTTCCGACGGCCAAGGGCAAGGTCTTCGCCGATGATACCAGGCGCATTCTTGCGCTGCTGGCCGAGCGCCACGGCTTCCCGCATCTGCATGAGTGACCCAATGACCTTCGATCCCGATACCTCCAATCCATGGATCGCCAAGGCGGTCGAGCTGCGCGACATCTTTGCCCGTGACGCGGTCGAGCGCGACCAGCTTGGCGGCAGGCCCACCGAACAGATCCGCCTGCTCAAGGAAAGCGGCCTGCTCACCATCGTCATTCCCAAGGAATTCGGCGGCGCAGGCGAACCCTATTCGACGGCACTGAAGATCGGCCGCGAGTTCGCCAAGGTCGATGGCTCGATCGGCCATATCTACGGCTACCATTTCAGCGCATTGAGCGCCGCCAGGCTCAGCTCGGACGAACCGCGTTCGGCCGATCTGCTGCGACGTTCGGCTGCCGGCGACTGGTTCTGGGGCAATACGGGCAACAGTTTTTCGAAAACGTTGTTCGGCCGCAAGGACGGCGAGTGGACGATCGTCAACGGCTTCAAACCCTTTGCCTCGGGCTCCCATGTCGCCGACTATCTTTCGACTTCGTGGGAAGACGAGGTCAGCGGCGAGAGGAAGTTTGCAGCCATCCCCGCGGATCGCGACGGCATCACCATTCTCGACGACTGGGACGGCATCGGCCAGACGCAGACCGGCAGTGGCAAGGTCGCCTACAAGGACGTCAGGATCCATGACAGCGAGCTGGTGCGCGGTTGGGTCGACGCGTCGCTGCCGATCCGCACCATCGGCCCGCTGCAGCAGCAAAGTGTACTGCTCAATGTCTTCATCGGCACGGCCCAGGGCGCGCTGCTGGCGGCACGAGACTACACGCTCAACAGTTCGCGGCCGTGGATGTATTCCGGCGTCGAGCGCCATATCGACGATCCGTGGATCAAGCGGCAGTATGGCGAACTCTGGGTCAAGACGCGGGCGGCGACAGTGCTGGCCGATCGCGCGGCGGTGGCGATCGATCATGCGATCGCCCGCGGCAAGGCACTGACCGAGGAAGAGCGCGGCGAGGCGGCGGTTGCCGTCGCCGCGGCCAACGTGCTGGCCGGCGATGTCGCGCTCGAAGTGACGACCGAAATCTTCGAGGTGATGGGCGCCCGCTCGGCGGTGCGCAAATACGGCTTCGACCGGTTCTGGCGCAACGCCCGCATTCACACCTTGCACAACCCTGCCGAATACAAGACCCGCACAGTCGGCACCTGGTACCTGACCGGCGCCTATCCCGAGCCCGGCGTCTTTCGATGAGCGGCCGGCAGCTCCATCTCAACGTCAACATCCTGCATGCCGGCTTCTCGCCGGCCGCCTGGCGGATGGACGGCGTCGACCCCTATGCCGCGTTCACCGTCGACCACTATGTGCAGGTTGGGAAGATCGCCGAACGCGCCAAGCTCGACGCCGTATTCCTTGCCGACCAGGCGGCAATCTCGGATCGCATCGACTATCGGCCGATCACATCGCTGGAGCCGACCATCGTGCTGGCGACGGTAGCCGCCGCAACAGAGCGCATCGGGCTGATCGCCACCGCTTCAACCAGCTTCAACGAGCCGTACAACATCGCCAGACGCTTCGCGACCCTCGACCATGTCAGCGGCGGGCGCATCGGCTGGAACATCGTGACCACGGCCGACCCCGCCTCGGCCCGCAATTTCGGCCTCACCGGCGCCATCGATCATGGCCGGCGCTACGAACGGGCAGCGGAATTCGCTGACATCGTCAAGGCATTGTGGGACAGCTGGGAGGACGATGCCTTTATCGGCGACGTCGCCAGCGGGCGTTTCGTCGATGCCGCCAAGGTTCACGCCATCGAGCACAAGGGCACACATTTTTCGGTGCATGGGCCGCACAATGTGCCGCGTTCGCCGCAAGGACATCCGGTGGTCATCCAGGCCGGCGGTTCGGATGACGGCAAGGACCTCGCCGCCCGCCACGCCGAAGCCGTCTTCTCGGCCTCTCAATCCCTCGAAGAAGCGCTTTCCTATGCACAAGAGCTGAAGACACGCGCCCAGATTTACGGCCGCACCGGCGGCGTGCCGCTCAACCTCGCCGGCCTAGCCACCATCATCGGCAGCACCGAGGCCGAAGCGGAGCGGCGGCAAGAAGAGCTCTGGGACCGCATCCCGCTCGACTACAGCCTTGGGCGGCTGTCCGGCGTGCTTGGCATCGACCGCGAGCGGTTGAAGCTGGACGAAAAATTACCTGATGCCATCCCGCTGCCGTCCAATGGCGGGCACACGTTTTTCCGCGCGACGCTGGCGCTCGCCCGCAATAACGATTTCACCGTTCGCCAACTGATCCGGGCGCTGAACGGCAGCACCGGCCACCGCACCATCGTCGGCACGCCGGAGCAGATCGCCGACGATATCGAACGATGGTTTGTTGCCGGCGCCGCCGACGGTTTCAACCTGATGCCGGACGTGCTGCCGACCGGACTGGAGGTTTTTGTCGATACGGTAGTGCCGATCCTGCGCCGGCGTGGCCTGTTCCGCACCGAATATGAAGGGCGCACGCTGCGCGACCATCTCGGCCTTATCAGGCCCGAAAGCCGTTTCGCACCGCAGCCGCACAAGGCGCCAGCGCTGCATGAGGCCACCCATTGAATGATCATCAAAATACAACGGAGCGGAAGGCCCTGCCACTGACCTCCATGCCCGGCCAAAATACAGGCCCGACAATGAGCGCTGATACCGAATTTCTTTGGTACATCCCGAACCAGGTCGATCCCGGTCACCGCGGCGAGCCGGCCGTCGAGGACCACAACAGCCTGGAGACGCTGACCAGCCACGCGAAGGCGCTTGAGGAACACGGCTGGAAGGGCGCGCTGATCGGTACCGGCTGGGGTCGGCCCGACACGTTTACTGTCGCGGCCTCGCTCGCCGCGCGGACCACCTCCTTCGAGCCGCTCATCGCGATCCGCCCGGGTTACTGGCGGCCGGCGCACTTCGCATCCGCCGTAGCCACGCTCGATCAGCTGACCGCTGGTCGCGTTCGTATCAACATAGTGTCGGGCAAGGACAACCTCGCTGCGTATGGCGACAGCGAAGGTGACCAGAACCATCGCTATGCCCGCACCCGAGAATTCATGCGGCTGGTTCGCAGACTTTGGACTGAAGAGAAGGTGACCTTTGCGGGCGAGCACTTCCAGGTCACTGGTTCTACCGTGATGCCCCGCATCCATGTCCGTGGCGATCGGCGCCATCCCAAGCTCTACTTCGGCGGCGCGTCGGAGGCGGCCGAGCTTGTGTCGGCCAGCGAGGCGGATGTCCAGCTCTTCTGGGGAGAGCCGCTCGACGGCGTCCGGGAGCGGATTGAGCGGCTCAAAGCCTTGAGCAGGGAACTTGACCGAGACCTCCCGCCTCTGGAATTCGGGTTGCGGGTCACCACGCTGGTCCGGGACACCGCTGGGCAGGCCTGGGCGGACGCAGAGGCGAAGGTCGACGAGATGGCCAAGGGCCAGGGCGCCGGCTGGAACGATCACGGTCGGGCGGTAGCGGTGGGCCAGCAGCGTCTGCTCGATCTGCACGCGCGCGGCGAGGTGCTGGACGACAACCTCTATACGGCGCCGGGCAAGTACGGCGGCGGCGGCGCCGGCACCACCTGGCTGGTCGGCTCGGCCGCCGACGTCGCCCGCTCGCTCGGCAGGTACCGGGATCTCGGCATCACGCACTTCGTGCTCTCGGACACACCGTATCTTTCCGAGATCAAGCGGCAAGGCGATCAGTTGCTTCCGCTATTGCGCAATGGGGCCTAAGCCGCGTTTCTTGAATGACCTGGGGTCGTCAGAACACCGAATAAGCCAGATTGCCACGTAGGGAAGACGATGTCACAACCGGCCACCTTCAGCATCCGCCCTTCCGACGCCGACCTGCGTGGTGAAGCGGCGCTACGGCGGCGTTATCGAGCGCCGCAAAGCGCGCATACCGGAAACTGGAACGAAGCCCTCGAGGCGATCCTTTCGCATCGCTCGGTCCGCAACTATCTGGCCAGGCCGCTGCCTGAAGGTACGCTGGAACTGATCGTCGCTGCCGCCCAGTCGGCGCCGACTTCTTCCAATCTCCAGGCGTGGAGTGTCGTCGCCGTCGAGGATCCGGCGCGCAAGGCGCGGCTTGCCGGACTGGCGGCGATCAATCGCCATATCGAGCAGGCGCCGCTGCTGCTGGTCTGGCTGGCCGACCTGTCGCGGCTGCGTACCATTGCCAAGGCAAATGGCCGGGCGGGCGAGGGGCTCGACCATCAGGAGAGTTTTCTGCTGGCCGTGATAGACGCCGCACTTGCAGCACAAAATGCCGTGGTGGCGATCGATGCGCTCGGGCTCGGCTCCTGCTACATCGGCGCCATGCGCAATCATCCGCAGGAGGTGGCGCGCGAACTCGGCCTGCCGCCGGAAACCGTCGCGGTGTTCGGCTTGACCGTCGGCTATCCCGATCTCCTGGCCGCGACTGACATCAAGCCCAGACTGCCACAGACTGTGGTGCTTCATCGCGAGCGATATCAGGCAGGCCTCGATCCGGGCGATCTTGCAGCCTACAACCAGACTCTTCGGACCTTTCAGCAGGAGCAGTCGATGCCTGAGGTCGACTGGACCGAGCTGATGTCGAACCGCATCGGCAGCACAGCGGCGCTGAAAGGCCGTGATCGCCTGGGCGAAGTGCTCAAAGCGCTGGGCTTCAAGCTAAAATAGGCGGGCGCGCCTGCTCGCGAGACCGAGGTGAGATTATTCCGCAGCGACGATGGCGATGCGGGCCGGCAGCGGCACTGGCGGTGTGAAGTCGAGGGCCCCAAGCCGCCGCGCCTCGGCCTTCAGCCAACCATGGAAGCGCTCGACCGTCGCCAGCTTCGCCTTGTGCGGCGTCGTCGCAAAATAATAGGAAAACTCGACCGGCTGCGGCGAGCCGAATGGACTGACTAGATGCCCCGCGGCGAGGTCAGGCTCGGCCAGCCGGAATTTGCCGAGACCGATGCCCTTGCCAGCAGCAGCGGCGTCGAGCACCAGTGACGACTGGCTAAGCCGTATACCGCCCTCGACAAGGCGGCCGGACAGGCCGTTGGATCTCAGCCAGCCCTTCCAGTCCGGGCAGCTCGGATCGCGCTCCGGACCGTCCTCATGCAGGATCGGTGCGTCGCGCAACCCCTCCGGCCCGCGATAGAGACCGTGCGTGCGAGCAAATTCCGGGCTGCAGACGGGCAGCACCGCTTCTGAAAACAGCCGTTCCGTGACGAGACCGCTATAGGCGCCCGACCCGTAGCGGATGACGCAGTCGACGTCTTCGCTGGCAAAGTCGGCAAGCCTGGTCGATGCGTCGACCAGCACTTCGAGGCCGGGCACCGCATCGCGCAGTGCGTCGAGGCGCGGGATCAGCCATTTGCTGGCGAAGGAGGGCGCGACCGACACCTTGATCGGCGCATCCTCTTCGCCGCCGGAAATCCGCGCGACCGACTCGACAACGACGTCGAAAGCCTCGGTGAGACCGGGCATCAGCGCCTGGCCGGCCGAGGTCAGCAGAAGCTCGCCGCGGTTGCGGTGGAACAATGGCTGACCGAGATGATCCTCGAGCAGGCGGATCTGCTGGCCGATCGCGGCAGGGGTGACATGGAGCTCTTCGGCCGCCCGCGTAAAGCTCAAATGGCGGGCGGTTGCGACAAAAGCGCGAAGCGACGTCAGCGGCGGAAGTCTCGCCAGCGTCGGCCGCAGCTTCCTTGATTTTGCGCGAATGAGATCGACCATGAGGCGCATTCAACACGTTCATGCCAGGCGCGACGAGGGCAGGCTTTGCGCCAAAGCGCCCGGCGGAAAATTTCGTTTGCCGCAGCGTCGCGCCAGCGGGAACGGAAATCTAAAAAATCATAATGTCTACTATTATTGTAGAAATAAGGTCGGAGCGCTGATTTGCCGTCGACCGGCTTGGCCTGATCCTGGGCCGGTCCTGGAATGAAACGATCGCGCGAAGCGGCGCTTTCCGCAGATGATAGAAAATCATTCTTCCGGTTTTGCGACGCGGCAGGGATCATTACGCCGAGGCGCCGGAACGCGTTCGGCCGCCGGATGCCATCGAAGCCGTTTTCCGGAGCTCAAGACCATGTCTGTCAATCGTCGTCATTTCAACCAGCTGCTGTTGCTTGGCGGTGCGAGCTTCGCATTGCCCGGGTTTTCCTTCGCCGCGGAAGGCACGCCCGTTCAGGGCGGCACGCTCAACTGGGCCTACTATCCCGATCCCACGTCGCTGATTGCCATCAACACCTCGTCGGGCACCGGCCAGGCGATCGGTCCCAAGGTGAATGAAGGCCTGCTTGATTTCGCCTACGACCTCACCCCGAAACCGCTGCTGGCCACGGAGTGGTCGATAAGCGATGACGGCCTGCGCTACACCTTCAAGCTGCGCGAGGGTGTCAAGTGGCATGACGGCAAGGACTTCACCTCGGAAGATGTTGCCTTCACCGTCTTCCGGCTGAAGGAGGCGCATCCGCGCGGCCGCATCACCTACCAGAACGTGACAGCGGTCGAGACGCCCGATCCGCACACCGCTATTATCGTGCTTTCGAAGCCGGCGCCCTATCTGATCACGGCGCTGAGCAGTTCGGAATCGCCGATCGTGCCGAAGCATGTCTACGAAACGTTCAAGCCGGCAGAACAGCCCAAGCTGGAGCAGACGATCGGCACCGGCCCCTTCGTGCTCAAGGAATGGGTGCCCGGCAGCCATCTGATCTTCGACCGCAACCCGGACTATTGGGATGCGCCCAGGCCCTATCTTGACCGCGTCGTCCTGCACGTCATCCTCGACCCGGCCGCACGTTCGGCGGCGCTTGAAACCGGCGAGATCGATATCGGCGCCAATCCCGTGCCGCTGGCCGACATCGAGCGGCTGAAGGCAAACCCCGCTCTGGTCGTCGACACCAACACCTACGCCTATTCCGGCCCGCAGCAGCAATTGTTCTTCAACTACGAAAACGAAATCCTGACCAAGCGCGACGTGCGCCTGGCCATCGCCCACGCGATCGACCTGCAGAAGCTGGTCGACATTGCGCTCTATGGCTATGCGCAGGTATCGCCGAGCCCGATCAGCACGGCACTGCCCAAATGGTACGACCCGAGCATCAAGGCGCGCGAGCCCGACCCCAAACTGGCGGAGAAACTGCTCGACGATGCCGGCTATCCGCGCGGCGCCGACGGCAAGCGTTTCAAGCTCCGGCTTGCCTACAACGCGTTCCTGCCGGCGTCCTATGCCGACTTCATCAAGCAGTCGCTGGCAGCGGTCGGCATCGATGCCGAGATCTTGAAGCTCGATCTGTCGACGTTCCTGAAGACTGTCTACACCGACCGTGCCTGGGATCTGGTCATCGAATCGCTGTCGAACACCTTCGACCCAACGCTCGGCGTCCAGCGCGCCTACTGGTCGAAGAACTTCAAGATCGGTCTCGTCTTCTCCAACGCCAGCCATTATGCGAACCCCGAGGTCGACCAGATCCTCGAAGCCGCCGCCGTCGAGCCCGACGAGACCAAGCGGCGCGAGCTCTGGTACAAATTCCAGCACATCATCCATGACGACGTGGTGTCGGTCGATCTGGTCGCTGCCGGCGCCCAGATCGTCGCCAACAAGAAGGTCCGGGATTTTGCGCCCGGCGCGCAAGGCATCAACAACAGCTTCGCGCAGATCTGGCTCGCGCCAACCGCCTAGGTGTTTGGATTCCCTTGGTTGGGATCGGTTGTGAAGACACCGATCCCGACTTCTCTCCCATGAAAGACAAATCGCGCAAACGCGGAGTGCCGACCATGACCATCGACCGACGCCTGTTCAATCAGTTCCTCCTGCTGGCCGGCGCGAGTGCCGCACTTCCCGCTGGAGCATTCGCCGAAGACGCAAAGCCGGTGGCCGGCGGCACGCTCAACTTCGTCTACTATCCCGAGCCCAACCAGATCGTTTCCATCAACACCAGCGCAGGTGGACCGGCCACCATCGGGCCGAAAATCTTCGACGGCCTGCTCGCCTACGATTACGACCTAAACCCAAGGCCGCAACTGGCCACCGAATGGTCGATCAGCGACGACGGGCTCGAATATGTCTTCAAGCTGCGCCATGGGGTGAAATTCAGCGACGGCCACGACCTGACATCGCAGGACGTGGCCTTTTCAATCTCGCGGCTGCGCGAAGCCCATCCGCGCGGGCGCATCACCTTCCAGAATGTCACCGACATCGACACGTCGGATCCGCATGTGGTGAAGATCAAATTGTCGAAACCGTCCGCCGCGCTGATCTCGGGACTGGCCGCGACGGAATCGCCTGTCGTGCCCAAGCACATCTACGAGAAGCTGAAGCCGGCCGACGATCCGTCCTTCGAGCAGATCATCGGCAGCGGACCGTTCGTGCTCAAGGAATGGGTGAAGGGCAGCCACATCATCGTCGAAAAGAATCCGACCTATTGGGATGCGCCGAAACCCTATCTCGACCGGATCATCTTCCGCTTCATCACCGATCCCGGCGCGCGCGCCGCGGCGCTCGAAACCGGCGAGGTCGACATCGGGCCGAACCCGGTGGCCTTCGCGGACCTCGAAAGGTTCAAGGCGCTGCCGCAATTCGTCGTCGACAGCACGGTCTTCGCCTATAGCGGCCCGCTGCATCAGCTGATCATCAATCTCGAAAACCCGATCCTGAAGGAGAAGAAAGTCCGTCAGGCAATAGCGCACGCGATCGACCTCGATGCGGTGAACGCCATTGTGTTCTACGGCTATGGCCAGGTGTCGCCGACGCCGATCAGCGTCGTCAACAAGAAGTATTTCGATCCCGACGTGAAGGCCGCGACGTTCGATACGGCGCTGTCGGAAAAACTGCTCGACGAAGCCGGTCTCAAGCGGAGAGCGGACGGCATCCGCTTCAAGCTCAGGCTCACCAATAACCCCTATAACCCATGGGGCTATGCCGACTTCCTCAAACAGGCATTGGCCAAGATCGGCATCGACGCAGAGATCCAGAAATTCGACTTCGGCACCTATGTCAAAACCATCTACACCGACCGCACCTGGGACCTGTCGACGGAATCCTGCGGCAACATCTTCGATCCGAGCGCCGGCGCGCAGCGACTTTACTGGTCGAAGAACATCAAGAAAGGGCTGCCGTTCTCCAACGGCGCGCATTATGAGAATCCTGAGGTCGACCGGTTGCTGGAAGCCGCCTCGGTGGAGCTCGACGAGGCCAAGCGCAAACAGCTGTTCTTCAAGTTCCAGGAGATCATCGCCGACGAGTTGCCGATCATCAATCTGATCGCGCCGCCGACCATCATCATCGCCCGCAAAACCGTCAAGAACTACGCGCCCGGCGCCGAAGGTCTGTCGGCCAATTTCGCCGACGCCTATATCGATCCGAACGCCTGAATCTGCGGGCGATCAGAAAAAAGGGCCGCATCGAGATGCGGCCCTTTTTTGTTTCTGTTGTCTTGAGGTGCAGAGCGGTCAGGCCAGAGTACGCAGCCTTGGGCTGGCTCCGACCAGAAGGCCGGCAAGGGCGATGGCTTGCGCCAGCTGTTCGCCGATGGAGCTCGATTCCCAGGCGACGCCACGCAGCGGGTGGCCGATGGCAAAGAGATTGCCATGGGTCCTGCCGTCACCGGAAATCACCCGGCCGTCATGCGTGGCGTCGATGCCGAAGCCGGTTGCGTGCGGCCTGACGATGCCGTTCTCGAGCAGGCCCTGGACAAACGGATCGGCGATCTGCCGCCAATCATGCTCCTGATGGCCGCGGCAGTTGACGACACCATCGAAGCGCACGCGTTCGACCGCGCCGGTATCGCGCCAGCGGATCTCGGCTGCGATGCCCGCAGTTTCGGGATGGAGTCCAAGGACCCGTCCGGCTCCCGCCGTCCAGCGGCCTTGCTTCTGCGCCAGTGCAACGCGCTCAAAGCTCGGCGGTGCCGCGCGGTGCGCGGTGACGTCCCAGAAAGCGCGCAGATGGCGTGTGAACTTCAAGCGCTCCCTGTCCGTTGCGCCTTGCCACAAGGCCAGGATCCATGGCCGGATCGTCAGCGGCAGCCCTTGCCAGTCCAGCCCTGCGGCCTCGATGGCCCGGCGTTCGGCCTTGACCAGGGCAAGAAGCGCCCTGGTGGTTTTCGGCAGCGGCCGCCCGGCGAGGAAATCGCGCCACGCTTCCGTGTTGCGCCGTGGCTCGACAATCTGTCCCCGCCGCGACACGACACGGTAGCTGCCCTCGAAGCCGCGCGCTTCCATGCTGGCAACGACGTCGACCATGCTCAGGCTGGAGCCGATCAGCAGCAACTGCTTGCTGCCGGCGAGCCGGTCGAGCGCTGCCGGATCCCAGGGATTGGCAACATAGCGGGGATCGCTGACGATGGCTGCTTCGGTGGCGGATGGCTCGCTCTGGAACACCCCGGTTGCCAGCACGGCCTCATCGGCCAGCAATTGCTGGCCATCGCTTGTGCCGACGCAGACCCCGGATGGACCGGTCAGCATGTCGACGGCGGATGCCTTGATGTGGCGCAGCGACGAACGCCCGTCTGCTTCTCTGATCGCTCTCGTCAGCTCGGCTTGGACATAGCTGCCGAACAGCCAACGCGGCGGGCTGGAGTCAGGCACATCCGCGGGCGGCGTCCAGCCGTGCTCTCGCCCATTCGCCAGGAGCCAGCGAACGAGATGATCGGGATCGTCCGGATGCAGCGAAAAGATGCGCGCCGCGCCGTTGACCAGATGTTGCGGATCGACGGTGCTGTAGGCAACACCACGACCGAGTTCGGCCCGCCGCTCGATGATGGTGATCGCTAGCGGTTCGGTCGAACGGTCGAGCAGCTTGATCGCGGTAACCGCGCCGGCAAAGCCGCCGCCTACAATGATGATTGAACGAGGGATCGAACGCGGCGGGGAGGAGGGTGTGTGAAGCATCAAGGACCTTTGCGACGCCGACGGTGCGTGGCTCTAGCCCATTACCCCGGCGGCGACCATCGTGCTTTCCCGTAACCCGATGTCAAAAAACAATAATTGCCAGCTGGCGAAAGGCATTCTTTCGCTCAGCGGGTCTGGCAGGCGTTAGAGATGAAAGGCCTTTGCGACCGGCCCGAGAAACGCCCCCGAGAGCCCCGATGACTGAAGATCGAAAGATAAGGCTTGGCGCCTTTATCCGCGGACCCGGCCACCATGTCGCGGCCTGGCGACATCCCGATGTGCCCGCCAATCCGGGCCTGAGCTTTCAGCACTATGCGGACGCCGCGCGCACCGCCGAGCGTGGCCTCTTCGACATGGTCTTCCTTGCCGACAGCCTGAGCGCGCGCAATGGCGAGCAGCCGATCGAGACTTTCGAGCGCACCGGCCATGTCGTGCATTTCGAGCCGCTGACACTTTTGTCGGCGCTCTCGACCATCACGCAACGGATCGGGCTGGTGGCCACCGCTTCGACCACCTATTGGGAGCCCTTCCACCTGGCGCGGCTGTTCGCCTCGGTCGACCATCTGAGTGGCGGCAGGACAGGCTGGAATGTCGTCACCTCGGCCGATGCGCCGGCGGCGGCGAATTTCAGCCGCGACCAGCACCCCGTCCATGCCGATCGCTACGACCGCGCCGAGGAGTTCGTCGCCGTGGCGCAGAAGCTGTGGGACAGCTGGGACGACGATGCTTTCGTCGCCGACAAGGCTTCGGGCATCGCCATCGATCGGCATGGCATCCATGCTCCTGACCATGCCGGCCGGCATTTCCGGGTCAAAGGGCCGCTCAACGTTGCCCGCCCGCCGCAGGGCCATCCCGTCATCGTCCAGGCGGGTTCTTCCGATGCCGGCCAGCACCTGGCGGCCCGCACCGCGGAAGTGGTCTTCACCGCCCATCCGACCATCGAATCGGCGCGGGGCTTCTATAGCGAGCTGAAGGGCCGGCTGGCGTCCTTCGGCCGCTCCGCCGATAGCTTGAAGATCATGCCCGGTGTCTTCCCGGTCGTTGCGCCGACGCGCGCGGAAGCCGAGGACAAGTTCGACGCGATCCAGCGCCTGGTCGACCCCGTGGTTGGCGTGGCGCTGGTTTCCGGCCTACTCGGCGGCGTCGATCTTTCCGGCCATCCACTCGACGGACCGTTGCCGGAACTCGGCAGTTCCGATGCGGTGAAGAGCCGGCTGAAAGTCGTTTCCGAACTGGCTGCGAGCCGGAACCTGACCATCCGGCAATTGTATCTCGCCGTTGCCGGCGCACGCGGCCATTTCCAGATCGTCGGCACGCCAAAAGACGTGGCCGACATGATGGAGGAATGGTCCGTCGGCGGCGCGGCGGACGGCTTCAACGTCATGCCGCCGATCCTGCCGACGGGCCTCACCGATTTCGTCGACCTCGTCATTCCGGAACTGCAGCGGCGCGGCCTGTTCCGGACCGCCTACGAAGGCGGCACGTTGCGCGAGAATCTCGGCCTTGCGCGTCCGAAACGTGGCGCTGCCGAACATCAGGAGAGGAAAGCATCATGAGCGCGAGCACGATCGATTCTAGGACTTTTCGCCAATGGCTGGCGGATGGCGAGGAACTTGCGGTGCTGGATATCCGCGACAGCGCGATTGTCGGATACGCATCGCCGCTGTTCGCCACCAATCTGCCTGCCGCTCAGGTCGAAGCGGAGATCGACCGCTTCATCCCGCGCAAATCAGTGCGCACCGTGCTGGCCGATGACGGCAGCGGCGCTGCCGAGCAACTTGTCGAACGACTGGCCGGGCGCGACCGCAGCCAGTTGTTCGCACTGGCCGGTGGAATTCCAGAATGGACGCGTGACGGCGTGGCCGGCTTGCCGACCTTCGACACGCCAGGCGTCGATTTTTCGCTGGCGATCCGCGACGCGAAGGGAACGCCGGTCATTACCGTCGAAGAACTTGAAGCGCTCAGAGGCCAAAGCGCCGACGTGGTCGTCCTCGACAGCCGGACGGTGGCGGAGTTCGACAGGGACCACGTGCCGGGCGCCATCAGCGTGCCCGGCGCCGAGTTGGTGCTGCGCTTCGCCGACCTCGTGCCTTCGGCGGAGACACAGGTGGTCGTCTCCTGTGCCGGGCTGCCGCGCGCCATCATCGGCGGGCAGACGCTGATCGACGCCGGTGTGCCCAACAAGGTCGCCTATCTGCACGACGGCACCAAGGCATGGCGCGAGGCCGGCCTTGGGCTCGAAACCGGCAGGACCGCCGTCTATGGTCCGGCAAGCGAGGATGCGAAGCGCTTCGCCGGAAAGCACATCGCAAAACTTGCCGAAGGCGACAGCTTTCCCCGCGTCGATGCAGCGACGGCCGCAACCTGGGCGAAGGACGACAAGCGGACGACCTATCTTCTGGACGTGCGCACGCCGGAGGAGTTCGCCGAAGCGCACATTCCGGGGTCGATCGCGTCGGAGGGCGGGCAGTTGCTCGGCGTCGCCTATCGCAGCATCGCCGTGCGCGGCGCCCGCGTCGTGCTGATTGACGATCTGCTCGGCGTTCGCGCGGCGACGACGGCGCACTGGCTGCAGCGGCGCGGCTTCGAGATCGCCATTCTCCTGCACGACTTCCAGTCGGCCAGGCTGGTGGAAGCGGCGTAATAAGGCAGGACAGTTATCGGGCGATCTTAGGAGCCGCTATTCGGCGGCTTCCTTTTGACGGCGGCGGCCTGAGAGGACATTCTTCTGCATCGCCGTCAGCGAAGACCGCACCGCATCGGCGCCGTGCTCCAGCATCTTCGCCTCGTAGTTCGACAAGGCTTCAAGCAGCGGCTTGTCGCCGCGTCTGGCGGCCACAAGCTCCGGCACCAGCAGCCCGGCGTCATAGATCGCAGTGTTGCCGCCGAGCGCGCGGAAATAGGTCATGGCGTGGATGGCGTCGCCAAGCAGTGTCACTCGTTTCGTCGGCCAGGGATCGACAGGCTCTGAGCTGTGGACATGCAGCAGCGCCACCGTCGACGGGTCGGTGTAGCGAATGAGGTCGAGGATCTCCGGATGCCAGTGGCCGATCTTCGAAATCAGGAGATCAATCAGTTCGGAGCCGGAGAGCTTCGCCAGCACGTCATCCGTGGCAAGCTCGTCCTTTTCATAGGCGGTGTTCCACCAGACATAGCTGGTGGTGTTGTTGAAATGGAAACCGGAAATATCCTTGTGGGTGTCGTCGTCCAGCCCGATCAGTCCATGCTTCCGAAATGCCTCGACATTGACCCGGTGGCTGGTGACCATCAGCCCATGACCTTCCGTCGGCCGGACCCCGGCATTGTAGTCGACCAGCAGCGGCGAGATCTGGTGTAGGGCTGCGGCATGCAGCGTCATCTTGCCGGCCAGGCGCCTGACGCCGGTGTCGAAGCTTCGCGCATGCGGCACCAGTTGCTGGCGCACGCGCGAGCGGGCGCCGTCGGCACCGACCAGCACGTCGGCATGGATTGTCGAGCCATCCTCGAAATGCGCTGTTACCGAGCCGTCCGGCTGCTCCTCATAGCGGGAGAAGACCTTGCCGTAGCGCACGATGCCGTCGAGGCCGGACAACAGCACCTGGCGCAGAGTGATACGGCTCACTGACTTTTCGATATGCGTGTCGTCGTTCTCGCCGAGCCCGTTGCCGCCGCCCCAGGCATCCTCGCCCAAGGTCTCGAAATTCTCGTCGAGCAGGATGTTGCGATCTGGCGCATGGCCGAGCGTGGCGACAAAAGCCTCGTAGAGGTCCGGCGGCAAGTTGGCGATCAGCGAATCGATGCCACGCTGGCGGATGCGCAAACGAAAACCCTGGACATAGTCGGTGCGGGCGCGATCCTTCTCGAAGACCGCGACGCTGATGCCGTTCTTCTTCAGGCCTTGCGCCAGTGTCAGGCCACCGGGACCTCCGCCGATGATAGCGACGTCGACATGTTCCGTTGTCATGGCGCTCAACCGACTGCCGCAAGCCTGGGTTTGCCAGCGGCAACAGCCGGCGTCTCGGCCACCTGCCGGGCGGCGTGGCGGCTGAGCGCCGCCTTGGCGGCGATCGTGCGGATCATGTGGTTCTGCGGCGCGTGGGAACGCGCGGTCAGCGTATCGCGATGATGACGCTCGAGCTGGAAATCGCGGTTAAGGCCGGGATTGCCGGCAAGTTCCAGCGCCAGCGAGGTGACGGCCACGGCATTGTCTATGACGACATGCCTGACGGTCATCCCGTCGGTGCCGACCGGCCGGCCGGCATCGACGTCTTCGGCGAGAGAACGCAGCAGCCGCGCGCTGGTCGCAAGCCGGACCTCGATCTCGCCCAGCCCCGCTTGGATGTGCGGTACGGTCGAGAGCGGCGCACCGAGGCTCGCCGGCGCATGCGTGGTGACGAAGGAGACCAGCCGGTCACGGGCAGCGCGGGCCGCACCGTGATAGACGGCGCCGATCAGCGAAAAGAAGAACGCCGTCGAACCCTCTTCACGCCTCAGCGGCTCAGACGCCGGTTGCGCCTCGGTGATGTCTTCGCTGGGAATCGCGACATTGTCGAGAATGACATCGTCGCTGGCGGTGGCCCGCATGCCGGCTGCGTTCCATGTCTTTTCGACACGCAATCCCGGCGCATTGGTTGGCACCAGGAATGAGGCGAGGCGCGGTTGCGGCTCGTCGGTCAGCGCCAGCAAGTTCACCCATTTCAAAATGGGAATGCCGGTGACGTAGTTCTTGTGGCCGGATATCCGCCAGACATTGCCGTCGCGCCGGGCAATGGTTTCGGGCGGCTTGCCATGAGCGGGCGAGCCAATCCCTGGCTCGGCTTGCGCAGCGTTGATCAGGGCAGGGCCAAGACGGCCGGCCTCGACGATCCGCTGAACCAGATGGCGCGGCCATTTCCCGGATTTCCGCAGCGCGTATTGGCTGTTGTAATGCATGGCCAGCACCAGCGCCGTCGACGGCTCGCCGCGGCCGATCTCGGCGATCACCGCCTGGGCTTCCGTCAGCCCACCGCCGAAGCCGCCATGCTCGCGCGCGGTGACCAGGCCAAGCAGTCCGGCCTGGTGAAGCCGGCCGAAATTGGCAAACGGAAATTCCCCGGTCGCGTCGTGATGCGCAGCGGTTCGCGCGAAGTCGTCTGCAAGGCTCGCCACTTTCTCGAGGAGTTGCGGAAACTCGGCAATTGTCGAGGTCATACGCTGTTTCCTCTCAGGCGGCGGCGCGAATGTTCACCAGATCGAGCGGCCGGCGATCGACCCAGTCCTCGACGTCGAAATCGCTGGCAAGGAAGCCCCAGTCGCGCAGGAAATCCTTGTAGTGGGAAACCGCTGCGACGAGCTCAGGCTGCAGTCCGAGGCCGAGATGCTTATGGACATCCGGGCCGTTGGCGGCCAGCACCTGTTCTTCGGTGGCGCCGGATTCGCGGGCGACGAAGCGGCGCGTCTCGTCCGGATGCGCCTCGGCCCAGGCGCTGGCCCGCAGGATCGTCTCGATCAGTCGCGCGACAAGGTCGGGGCGTTCTTCAGCCAGCAAGCCGTCGACGGTCAGCACACGCGGCGAACCGGAGTTGATGCGGATGTTCGGGTCGGGATGAAAGCCGAATTCGGCGACCTGGATGGCGCCGATCAGATTGGCGACATTGATGCCGGCCGTGCCTTTGACATAGATGGCATCGACCTCGCCACGGATCAGCGCGGCTGCCTCCTCGCCATAGGCCTGTTTGCGCTTGAGGCCGAACAGCGACGGCCCTTCCTGGCTATCGAGCACGCTGTCGGTCAGCGCGATGTCGACGATCTCGACGTCGGCATGGCTGAGGCCTTCAAGCGAGAGCGCCGAGACCAGCCCTTTCAGCGCCGTCGCCCGCATGAAGTCGACGATGCCTTCCGGACGCCGGGCGATGCCGAAGCGGCGGCCTTTCAGGTCCTGAGTTGTTCTGATGCCGGTGCCGGGCAAGATGATGATCGCCTGGAATTCGTCGGTCCAGGTGATGCCGACGAGACGCGTCTTGCGCCCTTCGGACCGCGCACGGATCGGCGGCACGTTGCCGCCGTGGCGGAACGACCAGTCGAGTGTGTGGTTGAAATGGCTCTGGCGGATGTCGCGGTTGGGTGAATCGATGATCGACTTCAATTCGATCCCCTCCTTGCGAAAGGTTTCGTCGAGAAGTCCGAGCTGCGCCGCAAGCCCGACAGGCGTCGGCACCGGGCAGCGTGTGTACCAGATTTCGGAGATCGCAGTCGTGGTCATGAGTGCTCCTCAGGCGTTGCGCAGGCCGGCCTGCTTCATCAGCGGCAAGATGTTTTCGCCGAAGAATTCGAGGTCCGGCTTGAAGTCGAAGAAGGAGAGCTGCAGGCCGTCTATGCCGGCGTCCTTGAGCTTGACGAACTGGTCGACGATCTGTTCGGGCGTGCCGATGAGATAGATGTTGCCGCCGACCTTGGCGTAGGGATCGTCACGGCCCTCGCGGCCTTTCCACGCCTGGGCGTCGCTGTTGAAGGTCTGGAACCCTTTCGGCGTGCGGCTGTCGGCCTGAGCGACGATCTCGTCGGCGACCGCCCAGGCTTCCTTCTCGGTGGGACGGCTGATGACCAGCGGATTGAGCAGCGTGCGCACGGTGCGGCCGACGCCGAGAGCGGCATCCTTCACCTTCTTCGTATGTGCCGGCAGCGCTTCCAGCGCGCTGGCGATGTCGGAGCCGGCCGGACTGGTGACGAAGACGATGTCGGAATAGCGGCCGGCAAAGGAAATGCCGGCGTCGGAACCGGTGGCGTTAACCAGGATCGGCCGGCCATAATTCGGCTTCGGCGTGACGAAGCCGCCATTGAGCTTCCAGCTCGATTCTCCGGAGAAGGAAAAATTCTCGTCATCCTGCCACAGCCGCTGCAGCACTTCGACGAACTCGGCCGCCAGTTCGTAGCGACGGTCATGCTCGATGCGGTTCCAGCCGAACATTTCGTGTTCGACGGCGCGATGGCCGGTGACCACGTTGATGCCCCAGCGGCCGCCGGAGATGTGGTCGAGCGTGGCGCCGAATTTCGCCAGATGCAGCGGATGCCACGGGCCGTAGAGAACATGCATGGTCGAGATCAGCATGATCTTCTTGGTGATCGCGGCCATGGCTGCGATGGACACGAAACTGTCCAGTGCCTGGCCATTGAAGACACCGCCATAGCCGCCCTTGGGCAGCCACTGGCTGAGCGCGAAGACGAGATCGAAGCCAAGCTCTTCGGCCTTGAGCGTCAGGTCGCGGTTGTAGTCGAAGCGCCAGTCGGTCGAGCGCGGCAGGGTCGAGTTGGTCCAGCCGCCGGCCTGGATCGGCAGGAACAGCCCGAGCAGCACCGGCTGCTGCAGCGCTTTCGACAGCGGGCTGTCCGGATAGTCGGTCGGCGCCTTGAAGAACGGCGTGCCGACGATGGAACCAGGCTTGTGGGCGAGCGTCATTGTGGGATCTCTCGGGGCAAGGAGAAAAAGAACCCATGCGCGAAGGGCCTGCCGCGCATGGGTTGGCGGATCAGGCGACGATATGGGCTGATGCGAGGGAGCCGGCATTGCCCTCGGCGCCCACCGTGTGGTCGGCGATGCGTCTGTTGTAGAGGGTGATTTCAGGCTGGCTGACGATGCCGATGTCGGGCAGGTCCTCGACCAGGATCTGCTGGATGGCGGCCCACTGCTCGAAGCGCTTTTCGTGGTCGACCTCGACGGCCGCCGCTTCAAGAAGTTCATCGACCTTGGCATTGCTGTATTTCGAACCGTTGGAGAACGGCACGCCCGGCTTGAAATTCTTCGACCAGTAGAGCCGCTGCACGCCGACCGTCGGGTCGAACAGATTGCTCATGCCGTTGAAGGTGAAGTCGAAATCGCGGTCGGTGTAGATGCGCTTGGTGTAGGTGGCGAAATCCTGGCTGCGCACGGTGACCGCGATCCCGACCGCGGACAATGCCTGCTTGATGTAGTCGGCGCCGCGCTTGTAGGTTTCGCCGCTCGGGACATAGTCGTGGACAAGCTTGAGCCGGATGCCGTCGGCGTCGCGCGGCAAGCCTGCCTCGTCGAGCAGTTTCTCGGCAGCGGCAATGTCGACCGGATAGGTCTTCAGGTCGGCGACGAACCACTTCTTCAGATTGGGATTGATCGGGCCGGGAATGCTCGCGCCGTAACCATAGTTGATCGTGTCGCGGATGATGTCGCGGTCGATGACATGGGCGAAAGCGCGGCGGACGCGAACATCCTGAAAATAGGGCTTTTCCAGGTTGAACTCGACCCGGCTGATGCCATTGGAATATTGGTAGCCCTGCTTCTCGAAGCCGATATGCGGCAGCGTTTCGAAGCGCTGCAAATCGCTGTACGGGATCGGCGTTGCCGGCGCCAGATCGATCTCGCCGGTCTCCAGCGCCAAAGCGCGCGCCGAAGCGTCAGGGATGAAACGCACGATCAGCCGGTCGAGATAAGGGCGCGGCGCGTCCCAATAATCGGGATTGCGTTCATAGACGATGTGGCTGCCGCGCACCCATTCCTTGAAGACGAACGGGCCGGTGCCGACCGGAGCGACATTGACCGGATTTTCGGCTGCCTTGGTGCTGTCATAGAGGTGCTTGGGCACGATCGGCGTTTCAGCCGCGGCCAGCGCCGTGATCAGGTAAGGCGCCGGCTTCGACAGGACCAGTGTCACGGTCAGCGGATCCGGTGTCTGGATGTCGACGAGATTGAGGAAGGTATTGCGGCCGCGCGGATGTACATCCTTGATGGTTGCGATCGAATAGGCGACGTCGGCGGCGGTAAATGGCTGGCCATCGTGCCACTTCACGCCGTCCCGCAGCTTGAACGTGTATTGCAGCCCATCGTCGCTGACCGACCATTGCCTGGCGAGCGACGGGCGCGGCGTGAGATCGAAATCATAGGTCAGCAAGCCCTCGGTGGTCTTTGCCGAGACGTAGACGGAATTGAACGCCGTGTGGGCGATCGTCGTCAGCACCGGCGGCTCGGCCGAAAGCAGCAGCGTCGCCGTCCCACCCTGTTTCGGCTCGGCTGCGTATGCGCTGCGCGATGCAGGCAACAGGGTTGCTCCGAGCGCGGTTGCCGAAAGGCCGAGGAACCTGCGGCGGTTCGGAATGAGGAAATGAGACATGGCGCCATGGTCCTTTTTTGCTGCCGGCATCAATCGGCCGGTCGTCGGCAGCCGGGTGAAAAATCCGTCGTTCCAAGAGTGGCCCCGTTTGTGAAAAGATTTGGCCGCTCCGCTCCTGCACTTAAGATTTCATACTTCAAACGGTTAATTTTGTAGCATGAAATAAAATTCTATTCTGCAATGTTGCCATTTGCAGAACAAAATTTCTTAAATCAGGTTTGACAATGTCTATAAATCTTGTCAACTAAAAAGCACGGAACTTTCCGGGAAATAGCAAACCGCATCGTCAGCCACAGCCGGGATAGCGAAAACGATGTCGACCCTGACGCGCATTGGCAGAACGTTTCGACGCACGGCCATCCAGGCCGTGCCAACGGTTCTGGGCATCGTAATCCTGAACTTCTTCCTGCTCCAGCTTGCGCCGGGCGATGCCGCCGACGTCATGGCCGGCGAGGCCGGTTCGGCCACGGTGGAAACCATGGCGGCGTTGCGCCAGCGCTTCGGGCTCGACAATCCGCTGCTCGTCCAGCTGTTCAACTATCTCTACAATCTGGCGCATTTCAGCCTCGGCTTTTCGCCGCGCTACGGCATGCCGGTTGCCGACCTGATCGGCCAGCGGTTACCGGGAACGCTGTTGCTGATGGCGGTGGCACTGACCATCGCCATTGCACTCGGCCTCGTCCTCGGTTCGCTGATGGCGGTGTTTTCCGGGCGGCTGCCGGATCGTCTGCTTTCAGTCGTTTCGCTGCTGTTCTATTCCATCCCCGGCTTCTGGATCGGGTTGATGCTGATCGTGCTGTTCTCGGTCAAGCTCGGCTGGCTGCCGAGCGGCGGCTCGGGAACCATCGGCAGCAACCTGACCGGCCTTGCCGGCATCTGGGACAAGGCGCGCTACATGATCTTGCCGGCGCTGTCGCTGGCGCTGTTTTACGTGGCGATCTACGCGCGGCTGACCCGAGCGGCGATGCTGGAAGTCCAGTCTCAGGACTATGTGCGCACCGCCGCCGCCAAGGGCCTGTCGCCGACCGTCATCACCATCCGGCATGTCCTGCGCAACGCGCTGATCCCCATCACCACCATGGCCGGCATGCATGTTGGCGGCATGCTCGGCGGCGCCGTGGTTGTCGAGACGGTCTATTCCTGGCCCGGCCTCGGGCGCCTTGCCTTCGAGGCGGTCATGGGCCGTGATTTCACGGTGCTGCTCGGCATCCTGCTGTTGTCGTCGCTGCTGGTCATCGTTGCCAACGCGACGGTCGATCTTCTGCACGCCTGGCTCGATCCCCGCATCGGAGTACGCTGATGGCTTCCACCGATTTTGCCGCGGGCGACGCCCGCTCCCGCCGCGTCTATGCCGAGGCCCGCGAGACCGCGGTGCCGGCTGAGGCCGAAGCCAAGAGCTGGAGCAATCTCCACGCACCTGACGCGCGCTCCGCCTCGGCGGCGTCGGTGCCGGTTGCGGCCGGCGGCCGCGCGCTGAAGGTTTTCCTGCGCAATCCCAACGCCATGTTCGGCGTGGTGTTCCTGGCGCTGGTCGTGCTGGCCGCGCTGCTGGCACCCGTCCTCTATCCGGCCGATCCGCTGTCGATGGTGGCGCGACCCTTCCTGTGGCCGGGGCAGAATCCGGCTTTTCCGCTGGGCACGGATTCCATGGGCCGCGACGTGCTTTCCGGCATTCTGCACGGTGCGCGGATTTCGCTGTTCGTCGGCCTGGTGGCGACAGCGCTCGGTCTGAGCTTCGGCATCCTTGTCGGCACCACCGCTGGCTATTTCGGCGGCTGGATCGACGACCTGCTGGTGCGCCTGATCGAGATTTTCCAGACCATACCGAGCTTCGTGCTTCTGGTCGTCATGGTGGCGATCGCGCAGCCGACCGCACCGGTGGTGACGGTGGCGATCGCCGTCATCACCTGGCCGACCGTGGCGCGGCTGACGCGCGCCGAATTCCGCGCCATCCGCGAGAAGGATTTCGTCATGGCCGCCCGCAGCCTCGGCTATGGCCATGCCCGCATCATCTTCCGCGAAATCCTGCCCAACGCGCTGCCGCCCCTGATCGTGACCTCGTCGGTGATGGTGGCGACTGCGATCCTGATGGAATCGGCGCTGTCCTTCATGGGCCTCGGCGATCCTAATGTCGTCAGCTGGGGCTCGATGATCGGAGCGGGCAGGGAGTTGATCCGCACCGCCTGGTACCTGACCGCACTGCCGGGACTTGCGATCGTCTTCACCGTGCTGGCGCTGAACCTGATCGGTGACGGCCTCAACGATGCGCTCAATCCGCGCTTCTCGCAGGAGCGCTAGCGATGGCCGCTGCCTTGCTCAGGGTCGACAATCTGACGGTTCGCTTCCCGACCACCGAGCCGGTCAGCCGGCTGAGCTTCGAGGTCGGCGAAGGTGAGACGCTGGCGATCGTCGGTGAATCGGGCTCCGGCAAGTCGCTGACGGCACTTGCCCTGATGCAGCTTCTGCCGCGCTCGGCGAAAATCCCCAATGGCCGGATCGAATTCGCCGGCAGGGATTTGCTGGGCCTCGACCAGAAAGCGATGCGCAATTTGCGCGGGCGCGAGATCGCCATGATCTTCCAGGAGCCGATGACCTCGCTCAATCCGGTGCTGACCATCGGCCGGCAGATCACCGAGGTGCTGACGCTACACGAAGGCATGCGCGGCAAGGCAGCGCGGAACCGTGCCATCGAGCTTCTCAATCTGTTGCGCATTCCCGATCCGCAGCGGCGCATCGACGACTATCCGCACCAGCTTTCCGGCGGCATGCGCCAGCGTGTCATGATTGCCATCGCTGTTGCCTGCCGTCCGCGCCTGCTGATTGCCGACGAGCCGACAACGGCGCTCGACGTGACCATCCAGGCGCAGGTGCTCGACCTGCTTGACACGCTGCGCCGCGAACTGTCGATGGCCGTCGTGCTCATCACCCACGATCTCGGCGTCGTCGCGCAATGGGCCGACAAGGTCGTCGTGATGTATGCCGGCCGCAAGGTTGAACAGGCGCTACCTGGCGCGCTGTTCAGAACACCGCTTCATCCCTACACGCGCGGCCTGCTGGCCGCGTCGCCGCGGCTGAAGACCAATCTCCACTACCGCGACGCCAGGCTGACGGAGATTCCCGGCAGCATCGTCTCGGCCGCCGGCGAGAAGGGCTGCCCGTTCCGGCCGCGTTGCGCGGTGGCGCGCGACAGCTGCGCCCATTTCGTGCCCGATCTCGTTGAGGTCAGCGACAACAGGCTCGTCGCCTGCCCCTACAGCTTCATTCCGGAGGTTGCGCATGGCGCTGCTCTCGGTCTCTGACCTCTCCACGCATTTCCACGCACAGGGTGGTGCGCTGCGCGCCGTCGACGGCGTTTCCCTCGAGGTCGGGCGCGGCGAGACGGTTGGTCTCGTCGGCGAAAGCGGCTGCGGAAAGTCGACGCTCGGCAAGACCATCATGCGGCTGGTCGATCCGACCAGTGGCAAGATCGAATTCAACGGCACCGACATCACCGTTCTCGACGCGCGCCGGCTGAAGGCGGCGCGGCGCAACATCCAGATGATTTTCCAGGATCCGTTCGCGTCGCTCAACCCGCGCCACATGATCGGCGACATCTTGACGGCGCCGCTGAAAGTCCATGGCATCGGCAACAAGGCCGAGCGGCGCAAGATTGTCGAGGACATCATCGAGCGTGTCGGTTTGCCAAGGGATTCGCTTGGCCGCTACCCGCATGAATTTTCCGGTGGTCAGCGCCAGCGCATCGGCATTGCCCGGGCGCTGATCCTCAATCCGGAACTGGTCGTCTGCGACGAGCCGGTGTCGGCGCTCGACCTTTCGATCCAGGCGCAGATCCTCAATCTGCTGGTCGACATGAAACGGCAGCTCGGCCTGTCCTATCTCTTCATCTCGCACGATCTGTCGGTGGTCCGCTATTTCGCCGACCGGGTGCTGGTCATGTATCTCGGCCGCATCGTCGAAAGCGCCGACAACGCGACGCTGTGGACCTCGCCCAAGCATCCCTACACGCGCGCGCTGATGGACGCCGTGCCCGACCCGGCGCGCCGGCGTCAGGCGGCGCCGATCCATGGCGATCTGCCAAGCCCGCAGAACATCCCGAGTGGTTGCCGCTTTCACACGCGCTGCCCGCTGGCGACTGATCTCTGCCGTTCGCAGGAGCCGGCATTCCGGGCGATCGGGTCGGGACACCAGGTCGCCTGCCACTACGCCGAACCAATCCTCAACTGAAGTTCAACGGAGCAGAACAATGTCCGACTACCGCTATCTTGGCCGCAGCGCGCTGAAGGTTTCGCCGCTCAGCCTCGGCACGATGATGTTCGGCGGGCCGACCGAAGAAAATGTCGCGCACCGCATCATCGACAAGGCGCGTGAGCAAGGCATCAATTTCATCGACACCGCCGACGTCTACCACAACGGCAAGTCCGAGGAAGTCGTCGGCCGCGGCATCAAGGCGACGCGCGATCATTGGGTTGTGGCGACCAAATTCGTCAACTCGCATGACAAAGGTCCCAATCTCGGCGGCCATTCACGCAAATGGGTGATCCAGACGGTCGAGAACAGCCTGCGGCGCCTCGGAACGGATTACATCGACCTCTTCTACTTCCACCGTGCCGTCTTCGATGCGCCGCTTGAGGAGCCGGTGCGGGCAATCGCCGACCTGATCCGCCAGGGCAAATTGCGCTATTTCGGCGTCTCGAACTTCCGTGGCTGGCGCATCGCCGAAGTCGCGCATCTGGCCGATGAACTTGGCATCGACCGGCCGGTGGCCAGCCAGCCGCTCTACAACATCGTCAACCGCACCGCGGAGGCCGAGCAGCTGCCGGCAGCTGCCTACTATGGTCTTGGCGTCGTCTCCTACAGCCCGCTGGCGCGCGGCGTGCTGACCGGCAAATACGAGCCGAACCAGGCGCCTGCCGCCGACACGCGGGCTGGGCGTGGAGACAAGCGCATCGCCGAGACCGAGTGGCGTCCGGAATCGATCGAGATCGCCAGGCAGATCGCGGCGCACGCAAAGTCGCGCGGCGTCGCGGCGGCCGATTTCGCGCTGGCCTGGGTGCTCAACAACCGGTTGATCACAGCGGCGATCGCCGGTCCGCGTACCGAGGAACAGTGGGACAGCTACGCCAAGGCACTGGACTTCAAGCTGAGCGCCGAGGATGAGGCCTTTGTCGACCGTCTCGTTGCCGCCGGCCATGCCTCGACGCATGGGTTCAATGATCCGAGCCATCCGGTCGAAGGCCGTGTGCCGCGTTCGGAGACGGCAGCACCCATCCCGCTGACGCGGCCTCTGCGCGCCGCATGACGGTCAGCCGAGGAACGGCGGGGCTTCGCTGCGGTTGGCCCCGCCCGACGACTTCCCAATCGTTTCGGACAGATGAGAGAGCCCATGAATTTCCATGTCGAACGGCTGCGCCAGAACATCGTCGTGCTTTCGGGCAACACTCACAGGCCGTCGAAGTCGCGGACGCTGGCGCATCATCTCGGCGAGGCGCTGCGCGAAAAATTGTCCGTCACGGTAAATTTCCTCGATCTTGTCGATGCCGGCCGTGGTCTGGGTGCTGCGTTTACGCGAAAGGAATTGACGCCGGAGGCGCTGAATGTGGTAAACGCGGTCGAACAGGCCGACGCGCTGATCGTCACGACGCCGGTCTACAACGGCTCCTATGCTGGCCTGTTCAAGCATCTGTTCGACCTCATCGACCCACTGGCGCTCGTCGACCGGCCGGTCCTGATCGGCGCGACGGGTGGTGGCCAGCGCCACGCGCTGGTGGTCGAACATCAGCTTCGCCCGCTGTTTGGCTTTTACTCCGCCCTGACGGTGCCGAGCGCCGTCTATGGCAGTGACAGCGACTTTGCCGACGGCAAGCTCGTAGATTCGCTGGTTCTGGCGCGGGCCGGGCAGGCCGTGGATCAATTCGTTGCCCTACTTTCAGCGCGCCAGCCGAAGAGCCAACCGGTCCGGGCGGCTTCGGGCTGACGGTGGAAATTGGATCGAGGCGTGAGCAGTCGTGATCCACAATGGTCGTAGGGTGTCGAGCGGGATGTTTATGCATCGAACCACTGTGGCCATATTCATCTTATTTATCAATCGCTTGTAACGTCTTCCGGAAAGGTGGTGCCGTTAACTGGCGCATGTATCGAGTCACCAACCACGGATTCCGAACGCATATTTCTCTAACCAACGGCTCTCGGGCCGAATGAACCGCCTCGGTGCCGTCTTTTCCTGCGGCAGGTCGCGTGTGGGTTTGCAGACGACGAGGATCGATTTTTCCCAGCGATCCAACTCGCCGCTCGGATAGAGGATTGCTTTGCCGATCTTGAGGAAGGATGGCCCGATCCGCAAGCAACGCCAGTTTCGAAAAGTCCCTTCGCTTACCTGTCCGCGATAGCGAGCGATGACTTCTTCAGGAGTGAGGAAGTTCGGGTCAGGCATGGGCGTTACAGATAGCAGAGTTGTGCAACAGATTGTTGCACCCGCGACCCCGTCGATAGAGACCTGGGGTGAAATGCCGGCGGCGTCACCGCAACACGCGCGCTTCAGAGTACGTCCGCTCAGGGCCAGCCGCCGCAACAAGCCGCGACCCGCTGGACCGAAAACGACCGTCAAGCACCCCCGAGCGGTCCGCACGGTTGCGCCCGGCATTCGCCCGCCGGCGTGGCGTGCCTCACTTGCCGTATGACGCAAGGAACACCCGCACGCCGGCTGCGGCGTGCCGTCGAAGCTTCGCCGGTTTCGGAATCGATTCGTCACCCAACAGCATGGCCCTGTTCAATGGCTCGCCCATAATCAACCAATTGAACTGGGAAGCGGCGACGGCCGGATCATCGATCGCAAGCAGGCCGCGATCAGCCAAACGCTCGAACAACACTGCCATCGCCGTCATTGCGCGCCTGGGTCCGCCATCGAAGAGCGCCTTTGCCAGTTCCGGGAAGCGGCCGACCTCACCGATTACCAAACGGCGTAGCTGCATGACGCGCGGCGTGAGCACGGTGGCAAGCTGTCGGTACGCATAGCGCCGAAGATATTCGGCAACATCTTCGCCCTCGGCGAGGTCCGGCATTTCAGTGTGGACCCTATCGCTGGCTCGATTGGTCACGCTGCTTACGATCTCTACGAACAGCGTCTCCTTGCTCGGAAAGTTCTTGTAGACGGTCTGTTTCGACACCGCCGCAAGCGCCGCGATCTCGTCCATATTGGTGGCCAGATAGCCCTTTTGCAGAAACATCTCTGTAGCCGCATTGAGGATGGCCCGCCTCTTTTTCGCCGACCGTCCGTGCGGTTCTAGTTCTTGTGAAGCACCTGCTGAACGCGTCGTGGTCATGCTCCTGGCGTGTCTGCTGCCGATTGACTCATAGTACTGGACCGTCTAGTTTGATTTGGCCCGAGATGCAATGGGGAGATCGACGATGCACGTCCAGTTCGCGGAGCTTCCAGTGTTCGACCAGGAACGCGCCAAGGCGTTCTACATCGATCACCTGAACTGCCGCGTCGTCGCCGATCAGCCAATGGGCAATGATAGGTGGCGATGGATCGAACTCGGATTTCCAGGGGCCGAAACCACCCTCCACTTCCTAAGGCGCAAGGACGAAACACCATCTGAGGGGCCCGTCCTCGTGCTGGTTGACAACGAAATCGAAGTCACCGTTCAGAGACTCAAATCGCGAGGCGCCGAGATCATAGCAGAACCGCGCCCCGCGCCATGGCAACCGGCGCGCACGATCGCGGAGTTTCGGGACAGCGAGGGCAATCGCATGATGATCACGAGCAGATGACGCGCTTACCTATCATGACCGCAACATGCTCTTGCGGTGGCGTCGAACTCAAAGCGTTCGGCAGGCCAATCGTGAGCAGTGTCTGCTACTGCGACGACTGCCAGAAGGGAGCTGACCAGATCGAAGCTTTGCCAGGTGCTGGCGCCGTGCGCGATCCCGATGGCGGCACCGCATACATCCTCTATCGAAAGGACCGCATCGAGTGCTCCAAGGGGGCCGAATTGCTGAGGGGTTATAAGCTTAAGGAAACTTCAGCCACGAACAGGGTCATCGCCATGTGCTGCAATTCAGCGATGTTCATGAACTTCGATAGAGGTCCGCATTGGGTCTCGGCATACAGAGCGCGGTTTCATGGAGAACTCCCGCCACCGCAGCTGCGGATTTGCACGAAGTTCAAGTCGGACAGCGATGTCATTCCTGACGACGTGCCGAGCCACCGGGGTTATCCTCCAGGGTTCGTCGTTAAACTTCTGGCATCGCGCGTGGCGATGTTGCTAGGTCGATAAACCGGCCGCCAGCCTGCGCGATAAGACATTCAGATAGGTGCGCAAATCGGATACAGCCTTGCCGCTCAGGGTTCAGGCCTGAACGAATTTCTGTAGGCGATCCGCCACAATCAGCCCTGCCCGGCTGTTCAAGTGCACGCCGTCGGTGTGAAATAGCCAGCCATTTACGCGGGCGACATCATCCGGACGCTGCCGCAGCACCAGTACGCGAAAAGCATCGCGATAGAATGGAAGAAAGGTTGAACGCCGTGTAGGCCCGGCCAGGCGAGGCGCGAACCGCCTCGGTGAGCGCCTCATGGAGCGGGACATAGCCGCAGCGTTCCTCGTGCGCGATGGCCGCCAGATCGCAGAATATTCCTTGATCCGCCGGTTGAGCTCGCTCTGGAACGGGTCGTCCGAATCCGGCGCTTCTCCTATCGGAGGGAGCGAGCAAAGGCCGATGTCCGCCGCCGTCCCGCGCTTCAGCCTGCGTGCTGTCTCGGCCAGATTCTCGTGGAGCCAATCAGGCGACGGCGTGCGAGAAAGGCGCTTCCATAACGTAAAGAACCGCCGCACTTTGCGGGACACGAGCGCGAGAACGTCGTTCCCGCCGACCCAGACGATGACCTTGCCGGGGCGACAGGCGAGCACGTCCGGCAGCCGCTGCAGCGCGTTATAGGCCAGGTCGCCGCCGACGCCGAAATTCCGGAACTCAAATTGCCCGTAGCCCGGCCGCCGGCGGAGCTCTGCGATCCAATCGAATGCCTGGCCCTTGCCCACCGTGCTGCTCGATCCGAGGCAGGCCACTATTTTCCGTTGAGGACTCATCATAATAACTCCGCCGAGCCAGAGTGAGGAATCGTCGCCTCATGCTCCTCGCAAGACAACTGGCCCAGGCGTGAGCGTCAAGTCGGACTCCGAGGCGTTTCCAACGACCCACGGGCAGGCATAATAGTCTTCGATACGGTCGATGAGGCGGCCGGCGACATGGACACGAACCGGCCACCCGACCTGCCACTGGTCGCCTCGCTGGAAGAGCACGAACAGGACAGGTTCTCCGTCGATCGCCCCCGACGTCATGGTCCACGTCTGTGGATTTTGCTCGTATTCGACGAAATAGGGAGAGCTTCTGAGCAGGCCATCGAAGCAGTCGGCGACCCGCAACCGGGCATCGGCACTTGTGAGGCTCCGCACGCCATCCCAGTCATGGCGGTTGAAGAGGTCGACATAGCGCTGCAAGAGCCGCGCGGTGTCGGGATCAAGCGGACGGCTCGGTTCACCGGCAGGTTCAGCGGGCAAGCCGGCGAGCTTCACCCGTCCACGGGAGAGCGCGGATTTGACGCCGCCGACCGTCGAGCCCACGAGTTCTGCGGTCTCTTCCAGCGAGTAGTCGAACACATCCTTCAAGAGCACGCAGGCGCGCTCCTTGGGCGGCAGGTGACCGACCAGCCGTTCGACGGCGCGATGGGCATCAGTGGTCGCTGGCTCTGCAGCGATGACGCCGATGTCGTCCGAATAGGCGCTTTCCGCTCGCTCGCGCGCAAGGCGCCGCCTCACAAAGTCAATGCAGCGATTGTGAGCGATGCGAAACAACCAGGGTTTCAGCCTGCTGACATCGTCGAGGGTCTCGATCTTCGTGTAGGCCTCGAACAGCGTCTCCTGCATGAGATCCTCGCCGTCGAGCCGCGAGCCGGTCATGCGGGTGCAATAGCGATGCAGTTGCGCGCGGACGCCCGACACTGTCTCGAGGAAGGCTCGATACTGCGCGTCGAATAGGCCGATCGGTCGCCCAGGCATGTCCTTCACCTGCCACATATTAGCGTCATTGAGGAACATAGGTGAGAACCATGACCCCATTCTTGAAGCGATGCGTATCGACAAGCTTCAGGCGGACGAGATCGTTGTCAACGTCTTCAAATGCGCGCTTGCCCTCGCCGACCACCTTGGGGATCACCCAAATCTGATACTCATCGACAAGGCCCGCGGCGAGGAGGGTCCGATCGAGGTTGGTGATGCCGTATTTCACGATGTTGCCGCCCGGCTGTTGCTTGATCCTTGCAAGCTCGGCAGCAACGTCGCCCCTTATCAACGAGGCGTTCCACGCCGTCTTCTTGAGCGTTCGGGAGGCGACGAGCTTCTTCATGCCGTTGAGGCGATCTGCGTATTTGTCACCTCTCGTCTCCGGACGCGAGGCGAACATCTCGTAAGCAACACGACCGAGCAGTAGGAACTCGACATCGACCAAAGCTTCGTACGAATATTCCTTCGCCTCTTCATCGAAATACGACCCCGCGATCGTCATCGGGTTCTCGATCACGCCGTCGAGCGAGACGAAGCTCCCCACTTTCAATTTGCGAGTCATGCAACCTCCTGACCTTCAGCGCGTGTTGCCGCGGTTGCGGCCAGACCGAGCTTGGGGCGAACCCATTGTGCCAACCGCGCTATCGCGTCGTCGGCTTCGGGAGCGCGGCCGGCCATCATCTGGAAGGAGTGCAGCATCCCCGGAAATACGTCCAGGCGCACCTCGACGCCGGCGGCTTTTGCGCGGTCGGCAAGCGCCCGGCTGTCGTCGAGCAGGGTTTCGTCTCCACCCACTTGCAGATAGATCGGCGGCAGGCCCTTCAGATCGGCAAAGATCGGGCTGGCGAGTGGATTCCTGGGATCGGTCCCTGCAAGGACTTGCGATGCCAGCATATCCACGGCCGCCTTCTGGAAGAAGGCGTCCTTCTCGCGATTGGCTTCATAAGAGAGCCCGCTCGCCGAAAAATCGAGCCAGCCAGAGATGCTGAGGATAGCTGCGGGCAGCGGACGTCCCGCATCGCGGAGTTTCATCGCGGCCGCAACGATCAGGCCAGCGCCAGCGGAATCGCCTGCAGCTATGGTGTGCTTCGGCGCGATACCTTGCTCGGCGAGCCACTCGAACGCGGTCACGGCCTGCTCGATTTGGCGCGGAAACTTGCTCTGGAAAACGAAGTCGTAGGTGGCGAGCAGAGCGTAACAGCCGATCGCCTTGGCGAGGTGTCCGACCATCTTGCGATGGGTCCAGATCGATCCGCCGACATAGCCACCGCCGTGCAGGTAAAGCATGACCCGATCCTTGGCCGCCGCTTTTGGCTGAACCCAAAGCGCGGTCTTGTCGCCGAGTTTGGTCTCGATGTAATCGACGCCGCCCGGTTCTGCCGTCAAGACAGACCACTCGGAGACTTCCGGCGGCAATTCCCGACCGTTGCGCCAGGCCTCGGCGAGCTTTTCGTAGTGTATCTTGTTCGCTGAACTCTGCTTGCTGTTCATTGTCACGCTCCAATTCGTTGTGGAGGGCGACGTTCAGGATGACCGCGCCCAACAACAGCTAAGACGGACGAACTGAGCGAAAGGATACGTCGCCGGCAGATGCGCGGATCTGCACCGATCCGATCCTGGCGGCAACTGCAGCGCAACCTTTGACCCTTGCCGTCATTGGCCATAAATGAACATTTATCTGTCGTTCTCTCGTGCGGTATCGACAATGTCGGCACGGCAACCAAGGCGAGGTAGCTCGGGTTGCCCGTCCCTCAATTCCTGCGCCTCTCAGCCGAGGAGTAAACGGTGCGCATCTTCTCCATCATAGCCCACCCGCGTGCCAACAGCTTTTGCCACGCAATTTCCGCACGCGTTCGCAACGCGCTGATCGGCGACGGCCACGCAATCGAACATCACGATCTCTATATGGAAGGCTTCGATCCGTGCCTAACCGCGGAAGAGGCCTACACGCTCGGCGACACGCTGGAAAAAGCGCTTTCACGCGCCGAGGATCGCGTTTTGCTCCAGCACCGGACGCAAGTCGCGAATGCGGATGGTCTACTGATCGTCCACCCGAACTGGTGGGGGAAGCCACCTGCGATTCTGGCGGGCTGGCTCGATCGCGTTCTGGTTCCTGGTGTTGCCTATCGCCTGAAAACCGCGGATGGGTTGCCCGAAGGCCTCCTATCGATCAAGAAAGCCATTATCTTCAATACTTCCGATACCGATGCGACGCGAGAGGTGAATGACCTCGGTGATCCGCTCGGACTGATCTGGGGACGATGCGTCCTCCCATATTGCGGGGTTCTGGAACATGAACGACATGTGTTCAGGCCAGTTGTCGGCAGTTCCGAGGAGCAACGGGAGAACTGGCTCGAGGAGGCCACTGCCAAATGCCGGACCACGTTCGGGCAAGTTGAATGTAACTAAATCCGATCCGTCCGCAATTCTGTCATAACCGTGCTCGCCCGAATTTCGGCTCCCGTCCGCCTCGGGCCTATCCAAGCACGCGGCGCAGATCCTGATGCCGGCGACGTATCCTTTCGCTGGATTGGTCCGTCTTAGCTGTTGATGGGCGGTCATCCCAAGGTCGCCCTCCCAAACGTATTGGAACAGGACACACCATGAAATGCTTGTGGAGGCTTGGCGTAGCGGTCGAGCCGCAAAGTTCGGGGGTCAGTATCGTGAAACGCGCCGGTCGTTCGTCCTTGGGATGGAAACAAAGATATCGAGAGAAACGATGACCGCCACCATTACCGCCTTTGAACGGTTGCCCGATGGCGGCAAGGGACTGGCGCGTGACATGCGCGTTCGCTGGGCGCTGGAGGAAGCGGGCCAACCTTACGAGGTTCGCCTCGTTTCGTTCAAGGCGATGAAGGAGCCGGTGCATCTGACGCTTCATCCTTTCGGGCAAATTCCGACCTACGAAGAAGGCAATCTCGGGTTGTTCGAGACCGGGTCGATCGTGTTCCATATCGCGGAACGCCATTCGGGCCTGTTGCCGGACGATGCCAATGCCCGGGCGCGCGCCATCACCTGGATGTTCGCCGCGCTCAATACGTTGGAGCCGCCGATCCTTGAACTTGTAACCGCCAAGTCCCTTGAAGGCGGCAAGTCCTGGGCCGCGCAACGCCTGGCTCTCGTCCAGGATCGCATCCGCAATCGGCTTGTCCAACTGTCCCGACGTCTTGACAAGGCCAACTGGCTCGATGGTGCGTTCAGTGCGGGCGACCTGATGATGGTCTCGGTGCTGCTCAGGTTAAGAGCGTCGGGTATCCTGGACGAATATCCGAACCTCTCCGCCTATGTGACCCGTGGCGAAGCGCGGCCCGCCTACAAGCGGGCCCTCGACGCTCAACTGGCGACCGGCTGATTGAGGATAGCTTAGCCGCGATCGGAAGCCTCCACGTTGGGGTGCGGTGCTCCACCTCGGCTATGGCCAATAGCTGTCGTTCGGCGCCAGCGTGAGAAATGGCATCTGTGGACGCCCCTTCGGACGCAAGCGATTTTTTTGGCGGTAGGCACGATGTCGGATGCTGCCATCTGTCCGGCCTCCTGAT
>NZ_JAMYKU010000027.1:0-93896 GCF_040317575.1 Mesorhizobium sp. M1423
AGGAGGTCGCGTCGACCTTAATCAAGACGCTTCGGTGCGAGTGGATCCACGGCTTCATCGCCGACTTCTTCAACACTATCGGCCGAAACCTGACCTAAGCCTCAGCTAACTGTCGTCGTCGCTGTCGTCGCCGTCGCTGCGCAGTGCCGGATTCAGGTCAGGATTGTCGTCAGGGGTAACAAGCTTCCCCAGCCCGTGCGGTCCTTGGTAGTTGCCGTGGGTATCGAAGTTGGGGTTGCCCTGACTGTCGAATTGCGGCGTCGGATCGATCGATTGGTCGTAACGGCGCGGGCGCGGCTTCGGATAGTAATTGTCGGAATGATGCCGATGCGAATTGCCGTTGTCGAGAATTGCGCCCACCACGCCGCCGACGATAATGGCTGCGGCGACGTCGCCAGCAGAGGGATTGCGGTTGGGGCCGGCGACTGCGAATTCGGCCGAGCAACCATTGTCGACCCAGATGCCGCCGCCGTCATAGCCCCAGCTTCTACCATATACGCAACGCGCCTTCGAAAGCCTCGAGGTCAACTGCACGCCACGTCGCGTATCGATCCCGCAATAGGAATAGCGGTAATCGGCGCTGGAGCAGACCACGCGTTTTGCCCCCGCAGCCTGCGCTGCCGTCGGCAGCAACGAAAGCTTCGCCGGGTTGCCCAGGATGCAAACCAGGAACATCATCGAACTGCTAACCGCCATCCGCGCCGACATCGCAACTCTCCATCAGGGTCCGCTATCGACAGAATGGCACCTCTGTGTAAGTCTGACAACCGGACGGGCTCAGCGAGGTTATATTAATGCGCGCTAAGATGATCGCCCCAACTATACTTGCCCTTTCTGCCTGGTTGGCTTTGTCGCTGCTGCCAGCCCGGGCGGACGACAGCCTCAAACGCATCATCGACCAGAAGACACTGACGGTCGGCGTGGCGCTCAACCCGCCATGGATCCTCAAGAAGGCCGACGGGAAGTTCGCCGGCTATGATGTCGACCTTACCAGTGCGCTGGCGTCTGATCTCGGCGTCGACCTGAAGCTGGTCGAGGTGCCCTGGAACGACCTCAAGACACGACTGCTCAAGGGTGATTTCGACATGATCGCGGCGGGCTACGCCAGCACGCCGGAACGCGCACGCGAGGTGGTGTTCTCCAACCAGACCGGTACCGCCGATATCCGCATGGTTGCGACGATCGCCAGCCTTGGGAAAAGGCCGGGAAAGGCAGTAGCGGCGCCGGGATACAAGATCGCCGTGTTGTCCAATTCCACCGATGAAGCCGCCGCGAAGGAAGCTTTTCCCAAGGCGACCATCCTGTCTTTCGACAATACCTCAGATGTTTTCGCCGCGATCATCGGCGGCGACGCACAGGCGATGGTCGCCACATCGCCAACGCCGCAAATGGCCGCCAGGCTCTATGACGCGAAATTGAAAATGGTGGGCGGTCCGCTGTTGCGGACGCCGGAGGCGTTTGCCATGCGGCCGGACGATGTCCGCCTCATCCAATACGTCAACAACTGGATCGGCGCGCGTACCGCTGACGGCACCATAGGCGGCGTGCGCCGCTACTGGTTCGGCAGCTTCAAATGGATGTCGCGGTTCGACACCGGCGCCAAGCCGGAACCTGCCAAGCAATAGGTTGGCGACCTGTTATGCGACCTTGTCGATCAGCGGCTTGAGCGCCGGGTGGATTTCCGGCGAGGCGTGCTTGATCAGCGTCAGCAACGCACGCTCGTTCTCCTGCAGCGGCCGGTCGCCGATGTGTTCAGCTAGCCATTTCGCCTCGCCGGCATCGACCGTCTCGGCGCGGCGGGCCAGAGCCTCGGCTGCGTTGTTCCTCGATTCCCATTCGGCCTCGACGTCGCCCGGTGAACGATAGGCCTCCATAATGCCGGACAGGCCACCCGACACCATGCGGCTGAAGAAACCGCCGATCTCCGGATCGGCCTGCTCGAAAAAAGCATCCCGGCGCAGCGCCACATCGCGCACCGGCGCTTCGTAGCCGGCCGAACACATGACGAAATTGGCGATCGCCTTGACGAACAGATCGTTCCACGACGGATCATTGTCGCCCGCCACTGTCCGCTCGTTGATCTTGAACAGCACCTCGGCCTCGGCGCGGCTGATGGCGATGTTGCCATCGCCGCCATAGGCGTAAAGGATGCGGCGCAACAGCTCGACCTCAGCCTTGGCTATCGACCCAGGGATAAGCCTGCCGCCGGTCGTCAGCGGCCCCTTGCCATCCACGACCGCATGAGCGACCTGCTCCAGCGCATAGCCGGAAAGCGTGCTCGGCGATGATTTGGCAACTTCCAGCACGTGCACTAGCAGCTCGAGTTCGGTTCGGCTGTCAACCATGCCGTCGCGCGAAATCGCCCGGATCAGCCAGTCGGCATTGTCCTGGGAAACATAGCCGGCCGGCTGTTCCTGGTGGACGATGAAGTCGGTGACGGCCTCGACGAAAAACTCGAGCCATTCCGCGCATTTGTCCCTCGCCGTCGCGTCGAGCGCAAACAGCGCCTCGGCCTCGCCGCGCGTTACCACGCCGTCGCCGAACACTTCGCCGCGCAGCATGACCACGTCTTCCGCCGTGATCCGATTTTTCGAGGTCAGCCCGGCCACTGGCGCGCTCATGATCAATTCGCCCATTTTGTTCCCCGCCCGCCGCCGGCAATTGCCGGCCCTTATCCGGCATATCAGCAAGGTCTTGAGAAACCGGCAAGCGGCGTGGTTAGCGAAGGCTTGCCTGTAAAGAAGGCCCGCAGAAGACTGCCAGTAAAAATGTCGCTGGCAGGTGACAAGGTGTCGTCCACGGGCTATGGATGACGAGTCGAGGGCTCTTAACCGAGTCCTACCTGTTTGCGGGAGAGAGCAGCGAGAGCTGCCGCCGAAGGGGAAATCGCCCGAAATCTCTCAGGCAAAAGAACCGTAGACGGGAAAGACACTCTGGAAAGTCGGGGCTTGCCCCCGCGCCGAAGGTGTAAGCGCTGCCGACAGAGTTACGGGGCGCGAGTCTCTCAGGCTTCAGACAGAGGGGCACGGACTGGTCGCCATTCGCGACCGCTTGCGTGCGACTCTGGAGATGACATGACGGGCGACGACACCAAACACCTTCCCCTCGAAGATCTGCACATGGCAGCCGGTGCGCGCTTCGGCGCCTTCGCCGGCTGGTCGATGCCGCTGACCTATCCGGCCGGCGTGATGAAGGAGCATCTTCACAGCCGCGAGCATGCCGGCCTGTTCGACATCTCGCACATGAAGCTGTTCGAAATCAGCGGCCCGGGCGCAGCAGCGCTTCTGAACCGCGCCTGCCCGTTCGATGCCGGCGCGCTTCAGGTTTCCCAGTCCAAATACACGTTCTTCCTCAATGAGGCCGCCGGAATACTCGACGATCTGATCGTCACCAGGCTCGGCGTCGAGCGCTTCATGATGGTCGCCAATGCCGGCAACGCCGCCGCCGACGAAAAGCATCTGCGTGAACTTGCCGAGGATTTCGACGTGAAGGTGGACGCGCTCGACCGCGTCTTCCTGGCCATCCAGGGCCCCGAGGCATGGGCTGCCCTTTCCCGCGCCGGCATCGAGACCGGTTCGCTGGTGTTCATGCACGGCATCGAGCCGCGCGAAAACTGGTTCATGAGCCGGTCGGGCTATACCGGCGAAGACGGTTTCGAGATCGGCCTGCCGGAAGCGGACGCGCGAACCCTCGTCACCAGGTTGCTCGAGGACGAGCGAGTGATGTGGATCGGCCTTGCCGCCCGCGACAGCCTGCGGCTCGAAGCAGGACTGTGCCTGCACGGGCTGGACATCACGCCGGAGATCGATCCGGCCAGCGCCGGGCTGATGTGGGCCATCCCCAAGGAGGTTCGCGCCTCTGGCGCGTTCATCGGCGCCGATGCATTGCGCGCCATCCTGGAGCGCGGCCCGGCGCAAAAACGCGTCGGCCTGAAGCCGGACGGCCGCCAGCCGGTGCGCGCCGGTGCTGCCCTTTTCGACGCCGACGGCAACCCTGCCGGCCATGTCACGTCAGGCGGCTTCGGCCCCTCGGCCGGTCATCCGGTGGCAATGGGCTACGTCCGGACGCCGCTTGCCAAGCCCGGCACAAGACTGTTCGCCGATGTCCGCGGGACGAAAATCCCGGTCGACATCCACCCCTTGCCCTTCACGCCCCATCGCTACCGCAAAGGATGATTTCAATGGCAAAGACCTATTTCACCGAAGATCACGAATGGCTTCGCGTCGAGGGCGGCATCGCCACCGTCGGCATCACCGATTACGCGCAGCAGCAGCTCGGTGACCTCGTCTTCGTCGAACTGCCTGAGCCAGGGAAAAAGCTGGCCAAGGGCGATACGGCCGTGGTGGTCGAATCGGTCAAGGCGGCATCGGACGTCTACGCGCCGGTCGACGGCGAGATCACCGAAGCCAACACCGCGCTGTCGGCCGATCCTTCGCTCGTCAATTCGGCGGCAACCGGCGACGGCTGGCTGTGGAAGATGAAGCTGGCCAATGAGAGCCAGCTCGACGGCCTCCTCGATGAAGCCGCTTACAAAGCCCATATTGGTTGATAGCAGGACCAGCAAGATGACCGCAGCACCCTACCCCTTCTCGGCTCGCCATATCGGCCCGGGCCTCCAAGACGTCAGAGCCATGCTGGCCACGATCGGCGTTCCCTCGGTCGAGACGCTGATCAGCCAGGCAGTGCCGAAGTCGATCCGGCTCGACCGTCCATTGGCCTTGCCCGCCGCTGCAAGCGAAGCGGAAGCGCTGACCGAGCTCGCGGCGACGATGGCAAAGAACACGGTGCTGAAGAGCTTCATCGGTACCGGCTATCATGGCGTCCACGTGCCGCCGGTGATCCAGCGCAACCTGTTCGAGAACCCGGCCTGGTATACGGCTTACACGCCTTACCAAGCCGAGATCAGCCAGGGCCGGCTGGAAATGCTGTTCAACTTCCAGACGCTGGTCACCGAGCTGACCGGCTTGCCGGTGGCGTCGGCCTCGCTGCTCGACGAGGCGACGGCGGTGGCCGAAGCGGTCGGCATTGCGCTGCGCCATCATCGCGACAAGCGCACCAAGGTGGCACTGGCCGGCACGCCGCACCCGCAGACGCTGGACGTCGTTCGCACCCGCGCCGAACCGCTCGGCATCGAGGTCGACGGCGAGGTGATCGACGACAACACCGCCGCCCTGCTGGTCTCCTGGCCCGATACATTCGGCGTCTATGGCAATCACAAGGCAGCGATCGACAAGGCCCGCGCTGCCGGCGCGCTGGTCGTCTTCATTGCCGATCCGTTGGGCCTGACGCTGACCGACGCGCCAGCCAGGCTTGGCGCCGACATCGCCGTCGGCCCGATGCAGCGTTTTGGCGTGCCGATGGGCTTTGGCGGGCCGCACGCCGCCTATTGCGCCGTGTCCGACAGGCTGACGCGGCTGATGCCCGGCCGGCTCGTTGGCCAGTCGACGGACAGCAAGGGCCGTCCCGGATATCGCCTGGCCTTGCAGACACGCGAGCAGCATATCCGCCGCGACAAGGCGACCTCCAACATCTGCACCGCACAGGCGCTGCTCGCCAACATGGCGACGGCCTATGCGATCTGGCATGGCCCTGCCGGGCTGCAGGCGATTGCCGGCCGCGTCCACACGCTGGCCAACCGCCTGGCTGCCGGCCTCAAGGCAGCAGGCGTTTCGGTGCTCGGCGGAAGCCGCTTCGACACGGTGACCGTGGAAGTGAAGGGCAGAGCCGCCGCACTTGCCGCCGCCGCCGAGAAGACCGGCCGGCTACTGCGTGTCATCGACGCCGACCATGTCGGCATCAGCTTTGACGAGACCTCCACCGAGGCCGATCTGGAGGCGATCGCAGCACTTTTCGGCGCCAAGGCCGGCGTTGCCGCCGGCAGTTCCATGCCAGGAAAACCGCGCGGCAAGGAGTTCCTCACCCAGCCCGTCTTCCGCGAAAACCACTCGGAAACCGACATGATGCGCTTCTTGCGCCGGCTGTCCGACAAGGACCTGGCGCTCGACCGCGCCATGATCCCGCTCGGCTCCTGCACCATGAAGCTCAACGCCGCCGCCGAAATGATGCCGGTAAGCTGGCCCGATGTCGCCAACCTGCATCCCTTTGCCCCGGCGAGCCATTCGGTAGGCTATCGCGCCATGATCGACGAGCTGGAAGGCTGGCTGGCGGAGATCACCGGCTTCGACGCGGTGACCCTGCAGCCCAATGCCGGCAGCCAGGGCGAATATGCAGGGCTGCTCGCCATTCGCGGCTATCATTTGTCGCGTGGCGAAGGCCATCGCACCGTCTGCCTGATCCCGTCCTCGGCGCATGGCACCAATCCGGCAAGTGCGGCCATGGCCGGCATGAGTGTCGTCGTCGTGCGCTGCACCGAGGACGGCAATATCGACATGGAAGACTTGCAGGCCAAGGCGGCCGAGCATGCAAAAGACCTCGCGGCGCTGATGTTCACCTATCCTTCGACGCATGGTGTTTTCGAGGAAGGCGCGCGCGACCTCTGTGCGCTCGTCCACAGCCATGGCGGCCAGGTCTATTTCGACGGCGCCAATCTCAACGCTCTGGTCGGCCTCGCCCGTCCCGGCGATATCGGTGCCGATGTCTGCCACATGAACCTGCACAAGACCTTCTGCATTCCACATGGCGGCGGCGGCCCCGGCGTCGGCCCGATCGGCGTCAAGGCGCATCTGAAACCATATCTGCCCGGCCACGTCACCGAAGGCTCGGCCCATGCCGTGGCGGCGGCACCGTTCGGCAGCGCCTCGATCCTGCCGATCACCTGGATGTATATCCGCATGATGGGCGCTTCCGGCCTGAAGCAGGCGACCGAGACGGCGATCATCTCCGCCAACTACGTGGCGACGCGGCTTGGCGAGCATTTCCCCCTGCTTTACAAGGGGCGCAACGGACGCGTTGCGCATGAATGCATCCTCGACACCCGCGTGCTCAAGGACAGCGCCGGCATCAGCGTCGACGATATCGCCAAGCGGCTGATCGACTATGGCTTCCACGCGCCGACCATGTCGTTCCCGGTGGCCGGCACGCTGATGGTCGAGCCGACCGAATCCGAGCCCAAGCGCGAGCTGGATCGTTTCTGCGAAGCCATGATCGCCATAGCCGGCGAGGCAGCCAAGGTGGCGAAGGGCGAATGGCCCTTGGCCGACAATCCTCTGGTCAATGCGCCACATACCGCCGCCGAGGCGTTGGCCGGCCAGTGGACCCATCCCTATTCGCGCCTGGAAGCGGCCTACCCCGCCGGCGATGCCGATACGGCGGCAAAATACTGGCCACCGGTGTCACGCATCGACAACGTCGCTGGCGACCGCAACCTGGTCTGCTCCTGCCCGCCGCTGTCGGAATATCTGGGTGCGGCGGAGTAGACCATGATCCCGAAGAGTGGAATCCGGTTTTCGGACAAGATCATGGTCTAACAAGAAGATAGAAGCCTCAATCAGGCAGAACGCAAGGCCGGCCCGTCGGCCTTGCTCGCCCTGTCCCGGGCGATGACGCGATTTCGCCCGGCGCGCTTTGCCGCATAGAGCGCGGCGTCGGCTTCGGCCAGCACATCATCGAGACCGGTGCCGCTCGTCCCACCAAAGCCGATGCCGCCGCTGACTGTGCTTCGCAACGGACCAAGCTGGGTGGCCACGACTTCCGTACCGAAGGCGACGCTGATCTTGCTCGCAATGTCATAGGCTTTTTCTTCCGTCATCCGCGACATGACGAGCACGAATTCCTCGCCGCCCAGCCGGAAGGCGTCGACGCCGGTTCTGGAGTATTTCCTGATGACGGCGGCAAAGCGGCGCAGGACCTGGTCGCCGACCGGATGACCGAATACGTCGTTCGTCCTTTTGAAATGGTCGAGGTCGAACATGGCGACGGACATAAACGGACCGAAGACCCGCTCGCCGTAGAGTGCCGTTAACGCCCGCCGGTTCATCAGCCCGGTCAATGGGTCGGTCATCGTCTCGGCCTTCAATTCGATCTGCGCCTGCAAATGGTGCAGGGAGAGCGTTAATGCGCCAAGCCCGGTCATGCAGGCGACGGCTACGACGGAATTCACCCGCTCGGCCCAATTGTCTGGTGCTACGCCGAGCACCCACTGGCCCTTGACCAGCAGGACCGCGCCGCAAAGTCCGAACGACAGCGCACAGACGCCGCTCAGGAACGATACGACCAGCAATATCCGGCGATCATGACCACCCTCAATCCAGAACATCGCCCCGATAAGCGAGAGTAGCGCCGTTACCGTCGCATAGGTGACAATGAAGCCGACACCATCAAACCCGAGATACGTCGCGCCCGCGCAAACAGCCATCGCAGCCAAGGTCGGCAAGATGGCGCGCCTATAGTCGCGCATGCTGAGATATTGCATGGCCGACAGGCAGATAATCAGGAAGCCGAGGCTGAGAAGAGCAAGCACGATCTGGCAAAGCCAGGGGCTTGGATCTCTTGTGTAATGCCAAAACAAGACCACATGTGCGACGAGCACGAGAATGCCGCACGCCACCGTCAGCACAAAGCGTGCCTGTGGCGCGGTGAACCAGATCGCAAACATGGTGATGCTGAGGCACGTGCCCGACAGCGCCGCTGCGAGCAGGAGCGAACTGTAATCCAACATGCTTAAGCGACAGCCTCTTGAGGGTTTCGCTGCATTCTAGGTCAGCGACAGTCCGCGGATATCGTTTTTCAGCCAACCTTGCGGCGTAACCTTCGGACAAGGTTTACAAAGCGTCGATGTTCCAAGCTTCGACCCCATTTCCGCCGCTTGGTTGTCGAATGGTTTTGCAGTAAGAGGCTCTATCCTCGAACGTAACAGGAACCTCCGTCGCCTGCCCGCAAAAAGCGTGGCAGTATCGGGTGGTGATTCGCAGCATCGGAATCCAGGACCGGCATGGACGACAATAACGATCTTTTCGGCAATTTGGGCAAGCAGCCGCAACCGGCTCGCGCCGCGCGCCCGGCCGACCCGCTGGTGCAGGCGGCGAAGCGGCCGGCGCCCCGCGATGCCAGCGAGAGCTATAGTGCCGCCGATATCGAGGTGCTGGAGGGGCTGGAGCCGGTGCGCCGCCGCCCGGGCATGTACATTGGCGGCACCGACGACAAGGCGATGCACCATCTGTTCGCCGAGGTCATCGACAATTCGATGGACGAGGCGGTCGCCGGCCATGCTACCTTCATCGATGTCGAGCTTTCCGCCGACGGATACCTGTCTGTAACCGACAACGGCCGCGGCATTCCGGTCGATCCGCACCCGAAATTCAAGAAGCCGGCGCTCGAACTCATCATGACCACGCTGCATTCAGGCGGCAAGTTCGACAGCAAGGTCTACGAGACCTCGGGAGGCCTGCACGGTGTCGGCGTTTCCGTGGTCAACGCGCTGTCCGACCATCTCGAGGTCGAGGTTGCGATTGGGCGCAAGCTCTATCGCCAGCGCTTCTCGCGAGGCGTTCCGGTGACCGGCCTGGAGCAGCTCGGCGAGGTGCACAACCGGCGCGGCACGAAGATCCGCTTCCATCCAGACGAGCAGATTTTCGGCAAGGGTGCTGCGTTCGAGCCGGCGCGGCTCTACCGCATGGCGCGGTCAAAAGCCTATCTGTTCGGCGGTGTCGAAATCCGCTGGACCTGCGATCCCTCGCTGATCAAGGAAAAGGACACGACGCCGGCCAAGGCAGAATTCCATTTTCCGGGCGGCCTCAAGGACTATCTGAAAGCCTCGCTCGGCGACGAATTCCAGGTGACCCGTGAAATGTTCGCCGGCAAGAGCGAGAAGCAGGGCGGTCACGGCTCGCTCGAATGGGCGGTGACCTGGTTCGGCGGCGACGGTTTTATAAATTCCTATTGCAACACCATTCCGACAGCCGAAGGCGGCACGCACGAGGCCGGCTTCCGCAACGTTCTGACGCGCGGCTTGCGCGCCTATGCCGACCTGGTCGGCAACAAGCGCGCTTCGATAGTCACATCCGAAGATGTGATGATCTCGGCGGCGGGCATGCTGTCGGTGTTCATCCGCGAGCCGGAATTCGTCGGCCAGACCAAGGACAGGCTGGCGACGATCGAGGCGATCCGCATCGTCGAAAGCGCCATCCGCGACCCGTTCGACCATTGGCTGGCCGACAATCCGCAGGAAGCTTCGAAACTGCTCGAATGGGTGATCGCGCGTGCCGACGAGCGGGTGCGCCGCCGCCAGGAAAAGGAAGTGTCGCGCAAGAGCGCGGTGCGCAAGCTGCGCCTGCCCGGCAAGCTCGCCGACTGCACGCAGAATGCAGCGGCCGGCGCCGAGCTGTTCATCGTCGAGGGCGATTCGGCTGGCGGTTCGGCAAAGCAGGCGCGCGACCGCGCCAGCCAGGCGGTGCTGCCGCTCCGCGGCAAGATCCTCAACGTCGCCAGCGCCGGTAACGACAAGCTGGCCGGCAACCAGCAGATATCCGACCTGATCCAGGCCTTGGGCTGCGGCACGCGCTCGAGATACCGCGACGAGGACCTGCGTTACGACCGGGTCATCATCATGACCGACGCCGACGTCGATGGCGCCCATATCGCTTCGCTGCTGATCACCTTCTTCTACCAGGAGATGCCGAGCCTGGTCCGCGGCGGCCATCTCTATCTGGCGGTGCCGCCGCTCTACTCGATCCGGCAAGGCGGCAAGGTCGCCTATGCCCGCGACGATGCGCACAAGGACGAACTTCTGCGCACCGAATTCACCGGGCGCGGCAAAGTCGAAATCGGCCGCTTCAAGGGGCTGGGCGAAATGATGGCTGCCCAGCTCAAAGAAACCACCATGGACCCGAGAAAGCGCACGCTGCTCAGGGTGGACGTCATCGACGCCGAGGCGGCGACCAAGGATGCGGTCGACGCATTGATGGGCACCAAGCCCGAGGCCCGCTTCCGCTTCATCCAGGAACGCGCGGAATTCGCCGCGACGGAAGTGCTGGATATCTGAGCGTCTTCTGCTAGGCGAGCCGCGGACGGCGGCTGTCACTGTGCGCAAGACTTTTCCGGATTTTTCGCGAAGGATGAGGCCTGGAACGGTTCAGCGTTTCACGGAAACGCCGAACCGCTCAGTTTTTTATTTTGACGCAAGTCGGAAAACCGTTTCACGCTTTTCCTGGAATTGCTTTAAGCAGCCGCGATCGCCAGCGCGTGCCCGCGTGCGTTCGCGCGCAGCGCATCGAGATGGATCGATTTGACCAGCCTGGCGAGATCGCCTTCGGCGGACTGTCCGCCCAATTCCTTCAGCATCAGCCAGCTGACTTCCTGGACGCCGGCGAGGCGTTTGCCATTGGCGACCTCACGCCAGACCTTCAGCGCGCGCAGGATGATGGCGTGGGTGGCGGCGGCAAGCCCGGCGCTGCGGAACAGTGCCTGCAACGCTATGTCATGCCCGCTGGCCAGCAGCGCCCTCACCCGTTGCTCGGGCTGCTGGCTGAGCGCGACCAGCGCCGAACCAAAGAAGTCGACCTTGCCGTGCGCGATGGTGCGGATGACGAAGCTTGCGGTCAGGTCGCCGCGCAGGCGCAGATGTTCGACAAGTGCGGTATGTTCCTCCGCCCGCGTGCCTTCGATCAGTGTCACCGAAGCCTTGACGCAAGCATCGCGCGTGATGCGCTCGGCCCTGGCGGCGCCCATCAGCGCCAGCACCAATGGCGACCCCTTGAGCATCTCCCCTAGCTTGACCAGCAGCATATGCCGGCAGTCGGCGGGCAGCCGGATGTCGGCGATCAGCGCCTCGCGCACCAGAGGCAGATGGCCGTGACGCTCGGCCATGCGGCGAAAGCTGACGGATGCGATGTCGGCGCCGCTATTGGCGAGCAGCGTGGTGCAGGCTTCCGGCTCACCGACCTCGGCGATCGCTGCCGCAACCGACATCGAGACGCGCGGCCGGTCGGCGATCACCTTCTGCGTCGCTTTCTGGCCGCCGGCAACCCGATCAATCAGGTCGGAATCGGTAAGCAGCGGCGAGCGCGCCAGTACCAAAGCGGCCACCTCGGGCTGGTCCGAAGCCAGCGCGCTGACGATCTGCGGCGGCGCATGATGGCTCATGGAAAGCGCGTCGGCGATCGCCAGCCGCACCTTCGACGATGCGTCATCGAGCAGCAACGTCAGCGCCGCCTCGGCAGCGCAGCGGTCCTCGAAAGGCAGGTCCGAGTCGACATAGGCGCGAGCCAGCGCGCTTGCCGCCGCAGCACGCTCCGACACCTTTGCCGTGTGGATCCATTTCAGGAAATGCGAAACGACCATGTCGCCTGCTTACGCCCTTTGCCAGAACGCTTCTGGCGCCTGTCGAGACCGTAGGCACAAATGGTTTACGAACGGTTCACCATGTTCGTTAACTGGCTTGCGAGCCCGGTATGCAACGCCTATCAACCCTTAAGCAGTGGAGGAGACAGACCATGGCCGGCCTTTACCTTGAGGAGTTCGTTGTCGGCCATGTGTTCAAGCACACGCTGCGCAAGACCGTGACCGAAAGCGACAACATGCTGTTTTCGGTGATGACGCTGAACCCGCAACCGCTGCACATCGATTTCGACTTCGCCGCCAAGAGCGAATGGGGCAAGCCCCTGGTCAATTCGCTGTTCACGCTTGGCCTGATGATCGGCATCTCGGTCAACGACATCACCGTCGGCACCACCATCGCTAATCTCGGCATGAAGGAGACGGTGTTTCCGCACCCCGTCTTCCATGGCGACACGATTCGCGTCGAGACCACGGTGGTTTCGGTGCGCGATTCCAGGTCGAAACAGGACCGCGGTATCGTCGAGTTCGAGCACCGCGCTTATAACCAGAACGACGTGCTGGTTGCCAGATGCACGAGGCAAGCCATGATGATGAAAAAGGCATAGCCGATGCGTTCCCTGCTCTTCGTTCCCGGCGATTCGGAAAAGAAGCTGGAGAAGGGCTTTGGCGCGGGCGCCGACATGGTCATCGTCGATCTCGAGGACTCGATTGCCTCGCAAAACAAGGGGCTGGCGCGCGACACAGCGGCGCGTTTCCTCGCCGGGCACAGGCACCGAACCAACTCCGCGATCTATGTGCGCGTCAATGACCTTTCGACCGGACTGACCGACGACGATCTGGCGGCGCTCGTGCCAGTGAAGCCCGACGGCATCATGCTGCCTAAGTCGAACAGCGGACTGGATGTCCAGCATCTCTCGGCCAAGCTCAGGGTGCACGAAGCTGAAAGCGGCCTGCCGGATGGCGCGATAAAGATCCTGCCGATCATCACAGAAACGGCCGCCGGCGTTCTGGCCGCCGTGACCTACGCCAAGGCAAGCGCGCGGCTTGTCGGCGTCACCTGGGGCGCGGAAGATCTGTCGGCGGCAATCGGCGCGCGCTCGACGCGCGACGCGAATGGCCGCTACACGGATGTATTCCGCTTCGCCCGCACCATGACCCTGCTTGCGGCGAATGCCGCGGAAGTCGCGGCGATCGACACCGTCTTTCCGGATTTTCGCGACATGGCCGGCTTCGAGGCCGAATGCGCCGAGGCCGAGAGCGACGGCTTCACCGGCAAGATGGCGATCCATCCGGCGCAGGTGCCGGTCATCAACGCCGCCTTCACGCCTTCGGCGCAAGCGGTGAAAAATTCGCTGGCGATCGTCGAGGCATTCAAGGCGGCGGGAAACCCCGGCGTCGTCGGCATCGACGGCAAGATGTACGACCGGCCGCATCTCAAGCTCGCCGAGCGGCTCCTGGCGCGAGCCAGGGCAGCTGGGCTTGACGCTTAGGGGTCTGCCCCGCGTCGAAAATTACCGCACCCACGGCCCCGAATAGTCGGCGTAGAGCTTTGCCGGATCGGGCCGTGGCCGCTCCGGCGCCGGCCCCTGATAGGAGCCGATATGGACAAAACCGACGACCCGCTCATGCGGCGCCAGACCGAGGATCGCCCTGCCCTCCGGCACGTCGGAATACCAGTTGCTGATCATGTTGGTGCCGTAGCCCAGCGCATTGGCTGATATCATCAGATTCATCGCCGCCATGCCGCCGGACAGGAACATCTCCCATTGCGGGATCTTTGGATTTTCCCTGGGGATCGAGATCACGCCGATGACCAGCGGCGCCCGCGAAAAGCGTGCCAATTCCTGGTTGCGGCGGCCTTCCGGCAACGGCCCTTCGCGCTGTTCGGCAAGTGCTGCCAACTCCTTGCCGATCTCGACGCGAGCCTCGCCGCGATAGAGGATGAAACGCCAGGGCTCCAGCCGGCCATGATCCGGCACCCGCGAGGCGGCGGCGATCATGGTCGCGATCTCCGCATCGCCCGGTGCCGGCTCTTTCAAATCCGGGATCGGCGCGGAATTTCGGGTCAGCAGAAAATCGATGATCGGCGACGCCATGGGCGCAAGTCTCCTGGAATTTGAGCTGAAGCGCGCCATCGGGATATCGGGCGGCTCGGGGCATTGGCGCGACGCGCCGGACAAAGAGCCCTCTAGCAGAAGCCGACCGGACTCTTAAGCCTTGAAATTGCCACCGCATTGGGCTTCAACGCAAGGCATGTTTGAGGGGACATTGCGTCTTTTCCTGATATGGCTCGCTGCCGCACTGTTGATGGTGCCGGTTTCGCTTGCCGCCGCCCAGAATGTAGACGGCCTCAGTGATCTGAAACTTCCCGGAATTTCGGGCTATGCGCCTCCGAAAAGCGAGACATCGCTGGCATTGGGCAGCAGCGGGGCGATCACGCTGTCGGCGCAATTGACCGACAAGGGTGCCGACATCACGCGCGGCATCGTCTGGCGCGTCTTCAAGCCCGAATCGGCCAGCGACGGCAAGCTGCCGATGGTCGCCTCCGCTCATGGCGGCACCGCCGTATTCCAGCTCGAGCCGGGTTCCTATCTGGTCCATGCCTCCTACGGGCGGGCCGGCGCCACCAAGCGCATCACCGTCGGCAAGGAAGCCAAGCGTGAGAGCCTCGTGCTCGATGCCGGCGGCCTCAAGCTTGATGCCGTGCTGTCGGGAGGGGTGCGCATACCGCCGAAGAAGCTGCGCTTCTCGATTTATGAGAGCCACGCCGCGGCCGATGGCGATCGCGCGCTGATCATACCCGATGTCGAGCCGAACAGCGTCGTGCGGCTCAATGCCGGCACCTACCACGTTGTTTCGACCTATGGCGCTGTGAACGCGGTCATCCGCTCCGACATCCGCGTCGAGGCCGGCAAGCTGACCGAAGCGACGGTCGAGCATCGTGCCGCCGAGATGACCATGAAGCTGGTGCGCGAGCCGGGCGGCGAGGCGATCGCCGACACCTCCTGGTCGCTGCTGAACGAGTCCGGCGACCCGATCAAGGAGACCGTCGGCGCCTTTGCCTCGATGGTGCTGGCCGAGGGCGACTACACCATCATCGCCAAAAACCGCGACCGCATCTACCAGAAGGATTTTACGGTGGTGGCCGGACACAATCAGGACATCGAAGTCCTGGCAACCGAAGCTTCGGCCATCGATTCCGAGGAAGGCGCCGACTAAGCCGCGCCCCCTCTAGGCTGCTTTGCGCATGCGTCGCGCCAGCAACGGCACGCGGCCAGTCGTCTCGGCCGGCGCCAGATCGAAGACGCCGCGCTGAAGGCGGTCGAGCAAGGCCTTGCGGTCTCGCAGCGGCTCCAGTTCGTCCCACCCCAGCACGTCGCCGACGCGCACGTCGATCGATTTGCCGGAGAGCCGCGCAAATTCACGGATGAGCAGCGATGTGCGCAGTGTCAGCGAGGCCTTGCCGACGAATTTCGCCACACGCCCGTCGCGTTCGGCCATGTTCATCGGTCCGCTGACCAGATGGAACAGCCGGCCGTTCTGGCCCGAAAAATGCAATGGGATGACCGACGCCTTTGCGTCCTGAACGAGACGGGCCGGAAACACCTTCCACGGCAGATCGCGTGCCCGGCCAAACCCCTTCGGCGCGGTGGCGACACCTCCCGCCGGAAAGACGACGATGGTGACGCCCTCCTTGAGCAGCCGCACCGCTTCATGGCGGACCGCCATGTTGTTCTTCAGCGCGTCCTTGGTCTCGGAAAAGTCGATCGGCAGCGAATAGGGCTCCATCTCGCGGATCTTGAGCAGATCCTTGTGGATCATGACGCGGAACGGTCGGCCGAGCTACTCCGCCAGCGACAGCACGGCAATACCGTCGCCGATGCCGAACGGATGGTTGGCAACAATCACCAGCGGCGTGTCGGGCAGGTTTGCCGGCGGCCATTGACCGGCGGTCCGCACCCGGACGTCGATCAGCTCCAGCATGCGGCTGAACACGCGCTCGCCGTTCGGCACCACTTGCCGGCGCCAGAAATCATAGAGTGCGGCGAAGCGATCACGTCCCGACAGGCCTTCGACCGAGTGGATGAACCAGCGCGTCAGCGCCGGCTGATGCGGACCGGCATAGGAGAGCTCGGGAAACGGTCTTTCGCGCATCTTCAGCTTGAGCATGGGGCTCGCTACACAATTGGCGTGACAAGCATATGAAAATGGCGGTGGAGCGATCCACCGCCATTTCGTTGCTGATTGGCCGGCTCAGGCCGCGCGGCGCTTGCGGTCGGGTGTCACCGCCTCGTCGGAAAGCAGTTTCACGGCGGCCGCGAGGCCAAGCGATTCCTGGTCGCGCGACCCGAGACGGCGGACATTGACCGTTTCTTCCTCAGCCTCGCGCTTGCCGCAAACGAGGATGACCGGCACCTTGGCAAGGCTGTGCTCTCGGACCTTGTAGTTGATCTTCTCGTTGCGCAGGTCGGTTTCGGCGATCAGCCCCGCCGCCTTCAGCTGCGCAACGACTTTTCGCGCGTAATCGTCGGCATCGGAAGTGATCGTGGCCACCACCACCTGCAGCGGCGCGAACCAGAGCGGGAAATGGCCGGAATAATTCTCGATCAGGATGCCGAGAAAACGCTCCATCGAACCGCAGATGGCGCGATGCACCATCACCGGCTGCTTCTTTTCCGAATCGGAGCCGATGTAGAAGGCGCCGAACCGTTCCGGCAGGTTGAAGTCGACCTGCGTGGTGCCGCATTGCCAGTCGCGGCCGATGGCGTCCTTCAGCACATATTCGAACTTCGGCCCGTAGAACGTGCCCTCGCCCGGATTTACGCCCGTCTTGATCCGGTTGCCCGACCGCGCCGCGATCTTGTCGAGCACGTCCTGCAGCACGCCCTCGGCGTGATCCCACATCGCGTCGGTGCCGACCCGTTTTTCGGGGCGGGTCGCCAGCTTGACCGTGATTTCGTCGAAGCCGAAATCGGCATAGGTCGACAGGATCAGGTCGTTGATCTTGATGCACTCGTCGGCGAGCTGTTCCTCGGTGCAGAAGATGTGGGCATCGTCCTGGGTAAAGCCGCGCACCCGCATCAGCCCGTGCAGTGCGCCGGACGGCTCATAGCGATGCACATTGCCGAATTCCGCAAGTTTTACCGGCAGATCGCGGTAGGACTTCAGCCCGTGTTTGAAGATTTGGACGTGGCCGGGGCAGTTCATCGGCTTCAGCGCAAACACCCGGTCGTCGTCGGTGTCGTCGCCGGCGACCGTCACCTTGAACATGTTGTCCCGGTACCAGCCCCAGTGGCCTGAGGTCTCCCACAGGCTCTTGTCGAGCACCTGCGGCGCGTTGACCTCCTGGTAGCCCTGCTCGTCCAGGCGGCGGCGCATGTAATTGACCAGGTTCTGGAACATCCTCCAGCCCTTGGCGTGCCAGAACACGACCCCGGGGCCCTCCTCCTGGAAATGGAACAGGTCCATCTCACGGCCGAGCTTCCTGTGGTCGCGCTTCTCGGCTTCCTCCAGCATCGTCTGATAGGCTTCGAGCTGCGCCTGGTCGGCCCAGGCCGTGCCGTAGATGCGCGTCAGCATCGGGTTGTTGCTATCGCCGCGCCAATAGGCGCCGGCGACCTTCATCAGCTTGAAGGCGTTGCCGATCTGGCCGGTCGAGGCCATGTGCGGACCGCGGCAAAGGTCGAACCAGTCGCCCTGCGCATAGATCTTGAGATCCTGATCCTCGGCGATGGCGTCGATCAGCTCGAGCTTGTAGCGCTCGCCCTTGTCGGCAAAGATCCTTTTCGCCTTTTCACGCGACCACACCTCTTTGGTGAACGGCTTGTTGCGCGCAATGATCTCGCGCATCTTCTTCTCGATCACCGGGAAATCGTCGGGCGTGAACGGCTCGTTGCGGGCGAAGTCGTAGTAGAATCCGTTCTCGATCACCGGCCCGATGGTCACCTGCGTTCCCGGCCAAAGTTCCTGCACGGCTTCGGCCAGCACGTGCGCGGCATCATGGCGGATGAGCTCCAGCGCACGCGGATCCTCGCGGGTGATGATTTCGAGCTTGCCTGATTTGCCGATCGGGTCGGAAAGGTCGCGCAACGTGCCGTCGATGCTGTAGGCAACGGCCTTCTTGGCCAGCGACTTCGAGATCGATTCCGCCAGGCCGGCGCCGGTCATCGCCGCGTCGTAGTCGCGGACGGAGCCATCGGGAAATGTCAGGGAAACGGAATTCAGCATTAAATTCTCCTATCCAGTCCCGCAAACGAGCGCGGGTGGTAAAATGCACGTCGCCCAAAACTGCGTAGCGATTTTGGGGTTGCGACTTACATCAAGTAAGAGCCGGATGCGTCCGGCGGCGAGCGGTCTTTTATGGGCAGTTTTCGGCGCCGTAAAGCCGGATTTAGGTCACCCGAGGAGATTCGACAGCTCTTTCAGGAACATCGCCCGCGTCTTGAGCCCCTTCGGCGTGTCGGAACGTTTCGTATCGACTACGAGGCGGGCAAAGACGATCTTGCGAGCATCCTTCTGCGCCCAGCCAACAAACCAGCCAAGCGAGCGCTTGTCGGCATCGTCGCCAAGCCTGGTCGTCCCGGTCTTGCCCTGCACCGTCCAGCCGCCCGCCCGGAAGGTCGGGACAATCGCATTGGTCATCGCATGGGCCTTGTCCGAGACCGGCAGATTCCGCGCCAGCAGCTTGCGCAGGAAATCGACCTGCTCGACCGGCGATATCTCGAGCGAAGAATTCACCCAGGAATGGGTGAGGCCGTCATTCTTGCCGGAATTGCCGGAGACGTCGGTGTTGCCATAGTCCAATCTGGACACATAGCCGGCAAACTGTTTGCTGCCGAGCCGGCGCGTGATCTCGCGTGAGAACCGAAGGACCGAATCCCTTTCCCAGATCGTCGGGTCGACGGTCTTGCGGTCCCGTTTCGGCGCGTTGAACTCCGCTTTGTACTCCCAATTCGGTGTATGCTCGTCGCTCAGGATTCCGGCGTCATAGCCGATCAGCGCCAGCGGAACCTTGAATGTCGAGGCGGGACTGACGCGCTGGTCGCAAACCCCTTGCCGGTACAGCGTCTCGCCGCTCGCGGCGTCGACGATCAGCGTGCATTCGACGTCCCCGAGCGGGGCCGATTGCGCACGGATCGGAAAACCCAACAGCCACGCCAGGACATAGAGAACCACGGCGAAAACGAAGGGAAGACGATCTATCCGGCGCATTTGGTAATCTCTCCTGAAGGGTGTCAGGAGCGGCTTAGCGAGGCGTCTTGTCTCGATTTTGTCTTAAATGCGCTATGTCCGCGCAAGCTGCGGTTAACCCTACCAGATCGTAAACAGCGGTGCGGTTGTGTAACGAACAGTTGCGGTCAACTGTCTAGGTCGCCACGTTTTTTCCCGATCCGCCAGTACCGCCACGGCGCAAACCAGACATAGCGCTCAGCCAGGGTTTCGGGCACGCGGTCGATGCCATGCGTCCCTAACGGCCCGCAGCGCAGCACGCGAAAGAATCCCATCCAGCCGCCGGCCCATAGTCCATGCCGGGCGATCGCTTCGTGCGCGTATTCGGAACAGGTCGGCAGATGCCGGCAGGAATTGCCCACAAAGCCGGACAGCGTCAGCTGGTAGAGCCGGACGAGCGACGTGCCGAAGACGCGGCCCGGCGTCTTGCGCCACGGGCCGGGCCAGTTGCGTCCTTGTCGAATCGGCCTGGCGCCGTGCGCATGCCGATGTTGGCCGACCACCACAGTCTCCGCGTCGCGTTTCCCTTCAGGATAGATGTGCGCATCGGGCCGGGAACGCAATGCCGTTCCGGCAATCCCGTCACTGCCTCGAACGGCGAACCGGGTACCGGTCGGGCGTCGGCTTCCGACATGCGGCGACGCTGGTCGGCGGCCTCCCCTCGCACCAGTCGCCATGCGGTTTCTCCTCATGCCATTGAAATGTCGCGATCCGCACGACATCGCCCAGGATGTTGAGAAACTGGATCATGGCAGCACTCCTTTGAGCACCGATTAGAGCGCCGCTGGCCTTGCTCTTCAAACGAGTATAACGTCGACGTCAGATAACTCTGAGTTATGCGAATGAAGCGCGGACGCCTCCCCCTGACGGCTCTTAGAAGCTTCGAAGCAGCCGGTCGTCACCTGAGCTTCAGCCGTGCGGCCGAGGAGCTTTATGTTTCGCAGGCGGCGATCAGCCGCCAGATCCGCGAGCTCGAAACATTCCTGCGCCAACCTTTGTTCTTCCGCCATCATCGCCGCGTCGAATTGACCGAGACCGGCCGGCGGCTGCTCGACCAGTTGGTCAGAAGTTTCGGGGGCATCGACAGGCTGCTTTCGGAATTGACGGCGGCCCCGACGCAGTCCGTGGTCCGTGTCAGCGTCGAGCCGTCGCTTGCATCCGTATGGCTGGTGCCGCGGCTCAACCGATTTCGCCAGTTGCGACCCGATATCGACGTTTCCCTTGAGGTCGACCCGAGGTTGATAGAGTTCCGCAGCGATCAGCCTGAACTTGCTCTACGCTTCAGTGCGCACGCCACTTCATGGCCACGCAGCGAAGCCGAACAGCTTGCCTCGGTCGTCGATTCACCGGTTCTGTCGCCGGCGCTTCTTGCGTCCGGGCCAGCTCTGGAAAAACCGATCGACCTTGGTCGCTATACATTGCTGCACGAAGAAAACCGTCAGGCTTGGACGCGCTGGTTCGAAGCGGCCGGCGTGACCCCTGAAGCCGTGCCTGCGCGTGGACCGATGCTGGCGGATGCCTCGCTCTCGAAGCAGGCAGCCTTGCTTGGACATGGTGTCGCACTGGGCGATCTTTTGCAGATCGGCGAAGAACTTGCGTCCGGCGCGCTGGTCAAGCCTTTCGACATCGACGTTGCGTCCGGCGCCTATTGGCTGGTGGCCAGAAGACTAAACGACCTTTCCAAGCCGGCCAGGGCTTTTGCCGACTGGGTCCGGGCGGAATTCGCCGAAAGCCGGCGTTTTCTTGCCGAGGTTTAGGCCGCCTGTTCCGCCCGCTTCTTCTCGATTTGGCCGATCGCGTCGACCACTGCGTCGAAGGTCAGCATGGTCGAGGCGTGGCGCGCCTTGTAATCGCGCACCGGTTCCAGGTATTTCAGGTCGGCGAAGCGGCCTTCGGGCGGCGGGCCATTTTCCTTCAGCATTTTTAGCATCGTCTCGCGCACGCTGCGCAGTTCTTCCGCGCTGGCGCCGACGACATGCTGCGCCATGATCGAAGACGACGCCTGGCCAAGCGCACAGGCCTTCACGTCATGCGCGAAATCGCTGACGACGCCGTCATCCATCTTCAGATCGACGGTCACTGTCGAGCCGCACAGCTTGGAATGTGCTCGTGCGGTTGCGTCGGGCCGGTCGAGCCGACCGATCCGTGCGATATTTCCGGCAAAACCCAGAATTTTCGCATTGTAGACATCGTCGATCATATTTTTCCAATCCGTCGCCGCCCAGCGAACAGCGATTGCCGCTCTGGCGTCTTCCTTTCGCTCGGCACGAACATATATAATGGTCGTAGTCGGGTATCGACAAGGCGACCGCAAGTCTCGTCCTGCCCAAATCTGTTCACGCCACTTACGGGCTGGAAACCGGGCGAGTTTCTAACACCCGAAAGGTCGTGGTCCGTTCAACTCGTTCCTCCTGAGAGAGGAACTACGGGAGACGCCTTTATGGACGCCGTTATCAAGAAACTCATGCCGCAGTCGGCCTATATGGAAAAGCCGGTCACCGACCGGCCGAGTGAGGCCGAAGTCGAAGCCGCGGTGCGCACCTTGTTGCGCTGGACCGGCGACAATCCTGAGCGCGAGGGCCTGATCGACACGCCGAAGCGCGTCACCAAGGCGTTCCGCGAAATGTTCAACGGCTACGATATGTGCCCGGCCGAGGAGCTTGGCCGCACCTTCGAGGAAGTCGCCGGCTATGACGACCTCGTCATAGTCAAGGACATCACGTTCCACTCGCATTGCGAGCATCACATGGTGCCGATCATCGGCAAGGCGCATGTCGGCTATCTGCCTGACGGCAAGGTTGTCGGCCTGTCCAAGATCGCCCGCGTCGTCGACATCTTTGCCCACCGCCTGCAGACCCAGGAAGCGATGACCGCGCAGATTGCCGGCGTCATCCAGGACGTGCTCAATCCGCGCGGCGTCGCCGTCATGCTCGAGGCCGAGCATATGTGCATGGCCATGCGCGGCATCCGCAAACAGGGCTCCACCACGCTGACCTCGACCTTCACCGGCGTCTTCAAGGATACACCTGAAGAGCAGGTCCGCTTCGTCACCATGGTGCGCGGCGGCGGAACTGATCAGACCCGCGCCGCCCTCGCTAAATAGGGACCGGCGAATGTCGGCATTGGAATTCCCGAAAGCTCCATCTGACAAGAAGGCACTCGAGGAAGGCACCGTCCTTTCACCGCGCTTCGATGCCGGCGGCCTCGTCACTGTCGTCGTCACCGATGCCGAAAACGGCATGCTGCTGATGGTCGCGCATATGAATGCCGAGGCGCTGGCGCTGACACTCGAGACCGGCATCGCGCACTACTGGTCGCGTTCGCGCAACGCGCTGTGGAAGAAGGGCGAAACCTCGGGCAATGTCCAGCAGGTCGTCGAGATGCTCACAGATTGTGACCAGGACGCGATATGGTTGCGCGTCAAAGTGCTGGGTCACGAAGCAACTTGTCACACCGGCCGACGTTCATGCTTTTATCGGACGGTGGGGCTGAGCGATGGCAAAGGGACGCTTGCCAACGACGGCAGCAAGCCGCTGTTCGATGCGGAAAAAACGTATCGAAAGCCCAAAACACCATCAGTATGAACCATTCGCAGCACTTCAGCCACGTATATTCATGATTTCGATACGGCCCGCCTGTAGGATGACCGTGGGACAAGGGAGATTGTGATGCTCGACTGGGCGTCATTGCGCAACAGACCTGACGTTCGGGAGGCCAATGGCCTCTCCTCGGCCGCAGGCGCATCCGAAACCAAATCTCCAGGTAAAACAGGGATCTCGCTGGCATTGGGCGGCGGCTGTGCGCGCGGCTGGGCGCATATCGGCGTGCTGCGCGCGCTTGACGAAGCCGGCATCGAAGTGTCGATGATCGCCGGCACCTCGATCGGCGCGCTGGTCGGCGGCTGCTATGTTGCCGGCAAACTTGACGAGCTGGAAGAATTCGCGCGCAGCCTGACCAGGCGGCGCATTTTTGGCCTTCTCGACCTCAATCTACGCGGCAGCGGCCTGTTCGGTGGCATGAAGCTCGATGCACGGCTGCGCGAGCACATAGCCGGCATCCGCTTCGAGGACCTGCCAAAACCGTTCGTCTGCGTCGCTGCCGAAATCCGCACCGGCCATGAAATCTGGCTGTCGAGCGGCTCGTTGAGTACCGCCATGCGCGCCTCCTACGCGCTGCCCGGCGTGTTCGAGCCGGTCGCCTGCAACGGGCGCGTGCTGGTCGACGGCGCACTGGTCAATCCGGTGCCGGTCTCGGTCTGCCGTGCCTACGAGCAGCCGCTCGTGGTTGCAGTGAACCTTCACTACGATCTGTTCGGCCGCGCCGCAGTGATCAAGCACAGCGCAGGCGAGCTGATCGTCGAGAGAGACGCGCCAAGGGGTGGCCACGCCGATCCCGAACGTCAGTCACGCGAGACGCGGCTCGGCATCACCGGCGTCATGGTCGAAGCCTTCAACATCATCCAGGACCGCATTTCGCGCGCCAGGCTGGCCGGCGACCCGCCGGACATGTCGCTGCAGCCGAAGCTCAGCCATATCGGCCTGACCGAATTCCACCGCGCCGACGAAGCGATCCGTATCGGCTACCAGGCAACGATGGCGCAAATCGGCGAACTGACCCGGCTGCAGACCGTCCTCGCTTAGGCCGAGCGGTCAGCGAGCTCTCAGGCAAGCGCCGCGTCGACGATACGAAATTGCACCGTGCGGTTGCCGTTCCAGTGATTGCCCGACAATGAGCCGGCGACGTGCACCGGTTTGCCCCTGTTCTTGAACAGGAATTCGCCAAGCGCAGTATCGACGGCGCGAAAGGCGATCGCCTGGATGCGGCCGCCGCTTTCCGACTGCAGGTCGGCGCGGATATGGTTGGTGCCGACCGCCCGCGCATCAACCAGCCGGTGGCGCGGCAGCGCGAACACCGGCGCGACATGCCCGGCGCCGAACGGCCCTGCCCGCTCAAGCGCATCGAGCAGCGCAAGCGTCGCGCCCTCGGCGGCAAGCGCGCCGTCGATCGCCAGGCTCTCCTCGCCTTGCAGCCGGAACACATCCACCGCAGCGCGCTCTTCGAAAAAAGCCCGGAGCGCGCCGAGCTTCGCCCGCTCGACGGTGATGCCTGCCGCCATTCCGTGGCCGCCGCCCTTGACGATCAGCCCGGCATCGGCAGCCTCGCGCACCAGCCGGCCGAGGTCGAAGCCCGACACCGAACGGCCTGACCCCGTACCGACGCCATTGGCGTTGAAGGCGATGGCAAAAGCCGGCCGTCTTGTATGGTCCTTGAGCCGCGAGGCAAGCAGGCCGACAATGCCCGGATGCCAGTTGCTGCTGGCTGTGACCACGATGGCCGGACCATTGCCGCCGGCAAGCTCGGCGTCGGCCTCTGAGCGCGCCGCGGCCAGCATCTCCTGCTCCATCGATTGCCGCTCCTGGTTGAGCCGGTCCAGCGTCTCGGCGATGGTGCGGGCCTCGACCGGGTCGTCGGTTGCAAGCAGGCGGCTGCCAAGTGCTGCGTCGCCGATGCGCCCGCCGGCGTTGATGCGCGGACCGATCACAAAGGCCAGATGGAACGTGCTGATCGGCTCGCCGATACGCGAGACCCGCGCCAGTGCCGCCAGCCCCTCGTTTCTCTGTTGCCGCGCCACCTGTAGCCCCTTGACCACGAAGGCCCGGTTGATGCCGGTGAGCGGCACCACGTCGCAGACGGTGCCCAGCGCCACCAGATCGAGCAGGCCAAGCAGGTCCGGCGCTGCGGCATCCGGCAGCCGGCTGCGCAGGATCTTCGCCGTCTGTACCATGCACAGGAAGACGACGCCGGCGGCGCAAAGATGGCCTTGTCCGGAAAGATCGTCCTCGCGATTAGGATTGACGACCGCAGCCGCCGCCGGCAACGGCCCGCCGACCTGATGGTGATCGAGCACCACGACGTCGGCGCCGGCGGCCTTCGCCGCGTCGATGGAAGCAGCACTGTTGGTGCCGCAATCGACGGTGACGATCAGCGTCGCGCCGCGCGAGACGAGTTCGCGCATCGCTTCCGGATTGGGGCCGTAACCCTCGAAGATGCGGTCCGGTATGTAGATCTCCGACGGCACCGAGAAATGTGCGAGAAAGCGCTTGAGCAGCGCCGATGAGGCGGCGCCGTCGACATCGTAGTCGCCAAAGATCGCCACCTTTTCCCTGGCCATCACCGCCTGGGCAATGCGAGAGGCCGCCTTCTCCATGTCGGTCAGCGATGCCGGGTCGGGCAGCAGGTTGCGGATGGTCGGATCCAGGAACCGCTCGGTCTGCTCGGCGGTGACGCCGCGCCCGGCCAGCACGCGTGCCACGATGTCGGGCACGCCATAACCTTGCGCGATGGCGAGCGCAGCCATGTCCTGACGCTCGGTCAGCCGGTGTTCCCAGGAAACGCCGGTGGCCGACTGCCTGACATCTAGGAAAAAGCGTCTTTCCCCCGTCACGTGACGCGCCGTCTGCAATTTGTCATTGCGCACAATATGCAACGGCTAACTGAGTCGAAATCAAAACTTTTCCAGATCCTGGTGCCTGGCCTTGATTTCGCGCACGGTTCGCGACGACGAGCGCAGCACGATCGTGTGCGTGGTGATGAAATTGCGGCCGAACTTGACGCCGGCCAGCATATTGCCGTCGGTGACGCCGGTCGCGGCAAACAGCACGTCGCCGCGTGCCATGTCTTGCGTGTGGTAGATCCGTTTCGGGTTGGAGATCCCCATCTTCGCCGCGCGCGCCAGCTTTTCCGGCGTGTCAAGGATCAGCCTGCCCTGCATCTGGCCGCCGGTGCAGCGCAAGGCCGCCGCCGCCAGCACGCCCTCCGGCGCACCGCCGGTGCCGAGATAGATGTCGATGCCGGTTTCGTCCGGGTCGGTGGTGTGGATGACGCCGGCGACATCACCGTCGCCGATCAGCCGGATCGCGGCGCCTGTCGCCCGCACGGCTTCGATCAAGGCGCCATGGCGCGGCCGGTCGAGGATACAGGCGGTGATCTCTGCCACCGGAACGCCCTTGGCCCTGGCCAGGCTGGCAATATTTTCGGCCGGCGAGGCATCGATGTCGATGATGCCATCGGCATAGCCCGGGCCGATGGCGATCTTGTCCATATAGACGTCCGGCGCGAACAGAAGGCTGCCTTTTTCGGCAATGGCGATGACGGCCAACGCATTGGGCAGGTTCTTGGCGCAGATCGTCGTGCCTTCGAGCGGATCGAGCGCGATGTCGACAGCCGGGCCTTTGCCTGTACCGACCTCCTCGCCGATATAGAGCATCGGCGCCTCGTCGCGCTCGCCCTCGCCGATCACCACCGTGCCGTTGATGGCGAGACGATTAAGCTCCTGGCGCATGGCGTCGACCGCGACCTGATCGGCGGCTTTCTCGTCGCCGCGTCCGCGCAATCTGGCGGCCGCGACCGCGGCGCGTTCGGTGACGCGCACCAATTCCATGGTCAGTATCCGGTCGAGGCCGGCGACAATGTTCTGGGCCACATTCATCGATGGATAATCCTCGTTGGCACTTTGTTTCTATGCATGTCGTTGTCCCAAAACCGCCGCACACTTTTGGGCGACATGCATTAGCCTCCCGCCAGAGACGCGCTTCTTGTGTCAAAGCCTCGTGACAACAGCAAGACCTGCGCTGGACCTTTTTGAAAGCGCAGCAATATCAATCGATTAAACGCAAAATGTGAGACTGCTATCCGGCCCGCTCGATGCGGATGACTTGCGGCTTGTCGGTCAGAAGGCTGTCCCTGGTGATGCCGTCGACGGCCTTGCGCACCGCCGCCTCGGTCGTCTCGTGGGTGACCAGGATGACTGTCTTCTGTGCCTCGGTTTCCGGCCCTGCGGCATGTTGCACGATCGATTCCAGCGAAATGTCGTTGTCGGCCATGCGTTTGGCGATCGCGGCGAAAACGCCGAGGCGGTCGTGCACGGTCAGCCGGATGAAATAACCGCCGGCATGGCTGCGCATCTGCGCCTTTTTGTAGGGCTTCAATTCCTTCGCCGGCCGGCCGAAGACCGGGCCATGCTGGAAGCCAGGCCGGCTCTTGGCAATGTCGGCAATGTCGCCGATCACCGCCGAAGCGGTGGCGTTGCCGCCGGCACCGGGGCCGGAAAGCAGCAATTCGCCGAGGATGTCGGTTTCGATCGCGACCGCATTGGTGACACCGTGCACCTGCGCGATGACCGAGGCCGTCGGCACCATGGTCGGGTGAACGCGCTGCTCGATACCGCTTTCGGTGCGTTGGGCGACGCCAAGCAGCTTGATCCGGTAGCCGAGATCGCCGGCCGCGCGGATATCGGCCTGGCTGATGTTGGAGATGCCCTCCATGTAGATGTCATTGGCCGCAATCCTCGTGCCGAAGGCAAGGCTGGTCAGGATCGACAGCTTGTGCGCGGTGTCGTGGCCCTCGATGTCGAAGGTCGGGTCGGCTTCGGCATAGCCCAGCCGCTGGGCGTCCTTCAGGCAGGCATCAAAGGACAGGCCCTCGGCTTCCATGCGCGTCAAAATATAATTGCAGGTGCCGTTGAGGATGCCGAAGACGCGGGTCACCGAATTGCCGGCCATCGCCTCGCGCATCGTCTTGATGACCGGAATGCCGCCGGCCACCGCAGCTTCGTAGTTGAGCAGCACACCCCTCTTTTCCGCGATCTCGGCCAACGACACGCCGTGCTTGGCAAGCAGTGCCTTGTTGGCGGTGACGACATGGCGGCCGGCCTCGAGCGCCGCCTTCACCGAGGACCGTGCCGCGCCCTCGTCGCCGCCGATCAGCTCGACGAATACATCGATCTCGGCGGTCTGCGCCATCTTGACGGCGTCGTCGAACCACTGTGCTGTGCCAAGATCAACGCCGCGGTCGCGTTTGGGATCGCGGGCCGAAACCGCCGACACGACGATGTCGCGTCCGCACTGCCGCGTCAGTTCCGCCGCTTTGTCGCGCAGCACGCGAGCCACCGACGCACCGACGGTGCCGAGGCCGGCAATTCCAACACGCAACGCTTCAGCCATGTCCGGCGACGCCCCATTCGGTCGATTGATGTGTAGAAAACTCAGCGATGCGCGGCGAGCGGTACGACGTTATTCGGCTGCTTGGCGCTGGATGCGAGGAAGCGTTTGATGTTGCGCGCTGCCTGACGGATCCGGTGCTCGTTTTCGACCAGCGCGATGCGCACGTGATCGTCGCCATGCTCGCCGAAGCCGACGCCCGGCGCCACCGCGACGTCGGCGTGCTCGATCAGGAGCTTGGAGAATTCAAGCGAGCCGAGGTGCTTGAACGGCTCCGGGATCGGCGCCCAGGCGAACATCGACGCCGCCGGTGCGGGAATGGTCCAGCCGGCACGGCTGAAGGCGTCGACCATGACATCGCGGCGTTTGCGGTAGACCTCGCGCACTTCGGCGATATCGGCACCGTCGCCGTTGAGTGCATGCGCGGCCGCCACCTGGATCGGTGTGAAGGCGCCGTAGTCGAGATAGGATTTCACCCGCGTCAGCGCCGAGATCAGCCTTTCATTGCCGACCGCAAACCCCATGCGCCAGCCCGGCATCGAAAAGGTCTTCGACATCGAGGTGAACTCGACCGCGACGTCGATCGCGCCCGGCACCTGCAGCACCGAAGGCGGCGGATTGCCGTCGAAATAAATCTCCGAATAGGCAAGGTCCGACAGGATGATGATGTCGTTCTTCCTGGCGAAAGCCACCACCTCCTTGTAGAAATCGAGCGAGGCGACCAGTGCCGTCGGGTTGGACGGATAATTGAGGATCAGCGCCAGCGGCTTCGGGATCGAATGGCGGATGCCGCGCTCCAGCGCCGGGATGAAACCGTCGTCCGGTTCGACCTGCAGCGAGCGGATGACGCCGCCCGACATGATGAAGCCGAAGGCGTGGATCGGATAGGTCGGATTGGGGCACAGGATCACATCGCCGGGGGCGGTGATCGCCTGCGCCATATTGGCAAAGCCCTCCTTTGACCCGAGCGTCGCCACCACCTGGCTGTCCGGGTCGAGCTTCACGCCGAAACGGCGGGCATAATAATTGGCCTGGGCACGGCGCAGGCCCGGAATGCCGCGCGACGACGAATAGCGGTGCGTGCGCGGATCACGCACTACCTCGCAGAGTTTGTCGACGATGGCCTTGGGCGTCGGCAGGTCCGGATTGCCCATGCCAAGGTCGATGATGTCGGCGCCACGCGAGCGGGCACTGGCCTTCAGCCGGTTGACCTGTTCGAAGACATAGGGCGGAAGCCGGCGGACCTTGTGAAATTCTTCCATGGCAGTTCCAGACAGTGAGGTTGCGGTCGCGCGTATAAGCTTATTTGCAATTAGGGTCGAGAGCGGGGTCGCATTTGCCTTCGATCTGCTTCAGCGCCTCGGCGCCGTGTTTTTTTGCCAGCTGGTCCAGCGCAGCCTGGTCCGCGACCTTGACGCCGCCGCCCTTCGCGGCCTGGCCCTGCTCCTCGGCCTTCAGCTGGGCGAGCTTGGCGTTCTTTTCCTCGTCGGTGAATTGCTCGGCCGCCACCTGCGGCGGGATGTTCAGGTTCGGGTAGGAACCGGTGTCCTTCGCCCCGACAAGGCCGGTGGCGGGCGCTGCACCTTCTATGTTGCTGCTCGTGCAACCGGCCATCGCCAGCAGGACGAGCGCCATGCGGCAAAAACGACCAGTGCCGGAAAAAACGTTCGTGCCAATATTAATCGTCATATTGTTTTCCTGGCGGCCGGGTTAGAGCACGTTGGACCCTGTCCGATATCCCATGGTAATATGTCAACAAAACGCTTCGGGAGGAACCCCGCGAACCATGTCCAAAACACCCGATTCGGGCAAAGCGGAAGATGACCAACCTTCGACCGTCGAGCAATATCTGGTTAAGGACCCGGAACGCTTCGCTCTGAACATGGCCCGCATGATCGAGCAGGCCGGCAAGGCCGCCTCGGCATGGGCCGAGCCGCGGGAAAAGGGCGAGGTGCGCGATCATGTCGCCGAGCCGGTCGTCGACATGGTGAAGACGTTCTCCAAACTCACCGAATACTGGCTCTCCGACCCGCAGCGCGCGCTGGAGGCACAGACACGATTGTTTTCCGGCTATATGGCCGTCTGGGCCAATGCCGTTCAGCGCATCGGCGCCGGTGCCGAGGAGACCGAGGATGCGGTCAAGCCCGAGCGCGGCGACAAGCGTTTCCAGGACCCGGAATGGGGCCGCAACGCCTTTTTCGATTTCCTCAAACAAGCCTATCTCGTCACCTCGCGCTGGGCGGCCGAACTGGTCGAGCACGCCGACGGTCTGGACGAGCACACCCGCCACAAGGCCAGCTTTTATGTCAGGCAGGTGTCCAACGCCATCTCGCCGTCGAATTTCATCCTGACCAATCCGGAATTGTTTCGCGAGACCGTCGCCTCGAACGGCGAAAATCTGGTGCGCGGCATGAAGATGCTGGCCGAGGACATTGCCGCAGGCAAGGGCGACCTGAAGCTGCGGCAGGCCGATTACTCACCCTTCGAGATCGGCAAGAATCTCGCCACCACCCCCGGCAAGGTGGTCGGCCGCAGCGACGTCGCTGAAATCCTGCAATACGAGCCGGCGACCGACACCGTGCTCAAGCGGCCGCTGCTGATCTGCCCGCCATGGATCAACAAATACTACATCCTCGACCTCAACCCGCAAAAATCCTTCATCCGCTGGGCGGTCGAGCAAGGCCACACGGTCTTCGTCATCTCCTGGATCAATCCGGACGAGCGGCACGGCACCAAGAGCTGGGAGGCCTATATCAGGGAGGGCCTGCAATACGGCCTCGACACGATTGAAAAGGCCACCGGCGAAAAGGACGTCAATGCCATCGGCTATTGCGTCGGCGGCACGCTGTTGGCGGCAGCGCTGGCCTTGATGGCGCAGGAAGGCGACCACCGCATCAAATCGGCGACCTTCTTCACCACGCAGGTCGATTTCACCTATGCCGGCGACTTGAAAGTGTTCGTCGATGAGGAGCAAGTCGCGGCCGTTGAAAAGGCAATGAGCGAAAAAGGCTATCTCGACGGCACGAGGATGGCGACCGCCTTCAACATGCTGCGCTCGGGCGACCTGATCTGGCCCTATGTCGTCAACAATTACATGCGCGGCAAGGATCCCCTGCCCTTCGACCTGCTCTACTGGAACGCCGATTCGACCCGCATGGGCGCTGCCAACCATTCCTTCTATTTGCGCAATTGCTATCTTGAGAACAGGCTTTCGCAAGGCATGATGGAGTTGGCGGGCCGCACGGTTTCGCTGAAGGATGTCACCATCCCGGTCTACAACCTCGCCTCGAAGGAGGATCACATCGCGCCGGCGCTGTCGGTGTTCCTCGGCTCGAAATATTTCGGCGGCAAGGTCGACTACGTCGTGGCCGGCTCCGGCCACATCGCCGGCGTCGTCAATCCGCCGGCGGCGCAGAAATACCACTACTGGACCGGCGGCAAGCCGGCTGGCGACTTCGACCAGTGGTTCGCCGGGGCCACTGACCATCCCGGCTCCTGGTGGCCGCACTGGCAGCGCTGGATCGAAGCCAGGGACAATACCCGCGTACCGGCCCGCAAACCGGGCGAGCATATGCAAGTTCTAGGCGAAGCCCCCGGCACCTATGTCAAGGTGCGTGTGTAACCATCTGTAATGTGTGGTGAGTTGACGCGCCGCCAAAAGCGGGCGAAATGGTGTCGTCAACCCTGAGCAGCCTTGATTCATCCTCTAGCCGCCAAATTACTTTGAGGCTTGCAGATTTGACACAGGTCTCGTTTCCGGTTCGGGGAACAAGGGTCATTTCGACGAGACGTTTCGACGCCGCGCCAATGACGAACCGGTCGGATATCGAGGGGGAATTTTGTTTTGAGATCAGCAGGATCGCGCCTCGCGAAGGGAGAAAGCCGCGCCATTGTGGCGGCGCTTTTCTCGGTGCTTCTGGCGTCCTGCACCTCTGCCGGCGACCCGACCATGTCGGTCGGCATGCCAGGCTATAATGCCTCGGCCACCGAAATCAGCACGGCCGCCGGTGCGCCCCAGGCCAGCACGGCCGCCTCATCGTCGCAGATGACAACCGCACAAATGACGATGAATGCAGAGGGCGACGCCAACCTTCCCGAGCAGGTCGCCTATGTGCCAATGGCCAAGCCAGGGGCCAAGTCCGATGCCGGCTTCCCGATCGCCGTTCCCACGGCGGCCGAGACGATCGCGGGACATTCGCCGCAACCGCTGCAACCAAACGCCGAGGCGGCTGAACAGGCCAACGCTGTTGCGCAGAACAGTGCCGCCGCCGATGCCGGCGCATCGAAGCCCGATGCCAAGGCCGCCGCGCCGGCGATGAACAACCCGGTCTATGTGACCGCCGGCGAGATGCCGCAGCCACAGGCCTATGCACCGAAGAAAAACTTCCTGGCCTCGCTGTTCAGCGCTACGCCTGCTTCGGCGGCATCGCCGGCCAACAGCAGATCGGGCGGGCAGCCAGCGGTCTTGCAGGCCAAGGCGACGCCCGCGGCAAAGCCCACCGTCACCCTGGCCTCGGCCAACCCGGCTGAAAAGCCGGTGCAGTTGGCATCGGCCGGCGATACCAGCCACTTCACGGCCGATGCGCTGCCCGGCGTGCGCCAGACGGCACTGTTCGAGATCAAGCGCAAATCCGGCCTCGACGACGAGAGTGATGTCGACCTCAACGAAGACGAAGGTTCGGGTGGCGCCTACCAGGTCGCCTCCGCCGCCGGCCTCGCCCGGCTGGCACCCAACGGTCTCCTGAAACAGAACGAAAGCGTCGATGTCGCCTGCTTGAAGCCGTCGCTGGTTCGCGTGCTGAAGACGATCGAAGGCCACTACGGCCGCAAGATGACGGTTACCTCCGGCTATCGCGATCCGGCCCGCAACCGTCGCGCCAACGGTGCCAAGAACTCGCTGCACATGTACTGCGCCGCCGCCGACATCCAGGTTCCCGGCGTCTCAAAATGGGAACTGGCGAGCTATGTCCGCACCATGCCGGGCCGCGGCGGCGTCGGCACCTACTGCCACACCGAATCCGTCCACGTCGATGTCGGACCGGAGCGCGACTGGAACTGGCGCTGCCGCAGGCGCGGCTAGGGCGAGGTTCTTCCGCCACTGAAGGCCCTTCGGCGGCGTTGCATCATGCCGCAAAAACCAGCTTGGCTGTCGGAAAGACGCGGTTTGGAGCCAAAGGAAAAAAGTTGTCGCAGCCGGCAGCAGACGGGTTGCCGGTTTGTCGCGACGCAACTATAAGCGCTCACATCTGAACGCGCCCATCGTCTAGCGGTCAGGACACCGCCCTTTCACGGCGGTAACAGGGGTTCGATTCCCCTTGGGCGTACCAGAGACCTCAAGTACTTAGCACATGCCATCGCTAACGCGCTGCGTGACCTTGCCGGACCACCACTCTGATGAGGATGTCGGCAAAGGCTGCCAGACAACTTGAAGATTATGTCGACGGCTCCCTACGCCCGCAGCCCCCTCGCCTCGCCGGGGCGCTTGCGCGGCACCATCATATCCCTGGCCAGGAGGCCGCTCACCCGGCAAAAGGCCATGAAGGCCCGCCATGCGTCCTCGGTCTCGACGATGTCCACAGTGGCGCCGAAACAGGCGTTGAACGCGGCCTGGTAGGTTGGCCCCTTCCGGCGAACCGGCCATGTTTGCAGGAGATCGAGCGCCTGCTCGACGCTGTAGATTTCCTCGACCGGCTGGCCGGGCACAGGCGCGATCCGCACCGGCACCTCGAATTGCAGTCTGTCCATTCGATCTCTCCCGAACCGATGCCCCCGCAGCAATGCCGTTCGTCGCAAAAAGTTGCCGTGGCGGCTTATGCTTGGGCCGACTTCTCGCCTAGAAATGTGTCGTCACTGCGGTAGCCAAATGAGCCGGTCGGAAGCATGGGCCGCTACAGGCAAGGAGAGTGCCCCCAAAGGCCTGAATATCGCCGGTCTTCGGTCGTCGCCGGCAGTTCGTCCTTGAACCTTGCGCTTTCCAGTGCCAAATCTGGGGAGATTTCTCTTGCGGGGCTCATCCAGGCCTCCCATCCCTACAAGACGGACAAAAATGGTCACCTATCTCGACGCCGCCACGGCACCGCTCAGAAACACCGGCCAGATCCGTCTTTACGACGAGGAAGGCTTTGCCGGCATGCGCAAGGCGTGCGATCTCACTGCGCGCTGCCTCGACGAACTGGTGCCGATGGTGGCGCCCGGCGTCACCACTGAGGCGATTGATCGTTTCGTCTTCGAGTTCGGCATGGACCATGGCGCGCTTCCGGCGACGCTCAACTATCGCGGCTACACGAAATCGTCCTGCACTTCGATCAACCACGTCGTCTGTCACGGCATACCCGACCACAAACCGTTGAAGGACGGCGACGTCGTCAACATCGACGTCACCTATATCCTCGACGGCTGGCATGGCGATTCCTCGCGCATGTATCCGGTCGGCACGATCAAGCGTGCCGCGGAGCGGCTGCTCGAGGTCACGTATGAGTGCCTGATGCGCGGCATTGCGGCGATCGAGCCGGGCGCCCGCACCGGCGCCATCGGTGCCGCCATCCAGACCTATGCCGAAGCCGAGCGTTGCTCGGTGGTGCGCGATTTCTGTGGCCACGGCGTCGGCCGGCTGTTTCACGACGCGCCGAACATCCTGCATTACGGCAGCGCCAGCGAAGGCGTGGAGATGCGGCCGGGCATGATCTTTACCGTCGAGCCGATGATCAATCTCGGCCGGCCGCATGTAAAGGTGCTGTCGGACGGCTGGACTGCGGTGACGCGCGACCGTTCGCTGTCGGCGCAGTACGAGCACACGATCGGCGTCACTGAGACCGGCTGCGAGATTTTCACGCTGTCGCCAAAAAACCTCGACCGCCCCGGCCTGCGGGCCTAGTGTCTGGCAGATCGGGCGTCACCTTGCCCGGCAAATGCTGGGTGCGGGCAGCCATGACCGGTGACGATGACGAGCGGGCCTTCTTTCCCGAAAAGCCGGTACGATCGCCCGCCAAGGCAGTGGCCGCCGACAAGCCGCAGTATTTCGGCCATCGCGACCGCTTGCGCGAGCGCTTCGCCGCCGGTCCCAACACCCTCCCCGACTACGAACTGCTCGAGCTTTTGTTGTTTCGGCTGATCCCGCGCGCCGACACCAAGCCGGTCGCCAAGGCATTGCTGGCGCGCTTCGGCACGTTGGCCGAAGTGCTCGGCGCGCCTGTCGAGCGGCTGCAGGAGGTGAAGGGCATCGGCCCGGCGGTGGCGCTCGACCTGAAGGTGGTTGCTGCAACGGCGCAGCGCATGGCGCGCGGCGAGATCGCCGGCCGCGAGCTTTTGTCAACCTGGACGCAGGTTCTCGAATACTGCCGGTCGGTCATGGCCTTCGAGGAGCGGGAGCAGTTCCGCATCCTGTTCCTCGACAAGAAGAACGCACTGATCGCCGACGAAGTGCAGCAGGTCGGCACCGTTGACCACACGCCGGTCTATCCGCGCGAGGTGGTCAGGCGCGCCTTGGAGCTCTCGGCGACGGCGATTATTCTGGCTCACAACCATCCATCGGGCGATCCGACGCCGTCGCGCGCCGACATCGAGATGACCAAGCTGATCATCGAGACGGCCAAACCGCTTGGCATTGCCGTTCACGATCACATCATCATCGGCAGGAAAGGCCACTCCAGCATGAAGGGCCTGCTGCTTATTTGAGGCTTATTGTTACCGGCCTGGCCTGCCACGCGCATATTGATGCGACGCTCAACGCCGATCGCGCCGGTAAATGCGGGGACTGGCGCTCAGCTGGCTGTGCGCAGCCGCCGGGATCGAACAAAGGCCTTTAGTCCGTCGGAATCGAGCGCGTAGCCGAAGGCATAACCCTGCAACATGTCGCAGCCCAGGCCTTTGAGTATCCGTGCGTGCTGCATCGTCTCGACACCTTCCGCCACGACCTCGATACCCAAGGACTTGCCGATGTCAATGATTGACGAGACAACCTGCCTTCTTCGCGGCGATTTGACGATTGGGGTGACCAGCTGCCGATCTATCTTTAGCCGGCGAGGCTGCAACTTGAGCAAACTGACTATCGAAGCGTAACCAGTACCAAAATCGTCTATTTCGATGTCAATCCCGAGTTCTTTTATCTGCTCGATATTCCAGGTGACAAGGTCGTCGTTCTCGTCCAGGAAAATTGACTCAACAAGCTCGAATGAAACTGTCCCTTTTTCGATATTTTGTTCTCGCAAGCTCTTGATGAGCTCCTCATCTTGAAGGCGTCGCGCCGAAACATTGACCGATACCCGCGGAATGTGGAGTCCCGCAGCGGACCATTCTTTGAAGTCCAAAAGCGACTGCTTCAATATGGCTTGGTCGATGATCGAGACCACATTCAGTTCTTCCGCAATTCTCAGGAAGACATCGGGCGCCAAAATACCCTTTTCTGGATGTCTCCACCTCGCCAGCGCCTCAACCCCCACGATTTCGAGCGTCTTTGCGTCAAATTGGGGCTGGTAGAAGGGGATGAACTCGTTGCGCTCAAGGCCGCCGAGAATTTCGTCGGCAATCCGCTTTGTATCGACGATTTCGCTTTGCATCGCGTCGGTGAAGAATTCGTATCGATTGCGCCCACGCCTCTTTGCTCGGTAAAGCGCGATATCGGCGTTTACCAGCAGGTGTTTGGCTTCGATATTTTTTCCGTTGTCGACTGCGATTCCCACGCTGACACCAAAACGGCATCGATGGCCCTGGTAGTAGACCGGTTCGCGCATCTGGCTGATGACGCGGTCAGCGAGCAGCGCCAGTTGCTTGGTATCGTCGCGCACCACGCACAGAACGATGAATTCGTCTCCCCCGATGCGGGCGACGAATCCCTCGTCGCCGACCTTCGATCTGAGGACTGTTGACGCGTGAACCAACATTGCGTCACCGGCGGCGTGGCCCAGCGTATCATTGATGTGCTTGAACCGATCCAGATCGATGTGAAGCAGTGCCGCATGCCCGCCCGAGCGCCTGGCGTTTGCCGCGTAATCTTCCAGTACCTGGTCGAGGTAACGCCGGTTGGGCAAGCCGGTCAACGAGTCATGAAGCGCGATGTGCTCTATGCGCGCTTTGGCCGACTCGAGTTCTGCATTTTTCGACTCGGACAGCTGTTTTGCTCGAACCAGATCCTGGTTCAGCAGGACATCGGCTGTAACGTCCCATTCCGCGCCTATCATTTTTGGAGTGTTGTTTGCGACCCGGTAAACGATCGCCTTGGACCGGACATGACGGACCTCGCCATCCGGACGCACAATCCGGTACTCCGACAAATAGGGTCGTCCGCTGGCCACCGCGCTGTCGAAATCTGCGTTGGCGGTAGCCAAATCATCTGGGTGGATTGCACCCGCCCAGTCTATGTAGCCCCGGTGCTCCCCGGTTGATTTGCCATATATTTCATTTACGCGATCATCCCACGTAAGCTCGTTGGTCGCGAGATCGTGTTCCCAAACCCCAATAGCCGAGGCTTCCAGAGCGAGTTCCAGGCGTCGTGACAAGCGACGCAATTCCGCATAATTGCGCTGTCTTTCGCCGATCAGGCGACCTGTGACCAGGAAGGGGAACACAACCAAGGCCCCGGCCGTCGCCATGATCGCGCGCAACAACCATGCGTTACTTGGCGTCAAAGGCCAGCCATTTTTGGGAATGGCCGCGATCTGCCACGAACCGGACGGGAGCAAAACGTCGGCCGTCACCGGATCGCTTTTGCCGATCCGCTCATTGCCGTAGAATTGGTCTCCATTTTGGCCGAGAGCGTCCCTGCCGATCAGCGCTATGTCAATCCCGAGATCGTCGTCAAGCAGCCCGCTCGCCCGATAGAGACGCTGCACGTCGACAACGGCGGAAATGATGCCCCAGAACCTTTCCGTATTGCCCGCGCTCCGCACGAAAACCGGAAAGCGACCGATAAAGCCTTGTCCTCCCTGCTTCAGATCGACGGGACCGGCAAGCACCAGCTTGCGTTCGTCTCGCGCCCTTAGCGCAGCCGCACGCTGCCGCTCGTTCTTGCGGTAATCGAGGCCCATCGCCTGCTCGTTACCCTCCATCGGGTACATCAGGGAAACGACCAGATCGGGCGCGCCGGCAATATTGTTCAATTGCGAGTTCGCGCCAAACAGATTACTCGCCAGCGAAGCGAAGCGTTGCTGTCCCATATAGGGCTCGGTTACGACCGCAGCGACCAGTCCATGCACGAGTTGAAGGTTTCCGTTGATATTGCCTTCGAGCTTGGCGCGGATGAGGTTGACCTTGGTCAGCACGTCCGCACGGACGGCCTGGTCCGAGACGATCTTGTTCTGGTGCTCCGCGAACGCTGCGCTGATAAGGATGACGACAAACGCGATCGCCGCCGGAATATTTGCCGACGAAAAGACGGCCTCCTTAATGCCGCCGAACCTAGCGCGGAAAAAAGCCAATAGGCGATTCCTCAATTGCCATTTCAGGTTCTCGGGTCGACCCGATGAGGAATATTAGCGTTCAATGTTTAATTTGACCTTCACACTCCTGAAAAATTTCGCATTTTCCGATGGCTGACGCCGGCTGTTATGTCGACATCGACACCACCGCCCGCGCGATGTTGAAGGCAGGCTGCATGAAGCGGACCAACATGAAACGAGATCAGCCTTGCTCGGAAGACCGCAGACACGAGCGCCATTGCACACCTCGATGCTCCGACCCGAGTACGTCAAGAGCGTTGACCTTGGGCTAGTGGCCCTCGATCGACTTGTGAGACACAAGATATGGTATCTTGCCGACGCTCCGCTTCGTCGCGCCAATGGAATAGGCCATCGGTATCTTGGGAGAGTTCTCTGGCAGGCCGTACATATCCTTGCCGGCCCGCACTGCAAATGAAAAGTGCTGCCACGAAACCGTGTCATGCTCATTGAGAAAATCGAGCGTCAGACCAGCTGAAATCAGCGCGTTCACCACGTCACTGATCGGGTGGATCCACTCATAATAGCGAGGATGCTTCAAGATGCGGTCATCGCCGGTGTAGGTCAGTTCCTCGTTCCAGGCGAGCGGCCGAGCTATCGGCGTTCGCCAATCGTGCTTCAATTCCAGGGCTGCGGCCTTTCGATCGCACTGAAACATCAATGGATGGCCCTCGGCCATGTAGAGGCGGCCGCCGGGTCGCAGAAGATCGGCAACCACCCGCGCCCAACGGAACACGTCGTCCAGCCAGTTTACCGAGCCCCATGTAACGTAAGCGATGTCAAAGGTCCGGCCGAGCGCTTCCACCGCCTCGAACAGTGGCGCTTCCACGAAGCGCACGTCGGTGCCTGCCTTCGCAGCAAAATCCCGCGCCGCCACGATCGCCGTCGGTGAAAAGTCGAGCCCGGTCACGCTGCCTGCGCCGAGATTCTTCAGGCTGATCGTGTCAAGACCGATGTGACACTGCAGGTGGACGATATCCTTGCCGCCGATATCGCCGAGCTCGCGCGTTTCCAGCTCATAGAGATTGGATCCGCCGGCCAGCACATTCTCGATGTGGTAGCTGCCCGTTGTGTCGGTCGAGTGCAGTTCGGCCCGATCATCCCAATTAAGGCGGTTCGCGCCCAGAAACCGTTCCAAATTCCCCCCACCCCTGACTGACGCATGGTAAACAAGTCGTTAAAGCACCTTTGCAGCGAAAGTAGCGCGCGTCAATCCGGACCGGGCGCCTCTCAAACAAGCTTCGGCGGCAATCAAGACCAGCAAGAGCGTCTCGTCTCAAGAACTGCGATCCACGACCAATGTTTTCACCAGATCGAGAAAAGAATGAGCCTGTCCGCGCCGCTGGCACGTCGCCGCTGACCATGTCCACTGCGGCTTTGGATCGCTCGATCACCATCAAGTGATCCAGGTGTGCCGGTGCCGAATGGAACATAAAGCCCGGAATTCAGTTAGATAGCCGGATTTGGCTGGTGTACCGCCAGATGCGGAACTCCGGCCGGGCAAGGGCACTGCCGTAACACGGAGTGAGCGGCTTCGGGCGCATCTCGCCGGACTCAGGCACCACCTTGCCGAACTCGGGAGCCATAAACGCTCCCTATGGAGGATGCCATGAACCAGTGGACAAACGCCAGGCTCTGTGACGTAGCCAACCTGATCCTTGGGGCAATTCTGTTCTTCTCTCCCTGGATCTTCGCCTTTGCGGCAGGCCCGCAGACGCAGAACGCCCTCGGCAGCGGAATCTTGATTGTCGTGCTTTCGATTGCCGCTCTCGCGGCATTTGCCGTCTGGGAAGAGTGGGTGAACCTAGTCGTCGGACTGTGGGTTCTCGTATCGCCCTGGGTGCTTGGATTCCAGGCGACCACGGCGATGACCGTGCATGTCGTGATCGGCATTCTGGTCGCCGTCCTGGCCGCGATCGAGCTCTGGATGATGTACCAGAACCCGCCGACCCAGTCCGCCGCCTAACAGGCGCAGCCAGCCAGCGCCCTTTTTTGGGCCTGACGGATCGATGGGTCGTCTGCCGGCCTCTCGGCAACAGCCGCCGGAGGCCGGATGGGCGTTGTTGGACGAGAACTGAGAAGGATTGCGCATTATGGTCGGTGACAATCCGCGTTCGACGGCCAGGATTGCGGGACATCCCATTCATCCGATGCTGGTGCCGTTTCCGATCGCCTGCTTCGTCGGCACGCTGCTGACGGATCTGGCCTATTGGCGAACAGCGGAGATGATGTGGGCGGACTTCTCCGCTTGGCTGGTTACCGTCGGCGTGATCATGGGCTGCCTTGCAGCGATCGTGGGGTTGATCGATTTTCTGGCTAATCCGCTGATAAGGGCACAGCCCCCTGCCTGGCCGCACGTGCTCGGTAATCTGCTGGCGCTGGTGTTGTCCGTGATCAACATGCTCGTGCACACCCGCGATGCATGGACCTCCATCGTTCCCACCGGCTTGATCCTCTCGGCGGTTGTCGTGCTCATCCTCATCTTCACTGGTTGGCTGGGCTGGTCCATGGTGTACCGGCATCACGTCGGAGTGGCGGATTGATGCGCGTAGCAAGCTCCATCAGACAGGCCGGGCGCATCGCGGCGTCCATCCTTACTTGCACTGCGGTGATCACCCTCGCAGCGTGCAGCGGCAACGACCCGGATCCCGGCAGTCAGATAGGGCCGAATCCAAACCTGCCCGAGCCGATCCAATATTTCTTCCCGCCCATGCATCTCGCTTCCGTGGTCGGGTGGAAGAACGACGAAAGGCCGACCGCTGCGCAGGGGCTCCAGATCCAGGCTTTTGCCAACGGCTTGCAGCATCCGCGCTCGCTTTATGTGCTGCCCAATGGCGACGTCCTGGTGATCGAGTCCAAGGCGCCGGGCGGCGAACCGATCAAACGGCCCAAGGATTTGGTGATGGGCTGGATCGAATCGTGGGTCACCTCGGGCGGCGACAGCGGCCCAAGCAACCGCATCACCTTGCTGCGCGACGCCGACGGAGATGGCAAGCCGGAGCTGACCAGCGTCTTCCTCGACCACCTGAGCTCGCCCTTCGGCGTGGCGCTGGTGGGAAGCGATCTCTACGTCGCCAACACCGATTCCATCGTCCGCTATCCCTACAACACCGGTGAAACCAAGATCACCGCGCCCGGAACGCCGCTCACCGCCCTGCCCGGCGGCCCGATCGACCATCACTGGACGAAGAGCCTGGTGGCAAGCCCGGACGGCTCGCTGCTCTATGTCGGCGTCGGCTCGAACAGCAACGTGGCCGAGAACGGCATCGAGGCGGAGAAGGACCGCGCCGCCATCTGGCAGGTGGACAGGGCTACCGGCAGGTCGCGCATTTTCGCCAGCGGTTTGCGCAATCCGAACGGCCTGAGCTGGGAGCCGCAGACCGGGGCGCTCTGGGCCGTGATCAATGAGCGCGACGAGCTCGGCCCCAATCTCGTGCCGGATTATCTGACGTCGGTAAAGGACGGCGGCTTCTACGGGTGGCCATACAGCTATTATGGCCAGCATCTCGATCCGCGCGTCATGCCCCAGCGTCCGGACCTGGTCGCGAATGCGATCGTTCCGGATTATGCGCTGAGTTCCCACGTCGCCCCTCTGGGACTGGCCTTCTATACGGCAACCAGCCTCCCCCAGGCGTATCGCGGCGGCGCCTTCGTTGGCGAGCACGGGAGCTGGAACCGCACGCGCTTCAATGGCTACAAGGTGGTGTTCGTACCATTCAGCGGCGGCCATCCGAGTGGCGCCGCACAGGACGTGGTGACTGACTTCCTGGACAAGGACAACAAGGCGCGCGGCCGGCCTGTCGGCCTGGCCGTCGACAAAACCGGGGCCCTGCTCATCGCCGACGACGTCGGCAACACAGTTTGGCGGGTGACATCTGCCGGCCAATAAAGGGGCTCCACTCCCTTCGTCGAGCTGTCGGTCGAGCAGGGGATCGAACCCTGCGCGCGACGATCCCCGACGATCGCCGTTCCGGTGATTCTGCCGGGCACATTCGGCATGCTCGCCATTGCCGTTTACTCGACGCTGACGATGTTTGCCGCGCGCTACCGCTGATCACCGCCGAACCGAAGGACCGCCAGCACCGAGAAATGGTATTTTTGCCCTTCCCACCGCCGGCTCTAGAATTTTCATCGCAAATCAAGTTATGATGCACTTGGTATTTCCCGGGACGGCTTTGCGCCGCTTGGAATACCGGGAGGAACCGGGACATGGCCGTTGCGCTTGTACTCGTTCTGATCGTCGTGGGCTCGGTGTTGTTCCACTTCCTGAGCCCATGGTGGTGGACGCCGATTGCCTCGAACTGGGACTATATCGACAACACCATCATCATAACTTTCTGGATCACCGGCGTCGTCTTCGCCGCCGTGGTTCTTTTCATGGCCTATTGCGTCTTCCGCTTCCGTCATCGGGAAGGCAATCAGGCGGCATATGAACCTGAGAACAGGCGGCTCGAATCCTGGCTGACGGTCGTCACTGCCGTCGGTGTCACGGCTTTGCTGGTTCCCGGCCTGTTCGTCTGGAGCCGCTTCGTCAACGTCCCAAGCGACGCAACCGAGGTCGAAGTCGTCGGCCAGCAATGGCAATGGAGTTTCCGCCTGCCCGGCAAGGACGGCAAGCTCGGCACATCCGACACTCGCGACGTCAACGCTGAAAATCCGCTCGGCGTCATCGCCGCTGATGCCAACGGCCAGGACGACGTCGTGGTCGAAGCGGCCGACCTGCATCTGCCGGTTGGCAAACCGGTCAAGATGCTGCTCCGCTCGATCGATGTGCTGCACGATTTCTACGTGCCGGAATTCCGCGCCAAGATGGACATGATCCCGGGCTCAGTCACCTATTTCTGGTTCACTCCGACCAAGACCGGAACCTTCCAGGTCCTGTGTGCCGAACTCTGCGGCCAAGGGCATCCGATGATGCATGGCGTGGTCATGGTCGATACGCAGGAAGATTATCTGGCGTGGCTTGGCCAGCAGCAGACTTTTGCGCAGCTGTCCGCGCCCCAACAGATGGGCTCGGCAGAGTAGACGCCGGAACGACGGCGCGCCGTCGGCATTGAAAAGATTGCGGCAGGCCCGAACTGTCGGGCATGGCCGAAAAGGGCACGGAGGTGTTCCTATGGTCGATATCACACCTGCAGATGCGGTACCGCCGGCCGAAGTCGCGGAAATGGAACTTTACCATCCGCACAGCTGGTGGACGAAATACGTTTTCTCGCAGGATGCCAAGGTCATCGCCATCCAGTATTCGGCGACGGCGACGGCGATCGGCATGGTGGCGCTGGTGTTGTCCTGGCTGATGCGGCTGCAGCTCGGCTTCCCCGGCACGTTCGACTTCATCACACCGGAAGCCTACTACCAGTTCATCACCATGCATGGCATGATCATGGTGATCTACCTGCTCACCGCACTCTTCCTGGGCGGCTTCGGCAACTATCTGATCCCGCTGATGGTTGGCGCTCGCGACATGGTCTTTCCCTATGTCAACATGCTGAGCTACTGGATCTATCTCCTGGCCGTGCTGGTCCTCGTGTCGAGCTTCTTTGCCCCCGGCGGACCGACAGGTGCCGGCTGGACGCTCTATCCGCCGCAGGCGATCATGACCGGTACGCCAGGCGGCCAGAACTGGGGCATCATCCTGATGCTCGTCTCGCTGATCCTGTTCATCATCGGCTTCACCATGGGCGGCTTGAACTATGTCGTGACGGTGCTACAGGGCCGCACGCGCGGCATGACACTGATGCGCCTTCCGCTCACCGTCTGGGGTATTTTCACCGCCACCGTCATGGCGCTGCTCGCCTTCCCGGCACTGTTCGTCGCCTGCGTGATGATGCTGCTCGACCGGGCGCTCGGCACCAGCTTCTTCATGCCGGCGATCGTCGAGATGGGCGAACAATTGCAGCATGGCGGCGGCAGCCCGATCCTGTTCCAGCATCTGTTCTGGTTCTTCGGCCACCCCGAGGTCTACATCGTGGCGCTTCCGGCCTTCGGCATCGTCTCCGACCTGATCAGCACCCATGCGCGCAAGAACATCTTCGGCTACCGCATGATGGTCTGGGCCATCGTCGGCATTGGCGCACTGAGCTTCGTGGTCTGGGCGCACCACATGTATGTCAGCGGCATGCATCCCTATTTCGGCTTTTTCTTCGCCACCACGACATTGATCATCGCGGTTCCAACAGCCATCAAGGTCTACAACTGGGTGCTGACGCTGTGGCGTGGCGACATCCACCTCACCATACCGATGCTTTTTGCCCTGGCCTTCATCGTCACCTTCGTCAATGGCGGGTTGACTGGGCTATTCCTCGGCAATGTCGTCGTCGACGTTCCGCTGTCGGACACGATGTTCGTCGTCGCCCATTTCCATATGGTCATGGGGGTCGCCCCGATCATCGTAATCTTCGGCGCGATCTATCACTGGTATCCGAAGGTCACCGGTCGGATGCTGAACGAGACGCTGGGCCGGTTCCATTTCTGGGTCACCTTCCTTGGCGCCTATCTGATCTTCTTTCCCATGCACTATCTCGGCTTGATGGGCGTGCCGCGGCGCTACAACGAATTGACCGATATGACGGTGATGACGGAATCGGCCCACCACCTCAACTCGTTTATCAGCATCATGGCTTTTATCGTCGGTTTTGCCCAGATCGTGTTTCTGTTCAATCTCATCTGGAGCATCCGCCATGGCCGTGAGGCTGGTGGCAATCCGTGGCGGGCAACGACGCTCGAGTGGCAGACGGCCGAAACACCGCCGGGCCATGGCAATTTCGGCAAGGATCTGCCGATCGTCTATCGCTGGGCCTATGACTACAGCGTACCGGGCGCCAAGGAGGACTTCATACCGCAAAACGTTCCGGGCTCCTTCGGACCTTCCAGGGAGCCGGCATGAGCGTCATTCTGGTTTTCCTGCTCGTGATCGCCGGCATTGCTGGGTGGTGGCTCTCGCATCAGCGGCTAATGACGAGGCCGTGGCTCGAGCAAGGTTTGGTCGGGGATTTTGTCGCCCTGGACCGATCGGCGCTGCCGACCGCAAAGATCGGTCTCGGCGTCTTCCTTGCCGTCGTCGGCTGCCTGTTCGCGCTGTTCACCAGTGCTTACTTCATGCGCATGGCGCTGTCGGATTGGCAGCCGCTGCCCATCCCGCCTCTGCTCTGGCTTAATACCGGCGTACTGGTCTTGAGCAGCATTGCCATGCAGTGCGCTTCGCTCGCGGCGCGCAAGGGTCAAGTGGACATGGTCAGGCTCGGCCTCGCCACCGCTGGACTCACGGCGCTCGCCTTCCTGGTTGGACAGCTTATGGCATGGCGGGAACTGAGCGCGGATGGCTATTTTCTGGCGTCCAATCCGGCCAACAGCTTCTTCTACCTGCTAACGGGAATGCATGGGCTGCATATACTGGGAGGGCTGGTCGGCCTGGGCAGAACGACCGTCGGTGCCTGGAACGGTGCGCGGCCGCAGCGGCTTCGCCTGAGCGTCGAGCTGTGCGCCATGTACTGGCATTTCCTGCTTTTCGTCTGGCTCGCCATCTTCGCTCTTCTGGCCGGCTGGGCTTCGACTTTAATCGACATTTGCCGAGGGTTGCTGACCTAGGAGGAACGGGCGGATGGCTGAGACGACACTGACCCACATCGGCCGAACGGGGCCGCGGCCCGCAGGCTGGCAAGGCATCGCCGCCGACTGGTCCTCGGATCAGCGGGCGTTCAAAAACGTGTCTTGGGGCAAGGCCATGATGTGGATCTTCCTGCTCAGCGACACGTTCATCTTCGGCTGCTTCCTGCTCTCCTACATGACCGACCGTATCTCCACACGCGTGCCGTGGCCCAATCCGAGCGAGGTCTTTGCCCTGCGCATCGGCGGCTCCGACATTCCATTGATCCTTATCGCCATCATGACCTTCGTCCTGATCTCGAGCAGCGGAACGATGGCCATGGCGGTGAATTTCGGCTACCGCCGCGACCGCCGCAAGACGGCAGTCCTGATGCTTTTGACCGCGGCACTCGGCGCGACCTTCGTCGGCATGCAAGCCTTCGAATGGACCAAGCTGATCACCGAGGGCGTGCGGCCTTGGGGCAATCCGTGGGGCGCTGCACAGTTCGGCGCATCCTTTTTCATGATCACCGGCTTCCACGGCACACATGTGTCGATCGGGGTGATTTTCCTGATCATCGTGGCGCGAAAGGTCTGGCGCGGGGACTACGACGTCGGACGGCCCGGCTTCTTCACCAGCCGGAGGGGCCGCTACGAAAACGTCGAAATCATGGGGCTCTACTGGCATTTCGTCGACCTGGTCTGGGTGTTCATTTTCGCATTTTTCTATCTTTGGTGAGAGGCAGGACATGGCTGAAGCAACCGCAAATGGCCTTGGACAACACACGCTCGACAGCGCCCGTACGCATGATGCGACGGCGACCAGCGTTACCCCTACGGAGGTTCATCAGGAGCACCCGATCAAGCTCTACCTGGTGGTCTGGGCGTGGCTGTTCATCCTCAGCACCTGCTCCTATCTGGTCGACTATTTCGGGCTCCACGGCTATCTCAGATGGTCGCTGATCCTGATCTTCATGATCCTCAAGGCAGGGCTGATCGTCGCCATCTTCATGCACATGGCCTGGGAACGGCTGGCGCTGACATATGCAATCATCCTGCCGCCGGTGCTGGTGCTGGTATTCGTGACGCTGATGGTCTTCGAAGCGGACTACACCCTTCTCACCCGAATGGCGTTTTTCGGGGCCGGGCCCTGACATGCAATCCGGATCCAGGCCGTCCTGTTCTGGAGCCTTCGCCTTGAAACAATCTACGGCTGGACCATTTCTGTTGGTATCGGAAACGACAGGCGATGCCGGCGTTTCCACATGCGTCGCGAACACCAGCAAGGGGCGCCCAAGATGACCATCGCAAACAGACTGAAGGACTTCATCGATAAGAAAGGCATTTCCTACGACACCGTCGAGCATCACCGCACGGCGACAAGCAGACAATCCGCCATTGCGGCACATGTGCCTGGCAGCATAATGGCCAAATCGGTGGTCGTTCACCACGACCGTGGCTACGCGCTGGCCGTGGTTCCAAGCACGCACAGGATAGAACTCGCGACATTGCAGGATGTTATGGACAAGCCTCTTGGACTTGCCTCCGAAGACGAGGTGGTCTCGTTGTTCGGCGATTGCGATGTCGGCGCTGTGCCGCCGATCGGCGCTGCCTATGATGTGCCGGTGGTCCTCGATGAAAGCCTCGGCGACGCTCCCGAAATCTATTTCGAGGGCGGTGACCATAGGACGCTGGTGCATGTGAGCGGCAAGGATTTCCGCGACCTGACAAAAGACGCGCGCCAGGCCCGTTTCAGCCACCCGGCCTATTGAAAGCTCTGCCCCACCCTCCCCGCACCGGCGCTCGGTGCGGAGGACAGGTTTTTCAGCTCACGGTCTGGTAGCCGGCGGCGATTCGACAACTTTCCGATAGACATGCCAGGTGGCATGACCAAGGATCGGCAGCACGACCGCCAACCCGGCGAACACTGGCAGCGAGCCGATGATCAAGGCGACGGCGACAATAAGGCCCCACACTGCCATCACGATCGGGTTGGCCAGGACAACGCGCACCGAGGTGTGGATGGCTTCGTAGGCGCCGACATCGCGGTCGAGCAACAACGGGAATGCGACGACCGTGGTGCACAACACAACCGCGGCGAACACAAAGCCGATGGCGTGACCCAGGATGATGAGTGTCCAGCCGCGTCCCGTGGCGAATATATCACTGATGAAGCTGGACAGCGATTGCGGCGGCGCCGGGCCGAACACGGTCTGGTAAAATATCTGGGCCGTCAAAAGCCAGGCGATGAATATCGCAAGCAGCATGATGCCGACCGCCGCAATAGCCGGCAGCGCCGGAGAACTTCTGACCTCAAAGGCGTGCCTCCACGAGGCATCGAGCCCGGCTTCCCGTCGCCGGCTGATCTCATAGAGGCCGATCGCCGCGAACGGACCAATTAGCGCAAAGCCGGACACAAGCGGAAACAACAATGGCAGCGTGTTGTTGCCTGATGTCCAGACGGCAAGCACGACCCCCGCAAGCGGGTAGATCAGGCAGAGAAAAACGATGTGCGACGGCTTGACCATGAAATCATCGACGCCACGCCTGAGCGCATCAAAAAGATCGGAGACACCGATTTTTCGAATTCTGGTGTGTTCCAGCGTCTCGTTGGCGCCTGCTATCACGTGAAAACTTGCCATGACCATTCCTCCAGACCGGGTCCGGTAAGGTCGCGTTTTACGGTGCTGCCGTTCTGCGTGATTGGCCACGCAAACCGCGACCTGCACCATGATCAATATACTCTCATGCGGGGGACTTGTCGCGCTTTGTACGAAGGCCCCCGGGGGTAAGAGGTCCCGGGTAGCCCGACTAGCTCTGGACACCTTTCTTCGATATGCTCTTCTAGACGAAGGTGAAGGTCATGGATGGAAGGACAGTTCTCATACTCGGCCTTGGCATCGTTATTCTGCTGTTGCTGGGATTTTGTGCTCTGCCAACGTGATGTTTTTAGCCGGGCTCAATAGCCGGCTGACGCGACCACTCGCATTACAATGGTGTCGGCAAGCAGCGCCGCGAAGATCGCGAAAAGATAGACAATCGAATACGCAAACAACGCCTTTGCCGGCTTCATCTCCTTGTCGGCGACGAGGACCTTCCAGGCGTGCCAAATGAACCCTGCGCCCAACGCTGCTGAAGCAGTGCCGTAGTATCCGCTGGCGAAGCCGAAGGCCCAAGGAAGCACGCCGATTGGCGCCAAGACCAGCGAATAGGCGAAGATTTGTTTTCTGGTCGAGTGCTGGCCGGCCACATTCGGCATCATCGGGATGCCCGCCGCGGCATAGTCGCCGACCTTGAAAAGGGCCAGCGCCCAGAAATGAGGCGGCGTCCAGAGGAAAATGATCAGAAACAGAATGACACTTTCGATGCCGATTGCGCCGGTTGCAGCCGCCCACCCGATCACCGGAGGAAGGGCGCCTGCCGCGCCGCCTATCACGATATTCTGTGGCGTCGAGCGTTTCAGCCACATCGTATAGATAACGACATAGAAAAAGATGGTGAACGCCAATAGCGATGCGGCAAGCCATCCCACCAGCACGCCGAGCGTCATGACCGACAGTGCGGAAAGCACCAGACCGAAGCCGAGGGCTTCGCCGGGCGTGACACGACCTGACGGGATTGGTCGCTTGGACGTGCGAGACATCAAGGCGTCTATGTCTGCGTCGTACCACATATTGAGCGCGCCGGCCGCTCCTGCTCCAACCGCAATAGCGCCGATGGCGATTACGGCGATAACTGGATTCATCACGCCGGGCGCCATCATCAGGCCGACGAAGGCGGTAAAAACGGCGAGCGCCATGACCCGTGGTTTCAAAAGCGCAAAGAAATCACCCGCCGTCGCCTCCGAGAGGCGGATGCCGGTATCCTTGAGACGGCTTTCTTCAGTCGACATTCAGACGATCACCGATGGGAACGGCAACCTAGCCGGCCAATGTCTTTTTTGCAACGAGCCGCCCTCCCCGCCGACACTGCCGGTGGATTGCGGTCGAGGCCATGCCTCGACCTGTTTGCGATACCAAGATCCGGCGGAAGTTCCGGGTTATTTGGAGAATTGCTTCAGATAGGCAATGACATTGGCGATGTCCTCGTCCTTTTTGAGGCCGGGAAACGCCATCTTCGTTCCTTTGACCATCGCCTTGGGATCGCGAAGGTAGCTCGTCAGTGTGGCTTCGTCCCATTTAACGCCGGATTTTCCGGCCTCGGTCATGGCCTTGGAATAGCTGAACCCTGGATGCGTGCCGGCCGTTCGGCCGATGACGCCGTTCAAGGACGGACCGATCTTGTTCTGGTCCTTGTCCGCGACGTGGCAGACCTTGCATTTGGCAAAGACCTTCTCACCCGCCGCGGCATCCTGGGCCCACGAGGGGCCGGCAATGACGGTCGCAACGGACATGACGATAAAAAACACAATGGCACGCATGGCATTTCCTCCCTGATCGCCAATTTGCCCTGGCTGACCTGCACAGGCCGACATCTAGTCCGCTGGCATGCGCTCTTGAATGGCAGAACGGACATCCACTGCCTGGAGTTGCGGCACCTACATACCACGGAACCCGGCCGGCAGGTAGAGTTCGACCATGCAAAGGTTTGATGCGGACAATCCGCTCAAGGCAATTTGGTGTTGCAGGTGGCGGCGATCCGGCCGATCGCCTCTTCAAGGCCGGTAAGGTCGAAGTCGGCTTCGCCGCGCCCCGACAGCAGCCCGAACCGCCAGGACAGCAGCAGCCGGTTCGCGGAAACCAGTCGCCTGATGCCGTCGGCGCCATCGCGGACCAGCATCCTGCCGCGCGGGCCGACCGACCAGCTTTCGTTGAGCTTGCCGGATTGGTCGACAGTCACGGACATGGCGATGGTTCGGCTGGCGGAAACGGTATCGCTCAGCTGCAGCCATTCGCTCCAACGCGGTTCGCCGGCGGTCCGGCAGGCAATCGTCAATACCGGGCTGTAGCTCAATGCGCCGCCACCGGTGATGAGCTTGTTGGTAGCGTAAAGCGAGGCGGTGACAAGGCCATCGCTGCTCTTGTCGAACCGCCAGTTGTCGAGAACCGTATCAGCCTGGGCGATGCCGCAGACCGACGCAAGCAGGAACGCCGCCGCGGCCACGCTTCCGATACCGAAGAACTGTCTCAACGATGCCTCCAACAACCGCTGCGATCCGCAACCCAGCGCAGATAATCATCAAAGCTTCGTATCGCCACCTCGACCGCCAGATGCGTGAAATCCGTTGCGCCTGCGCCACAACGAAAAAGGCCGCCTCGAGAAGGCGGCCTTTTGGAATTCAGCAGGGACGTTATTCAGCGTCCTTGGCGGCCTTTTTCTTCGGCGCAGCCTTCTTCTTGGGCTCTTCAGCGTCGTCGTCGGCCTTCTTGGTGTCGGCTTTTTTCGCAGCCGCCTTCTTCGCCGGCTTGGCCTTGGTCGTCTCCGTATCCTCGTCGTCGGCCAGCAGCTCTTCCTTGCTGACCTTGACGTCGGTGACCGAGATCTGGCCAAGCAGATGGTCGACCACCTTCTCTTCGAACATCGGCGCGCGCAACGTATTCAGCGCTTCGGGATTGTTGCGATAGAATTCGAAGGCTTCCTGCTGCTGGTTGGCCGGATAGCGACGCACCTGCTCGAACAGGCCGCGCTGCAATTCCTCGTCCGTCACCGTGACGCCCGCCTTCTCGCCGATTTCAGCGAGAACCAGGCCGAGACGCACGCGGCGTTCGGCAAGGCGCATATATTCGGCACGGGCTTCCTCTTCCGTCGTCTCTTCGTCGGCAAAGGTGCGCCCGGCGGCTTCGAGATCGCGGTTGACCTGGTTCCAGATGTTGTTGAACTCGGCCTCGACGAGCTTGGACGGCGCCTCGAACGAGTAGGCAGCGTCGAGCTGGTCGAGCAACTGGCGCTTGACCTTCTGGCGCGTCATCGAACCGAACTGATTTTCGATCTGACCGCGCACCACCTCGCGCAGGCGCTCCAGCGACTCCAGGCCGAGGTTTTTGGCCATCTCGTCGTTGATCTCAAGTTCGCCGGGCTTCGACACGTCCTTGACGGTCACGTCGAAAGTGGCTTCCTTGCCGGCCAGATGCGCCGCCTGGTAGTTTTCCGGGAAGGTTACCGTGACCTGCTTCTCGTCGCCGGCCTTGCTGCCGACCAGCTGGTCCTCGAAGCCAGGGATGAATTCCTTCGAGCCGAGCACCAGCGGCTGATCGGTGCCGGCGCCGCCGCCGAAGGCTTCGCCGTCGATCTTGCCGACATAATCGAGGGTCACGCGGTCGCCCTCGGCGGCCTTGCCGGTCTTCGGCTCGTAAGTGCGCGCCGACTCGGCGACACGCTTGACCTGCTCGTCGATCTCCTCATCAGGCACTTCGAACACCTGACGCGTCACCTTGATGTCGGAGAAATCCTTGATCTCGATCGGCGGAATGACCTCGTAGTTCAGGCGGAACTCGAAATCTGCGCCGCCGGCCAGGATCTTCTCGGCTTCCTTCTCGTCCTCGGTCATGATCACTTCGGGCTGCATGGCAGCCTTTTCGCCGCGCCCGGTGATGATCGAACGGGTCGAGTCGTTGAGGATCTCGTTGACCACTTCGGCCATGAACGATTTGCCATAGACTTTGCGCAGATGCTGCACCGGCACCTTGCCGGGGCGGAAGCCGTTGATGCGGACCTTGTTCCTGGCGTCGGAAAGCCGCGCCATCAGCTTGGCTTCCATGTCACCGGCCGGCACGGTGATCTTGATCTCGCGCTTGAGACCGGAGTTGAGCGTTTCGGTGACCTGCATCATAAAACCTTTGTTTCCACCAATGAGGCCGTCAAACGGCCCCTGCCGTTCACAGCCTGCCGGTATGATCTTGCCGGGAATGGCTTTTGGTGCGGGACTTGGCGATTTGTCCGCCCAACGCGGCACAAATCCTCCAGAAATACGCTCCAAAATGTGAATAAGTCTTTGTTTTTCCTACTTCTTATCACATTCTGCAGAAGCGGATCGTCGCGTCCCGTCACATTCGACACGCCTTTTGTCACAGGCGACGCTGATTTTCAACCATCTTTGCATTCCGGCCAATGATGCCGATGTGGGCTCTGACATTGACAGAATGATGGCTACATGGGATTGGCCGGGCAATGCGGATGTGGCGGAATTGGTAGACGCCCTGGATTTAGGTTCCAGTGCCGAAAGGCGTGGGGGTTCGAGTCCCTTCATCCGCACCACCCTTCGCTCTTCGAGCTTCGGGTGGCAGGCCACTCGAAGCTCGTGACGAAGGACTGTCCCCGAAGCCTTGGCGAAGGGGGACAGGCGCCACTATGGCCCACCATTTCGATCCCCAGAGCGCCGACACCTAGATTTTCCACGCTTCAATAGAGCGGCTCCTCGAACAGTGTCTTGTCGCCGTCCACCAGCGCCTTGATCTGCGCCGTGCCGTTGGCCGCGATCGCCACGCGGATGCCGAACGGCCGCACCCGCATGTCATTCTGGATCGCCATGCCCTCGCCCTCCGGCAAATAGAAGCGCTCGATGCCGTAATCCGGCGCGATCGTCGTGGCTGCGCTGAGATCCGAGCCCTCCGAGACGTGTCCGACGATATCGGCTTCACCGGATGCTGCCGGCACCGGCGCTTGCCCGAACCAAGCCGCGGTCGGACCCCAATAGCCGTCGGCGCCCGGCTTCAGCCTGACCACGATCGGCGTGTCGTCACTCGCCAGCTTGCCGGGTGGAATGTTGCCGATCAGCTTCACCGGTATGCGCGAAATGTCGTAGCCGAGCAGAATGTAGTCACCACGCAAGAGATCGCGCGGATCGATCGGCTCAACCCTGAGCAGGACTTGCTTGCCGTCGCGCAGGATCGCCGCGCGTCCGGCGATGATCCAACTCAGAAAGCCGATCTGGACGAGCGCCAGGACCAGCGCCGAGATGATCAGTCTTTTGCCGGTCATCATGCTGCTGCACCTGTCATATCCGGAGCGTTCATGCGCTTTTCTATGCGGATGATAATGAAAGCAAGAACGGCGAGAAGCACCGCCGCCGCAAGGAAGAAGCCTGCCGTGTCGAGCATTGATTGCAGCATCACCACATAGATGATGGCGAGTTCGAAGGCGAAGCCCGCATAGGCAACCCAGCGCAGTCCTCGGCTCTCGCGGCCGCCCAGCACGATCGCCGCGACGATGCCGGCCAGCGCAACAGCCGAGGCAATGGCGAAGCCGCTGCTGTAGCTGCTTTCATCCGCCAGTTCGAACTGGATCATCGCCAGGCCGGTGAGAAAGCCGATCAGCGCGTGCAGGGGCAGCCTGCCACCCAGTTGCAAGATCCTGTCGACCGGCCCGGCAGCAAAGATCGCAGCGATAAAAAGCAGCACCGACGCGACAACGAGCGGGATAGCGACTTGCAGCGTGTCGTACCGCGTCACCAGGAGCACGAGATAGAACAGCACCGACAGGATGATCAGGTGGCGCGCCGCCTGGCTGCGCGTCCAGAACGAAACGGCAAACAGCACCAGCGCCATGACGACGAAGAGATGCGGGAATTCCGCGCGATACTCGAAGCCTTTCAGGAACAGCCAGGCATCGGCGATGCCGACGGCAGCGACGGTCAGCGGGTTCGAGCGCAGCGCCACCGCCGCCAGCGCCGTGCCGGCGCCCCAGGTGACCACGGCGGAGGCCTCGTCGCCAGACAAATGGTACATCTGGCCGATCAGCGCGATCGATCCGCCGAACGCTGCTGCCGCGACGATCCACAGCGCTTCGCCGATCGCCGCATGGTCACGCATTTTCAGCACCGCGCCGCCGACATAGCCGGCAAGGATAACGGCAAAGAGTGCTGCGACCCGTACCAGCCGCGGGATGACTTCCCAGTTGGCGGCGATGAAGATCAGGATGGCCGCGCCGAACAACAGTGCCGCCATCATCGCCAGGATCGAGCCGAAGCTCAGCGATTTGCGTTCGTTGGCCTCGACGTCGCGCGTCAGCACGTCGGCTGTCGGCGCGTCGATCAGGCCGGCCTGCTGCCATCGTGCGATATCCAACCTGACCCGTGACGAATAGCTCGCCATGCCCCTCCCCCTTTGTTTAGCCCTTTTAGCTCGTCCGCCCAAGCGTTTGACCTAACGGCATTTTCCGATCTGGGCAGAAAACTGGACGCGCGTTAATGCTGCAATGCACAATTTGCATTGCTGCCATGCACCAATAGCGCTTTTAAATCGATATGACCCCTCTTATCTTCACGGTGCACACAAAGACGGAATGATCCGAAAGAAAGACGAAACGAGAATACCATGAACCTGATCCGCAACTATCGCAACTGGCGCCGCTACCGGGACACCGTTTCTGAGCTGAGCCGCCTGAGCACCCGTGAACTGACCGACCTCGGCATCAGCCGCGGCGACATCCACTACGTCGCCCGCAAGGCGGTCTAATCCTTTCGGACCGCAAATGGTCCGAACCAGTTTTGAAAGAGAACGACAATGAACCTGATCCGCAACTATCGTAACTGGCGCGTCTACCGCGAGACGGTTACCGAGCTGGGTCGCCTGTCAAACCGCCAGCTCAATGATCTCGGCATCGTCCGCGACGAGATCAAGATGGTCGCTCGCAGGGCGATCTAACCAGCAGAATTTCGCCAGGGTCGACCTCCTCCCCGACCCTGACGGATACGGTCAGCCTTCACCTCCTCCCGAGGGTTGACCACAAAAACGGCGCCCGCCGGACCTCCTCCCCCGGCGGGCGTTGTTTCTAAGAAGGGTTTCGCGCCCTTTCAAATGGCGAAAGGAATTTCGTCAAAGCCGACCTCCTCCCCGGCGATGACGAATACGGTCGATCTTCACCTCCTCCCGAGGATCGGCCAACAAAACGACACCCGCCGGACCTCCTCCCCCGGCGGGTGTTGTTGTTTTCAGGCTCGAAACGCCCTGGGAGCCGTTTTTGGCGGGACGTCCCCGTCGTCAGTCCAGCGCGCCGCTCTTCAGCACGCCTCGCTTCTTCCACTGGCTCAGCGGAAAAATATCCGGCGCGCCGCCCATCGGCGCATACCAGGAATCCACCACCCATTCTGTACCGCCGCGGTCGCTGATCACCGCCGTCCAATGCGGATAGCGCCCGTCGACAAACAGGCCTCGCGAGGCCTTGTCCTCGACCTTATGAAACCTGAGCAGTTTTCGCTCGGCAAGATAGACCAGCAACGCATGCGTATTGGTCGATTCGTCGACACAATCCATCTGGCCCCTGACGCGCGATGCACCGAATTTCGACTGCGGCTGGTCGCGGACGCCGATGGCCTGGAAAATGCGCTGTTCGAAATAGCGGACGGCCTTCGAAATAGCGGAGCGCTCGGCCTGGGGCGAACCCGCGCCCGCACGCAGGATAGAGCGGAAACGCGCACCGTCACTGGGGCCAAGCGCCAGCGTCGTGCGATAGTTGCAACCGTAACCATGGCATATGGGGATCCGCTTGGAAGCCGTCGCGGCCGGTTCGCCGGCCGCTGCTGATCCGCCCACGGCGATCACGACTGTCAGAAATGTCGCTCTGGCAGAGACCCCGAGACTCCCACCCATTCGCAATAGTAGACGATTGCAGCGCGTGGCGGCAACAGCGCGGCTGATTCGTGTAATTGCAATCGCCGCGCCAAGGGATTATTTCGGCGCTCATGAACACAAATCCCACTCACGTCATCGGTGGCGGTCTCGCCGGCTCCGAAGCTGCTTGGCAGGCGGCCGAAGCCGGCATTCCGGTTATCCTGCATGAAATGCGTCCCGTCCGCGGCACCGATGCGCACAAGACCGACGGGCTGGCCGAGCTCGTCTGTTCCAATTCCTTCCGCTCCGACGATGCGCAAGCCAATGCCGTCGGCCTGCTGCATGCCGAAATGCGGCTCGCCGGTTCGCTGATCATGAGCGCCGGCGACGCGCACCAGGTGCCGGCCGGCGGTGCGCTGGCCGTCGACCGCGACGGATTTTCCGAAGCGGTCACCAGAAAGCTCGAAGCGCACCCACTCATCACCATCCGGCGCGAGGAAGTGCCTGGCCTGCCGCCGGCGGACTGGGACCAGGCGATCGTCGCCACCGGCCCGCTGACCGCCCCTTCGCTCGCCCAGTCGATCGCGGAAGCAACCGGCGCCGACGCGCTCGCCTTCTTCGACGCCATCGCGCCGATCGTCCATTTCGACACGATCGACATGGATATCTGCTGGTTCCAGTCGCGCTACGACAAGGTCGGCCCCGGCGGCACCGGCAAGGATTACATCAACTGCCCGATGGACAAGGAGCAGTACCTTGCCTTCGTGCAGGCGCTGGTCGACGGCCAGAAAACCGAATTCAAGCAATGGGAAGGCACGCCCTATTTCGACGGCTGCCTGCCGATCGAGGTGATGGCCGAGCGTGGCATCGAGACATTGCGTTACGGGCCGATGAAGCCGATGGGGCTGACCAATGCACACAATCCGTCTGTAAAGGCCTATGCCGTCGTCCAGCTTCGCCAGGACAACGCACTGGGCACGCTCTACAACATGGTCGGCTTCCAGACCAAGCTGAAGCACGCCGAGCAGGTGCGCATTTTCCGCACCATTCGCGGGCTGGAAAACGCCGAATTCGCCCGCCTCGGCGGCCTGCACCGCAACACCTACATCAATTCGCCGACGCTGCTCGACGCTTCGCTGCAGTTGAAGTCGCGGCCCGGCCTGCGTTTTGCCGGCCAGATCACCGGCTGCGAGGGCTATGTCGAGAGCGCCGCCATCGGCCTGCTTGCCGGACGCTTCGCCGCCGCAGAACGGCTCGGCCACGCGCCGTCGCTGCCGCCATTGACCACCGCCTTCGGCGCGCTGCTTAACCACATCACCGGTGGCCATATTGTCTCCGACGACGAGCCGGGAAAGCGCTCTTTCCAGCCGATGAATGTCAATTTCGGCCTGTTCCCGCCCGTGGAGGCGCCGAAGATCGAGGGCAAGCGGCTGCGCGGCAAGGACAAGACGGTCGCCAAGCGGCACGCGGTGACATCGCGCGCGCTGGCCGACTGCCGCGAATGGCTGGGGCTGCCCGCGAGAGCCGAAGCTGCGGAATAGTTCCGATCTCCGTTCTTGCGCGTTGCGCGGCGCGGAAGTAGGATACTATCCTACTTCTTTTGTCGCGAGGCCAAATCCCATGGAATCCGCCGAGAAACTGTCCGTCACCGTAACGCCCGCCATGGCCCGTATGATCCGCGAAAAGGTCGAGGACGGCTCCTACGGATCGGCGAGCGAGGTCATCCGTGCGGCACTTCGCGCCTTCCAGCGCGAAGAGGAAGAACATGCCGAGCGCATGGCCTCGATCAGGGCGCGCGTGAAGGCTTCGATTGAGGACACAAGGCCTGACGTTCCGCTGGACCAGGCAATCACGAGAGTGAAGAGCAGGATTTCGGAGTTGGCGAGGGGGAACGATGATCCAGCGTCTCGCCATAGTTCTTAGCGAAGGCGCGATCACGGATTTGGCATCGATTGCCGGCTATATCGTCAACCGCGGTGCGAGCGAAGCGGCTGCGAACAATTTCGTCGACAGGATCAAGCTGCGTTGCGGAAACATCGGCAATGCACCGCGTGGCGGCCGGCCGCGCGACGACATTGCGCCAGGATTGCGAACGGTGCCGTTCGAGCACTCGGCTATTATCGCCTATGTTGTCAGCGACGATCTCGTTCGCATCGTCAACATCTTCTATGGCGGTCGCGATTATGAAACGCTGATGCGCGATGGCGGGTCGAGTGATCCATCGTGATGGAAACTACTCGGCCGGGCAGATGCTCGCCACCGGCAGTCCCGGCTTGGCGGCCGGGCCGGATTTCCTCATTAACAATCAGCCTTCACACAGCCGGCCAGCCTTGCGTCGCGCGCCGAAACAAGAGCCAATGCCGTCGCAGGCCTGAGAGCCGGGCCACATCGTTGAGGGGCAAGCGTCGAGTCTCCATCTTGCCGAGATAGGCGCCCGTCAGCGCCAGCGGCAGAAACGCCGGACGCAGTGAAACCGGCAGGGCGGACGCTCCCTGCTCGAAAGCAGACAGATGTTCGCGTGCCAGCGCGATCATCGCGGCAACGGCGCGTTCCGCGCCCGGCCCGCCGTCGCTTGTAACGAACTCCTGCGGCGACGTTCCTGCGGCGGCCAAGATATCGGCCGGGACAAAGCATTGCCCTCGCTTGCGATGCAGCGGCAGCAGAAGCAGGAGACCGGTCATTGCCTGCGTACAACCTGCCCTGCCGGCAAGTTCCGCAAAGCGCGGTGCTTCGACCGGATCGAGCACCATCGCCGCAAGCTGGATAAGTGCTGCGGCAGTCTCGCCGCAATAGCCTTCGAGATCGGTGCGCGACGGCATCGGGTCGTCATAGAGATCGAAGATGCGCGCTTCGAGCATATTGTCGAAAGCGGCCTTCGGCAGGCGATGAGCGGAAATCGTCGCCCTCAGCGCGTCCGCCACGGGATGGCCGACCTTAGCGCGATCCTCTTCGGCGGCGATGACGTCTCGCCACCATTGCAGCCGGACTTCACCCGGCAGCGCTTCGCGGATGCGATCGCGTATGCCGGCAATTTCGGCGTTGAAGGCATAGAGCGAAAACACCGCGTCCCGCTTGTCTTCGGGCGCGTAGAGCGCGGCGAGATAGCGGTCATGGTCGGCGGCGCGCACCGTCTCCATGACGGCTTTGGTGTTTTCGGCCACGTCAGTCGACGGCGATGAGTGCTGCGGCCACGGCGCGGTCTTCAGCCAGCAGCACATTATAGGTCCGCACTGCCGCCCCGGTCGACATCGGATCGGCGGAAATGCCGGCATCCTTCAGCGCAGCACGCAACGCCGCCGGCAATGGCCTCAGATCCTTGCCGCTGCCGACCAGCAGGATCTCGACCTTGTCGGCCTCGTTGAACAGCTTGGTGAAATCCGCTGCCGTCAGCGCCAGCGGATCGGCCGGCTCCCAGCCATAGATGCCCGAAGGCAGACACAGCAACGAGCCGCGATGCGACATGTCGGCAAAACGGAAGCCGCCATTGCCGTAAGCCTCGATCGGTGCGCGGCCGGGGAAATGCGCCTCGCGGATGACGATGCCTTTGGCCACTAGTGGTCCGATTCTAACTGGCGCGGCAAGCCGTGCGGCGGGCCGTCAGGTGGCTATGGCTTTGCCGCCGCCCACCGGCTTTTCCTCGTCCGACGCTGTGGCCTGCGGCCGCAACTTGAACAGAATGAGCAGCGGCGCGGCAATAAAGATCGACGAATAGGTGCCGAACACGACGCCGAACAGCATCGCCATGGTGAACGAGCGGATCACCTCGCCGCCGAACAGCACCAGCGCCAGCAGCGCCAGGATCGTCGTCACCGAGGTCAGCGTCGTCCTCGACAGCGTCTCGTTGATGGCGTTGTTCAGCAATTGCGGCAGCGGCATTCGCTTGTATTTTCGCAGATCCTCCCGAACGCGGTCATAGACGACGATCGTATCGTTGAGCGAATAGCCAATGATGGTGAGGATCGCCGCCAGCGACGACTGGTTGAATTCCAGGCCGGTGATGACGAAGAAGCCGATCGTCATGACCACGTCGTGCACAGTCGCAACGATGGCGCCGACCGCGAACTGCCATTCGAAGCGGAACCAGACATAGATCAGGATGCCGAGCAGCGCGACAAGCATGGCGATGGTGCCTTGCTTGGCAAGCTCGCCCGAGACCGTCGGCCCGACCACTTCGACGCGGCGGAAATCATACTGGTCCTGGAGCTCGCCGCGCACCTTGTCGATGACGGTCTGCTCGGCATTCTCGCCGCCCTCCTGCGTACCGACGCGGATCAGCACGTCGTTCGGCTCGCCGAACTGCTGAACCTGCACCTCGCCGATATTGAGTTCCGTCAGCCTACCGCGGATGTCGGCCAGATCGGCATTACCGGACTTGGACTGCACCTCGATCAGTGAGCCGCCCTTGAAATCGATGCCGTAATTGATGTCGATGGTCATGAATCCGACAACCGCGAGGACCGAAAGCACGCTGGACAGCGTGAATGTCCAGCGGCGGATGCCCATGAACGGAATTCTCGTTCCCGGCGGAATGAACGTCACCGGCGCGCGCGGCAACTCCTTCGGACGAGCACGGCGAAGCCAGATCGACACCAGCAGGCGGGTGAAGGTGAAGGCGGTGAAAACCGTGGTCAGGATGCCGATGGCATAGGTGACGGCAAAACCCTTCACCGGTCCCGTGCCCAGATAGAACAGCACCACGGTCGCTATCAGTGAAGTGACATTGGAATCGACGATGGTCGCCAGCGCCTTGCTGAATCCGGTATCGATTGCCTGGATGACCGAGCGGCCGGCACGTCGCTCCTCGCGAATGCGCTCATAGATCAGCACGTTGGAATCGACCGCCATGCCGATGGTCAGCACGATACCGGCAATACCGGGCAAGGTTAGCGTCGCTCCAAGCAGCGACAGCAGCCCGACGATCATCGCCACATGTACCGCCAGCGCGATGTTGGCGAGGAAGCCGAGGAACCCGTAGGCGACGAACATGAACGCCACCACCAATATCGAACCGATGATGCCGGCGACCTTGCCGGCATGGATGGAATCCTCGCCGAGCCCAGGGCCAACTGTGCGCTCTTCGATCACCGTCAACGTCGCCGGCAGCGCGCCGGCACGCAACAGCACGGCGAGGTCGTTGGCGCTCTCGGCCGTGAAATTCCCCGATATCTGGCCTGTGCCGCCCGGGATCGGTTCACGGATCTGCGGCGCCGAAATCACCTGGTTGTCGAGGATGATGGCAAACAGCTTGCCGACGTTCTGCGCCGTCGCCTGACCGAACCGCTGCGCCCCTTTCGAATCGAAGCGGAACGAAACAACCGGCTCGCTCGTCTGGGAATTGAAGGTCGCCTGGGCATCGACGAGGTTTTCACCCGAAACGATGACGCGATTCTCGATCAGATACGGAACCGGCGGGTCGTCCTGCGAATACAGTACCGAGGATCCCGGCGGCGGACGGCCGTTCAGCGCATCCTGCACCGGCATCGACTGATCAACCATCTGAAAGGTCAGCTTGGCGGTCTGGCCAAGAATTTCCTTCAGCCTCTGCGGATCCTGGAGGCCCGGCACTTGGACCAGAATGCGGTCGTCACCTTGCCGCTGCACGATCGGCTCGGTGGTGCCGAGTTCGTTGACGCGACGCTCGACGACCTCAAGAGACTGCGCCAACGCCGTCGACGTGCGGTATTTGATGCCGGCATCGGTGACGGTGAATTTGAGCAGGCCGGGCTCGGAATCATCCAGCGCCATCTCCTGAACGGAGCCGCCGCTGAACAGGCCGGCGGCCACCGGATCGGTCAATGGTTTCAAGGCTGCCTTGGCAGCGTCCACCTGTGCGGGATCGGTGATGCGGACCTGCACCGTGCGGCCTGTTCCAGAAAGACCGGTATAGCCGATCTTGGCATCGCGCAGCAGCGTCCTGATTTCGTCGCGCGTCGCCTCCAGCCGATCTTTGATCAGATCGTTGGGATCCATCCGGAGCAGGATATGCGAGCCGCCCTGTAGGTCGAGGCCAAGCGTCATCTGCCGCTTCGGCATCCAGTCGGGCAGCTTGGCCAGCGTGCTGGCGGAAAAAAGGTTGGGCGCAGCGAGGACCACTGTGGCGGCCACGGCCAGCCAGATCAGGATCATCTTGAAGCGCGAAAAATAAAGCATATGGCGTCGTCCGTCAGGGCGTACTGGCGGATCGTTCCGCCGACAATTCGGTTATTTCTTGGCGTTCTGATTCGCCACCGGCTCGCCCTTGACGCGCACGTCGGCAAGCGTCGAGCGCAGCGCCGTCACCTTGGTGCCGCCGCCAAGGTCGATCTCGAGCTCGTTATCATCGATCACCTTGGTAACCTTGCCGACCAAGCCGCCGCCGGTGACGACGGTGTCGCCGCGGCGAACCGCCGCCAGCATCTCGCCGCGCTTCTTCAGCTGCGTGCGCTGCGGCCGGATGATCAGAAAATACATGATCACGAAAATCAGAGCAAACGGCACGATCTGGATAAACATTGCGGACGAGTCCCCGCCGATGCCTTGGGCGTATGCCGGTGTCACGAACATCGAGGTACTCCTGAACTTTGAAAAACAGCCGCAAAGCGGCCCCGCCAAATTTGGCCGGAATATAGTCGGTAACGTTGCCAATGCAACTGCGCGGCCGGGCAAATCGGCTGCTTTTCCGGCCTGGTGAGCCGTGTTAGAGGATGATCACGAAAAGCGATGCTCGGTTTTCGCAAAAGATCATGCCCGAACAAATGCTTGGGACGAGTTTCGAAACCCCTGAAATCAGGTAGGTTACCCTCCCGCGCCGTCCTGAACGCGAAACAAAACGCGAAACAAAAAGACAAGAGATGACCGACAGCCCTATCGATATCCTGCACCAGAAGCTCGACCGCCTGATCGAGGCGGTGGCCCGCCTAGCCCCGCCGCCCGTGCCGCAAACCGATCTCGGCGAGGCCGATTGCTTCGTCTGGCAGGCCGATCCCGGCTATCTGGAACCGGTGCGCAAGGTCAACCGCGTCGATATCGGCCTGATCCGCGGCGTCGACCGCGTCCGCGACATATTGGTCGACAACACCGAGCGCTTCGCCTCCGGCTACGCTGCCAACAACGTGCTGTTATGGGGCGCGCGCGGCATGGGCAAATCGTCGCTGGTCAAGGCGGTACACGCCTCGGTCAACGCTTCGGCGAAGCCCGACGTGCCGCTCAAGCTTATCGAGATCCACCGCGAAGACATCGACACGCTGCCGAAGCTGATGGGCCTGCTGAAGGCAGCGCCGTTTCGCTTCATCTTGTTTTGCGACGACCTGTCATTCGACCATGACGACACATCCTACAAATCGCTGAAGGCAGCACTTGAAGGCGGCGTCGAAGGCCGCCCGGCCAATGTCATTTTCTATGCCACCTCGAACCGGCGGCATCTGTTGCCGCGCGACATGATCGACAATGAGCGCTCGACGGCGATCAACCCGTCGGAAGCGGTCGAGGAGAAGGTTTCGCTGTCGGACCGCTTCGGCCTGTGGCTTGGCTTCCACAAATGTTCGCAGGACGAATATCTCGACATGATCGATGGCTATGTCCGCCATCATGATCTGGCCATCGATCCCGAGACGCTGCGCGCCGAGGCGCTGGAATGGGCGACGACCCGCGGCAGCCGTTCGGGCCGCGTCGCCTGGCAGTTCACCCAGGATCTGGCAGGCCGGCTCGGAAAATCGCTCAAGGACTAGCCGCTCAAGGACTGGCAACAGAAGAAGCCCGCACCTTGCGGAGCGGACTTCCTCGGCGGGCTGAAGGTCAGGCGGCCCGCAAAAACGGTTTTTTCTCTATTCGAGATAACCCGACGGATCGACCGGCGCCGAGTTCTTGCGCACTTCGAAATGCAGTTTCGGCGAGTCGGTGGTGCCGCTCATGCCGGATAGTGCGATTTCCTGGCCGCGCTTGACCTTCTGGCCGCGCTGCACCTCGATCGAGCTGGCGTGGCCGTAGACGGTGACCAGACCGTTTTCGTGCCGCACCAGCACCGTGTTGCCGAATTCTTTGAGGCCGTCGCCGGCATAGATGACGACGCCGTTTTCGGCTGCCTTGACCGGCGTCCCCTCAGGGACGGCGATGTCGACGCCGTCCTTGCCGCCGCCGAAGCTGGAAATCACGCGGCCGCGCACCGGCCAGCGCATCTTGCCGATGCCGGTTGCATCCGGCGCCACCGCATCGTCGTCCTCGGCCTGCTGGATGACTTTCGCGTCCTTCTTCGGCGGCGTGTAGGAGGCGAGCGTCTGCGTCGGCGTGCCCTTGGCCGGCGGCTGGGTGGTGGCCGTCGTCACCGGATCGACCTTTGCCGGCTTCGCACTGGCGACGACAGCGGTTCCGCCTGCCGGCACTTTCAGGGTCTGGCCGATCTTGAGCAGTCCATCCTGCATGCCGTTCGCCTGCTTCAGCGCAACGACGCCGACGCCGGTCTTCCTGGCGATGGCGGACAGCGTATCGCCTTGCTGAACCGTGTAGGTGCCGCCGGCTCCGGCCGGCTTGGCCGTCGCCGAAGCAGTTTTTGGCGCGGCCTTTCCATCCTTCGGCTGGCTTGCGGCAGCCGAGGCATCCACCTGCGCGGCGGACTTGCCTTCCCTGAGCTTCGGCTGCTGCGGCAGCACGGCCACCTTCTCCGGCGCATCGGCCGGCTGGTCGTGCCTGGTGCCGTTCGCGGGCTTGGCATCGGCGACTTTCGGCGCGGCGCCGTTGCTCGAATACGCATAGGCCGGGATGACGAGCTTCTGGCCGGTCTTCAGCCCTTTGGTCGCGCTCAGCCCGTTGACTTTCATGATGGCGTCGGCCGGCACGCCGTAGCGCCGCGACAGGCCGGAAATGGTCTCACCGTCCTTGACGACGATCTCGGTTGCATGCGGTGCGCCGGCGGCCGTCGCCACGCGCGGCGCGTCGGGCTCGGCGTTCTTGAACGGCCTTGCCGCAGGAGCGACGGTGCCGGTTGCCGTCCTGTCGACACGAGGAGCGGCAGGCGCCAGGGCCGGCGCGGCAGCGGTACGCACCGGGCGAGCGGCGGGTGCCAGGGCGGGAGCCGGCGGCGGCAATTGCTGCGCCGTAACCGGTTCGAGGCTTGAGCGGCTGACCGACTGGGTGTGGCTGCCGTCGATCGGCGCGGCCGCAACATCGCCCGGATAGGGCTGGGCAGCATCCTGCTTGTCGATGATGGCGCGCTGGTTGTTGGTCGAGGCGGTGAACACGTCGTCGACGCTGTTGAACCGCGCCACCTGGGAACTACACCCCGTCGCAGCCCCTGCGATCATGAGGACGGCGCAGCCACGCGCCAGATTGCGTCCGTTTGCCTTCAAAACACTGAATTGCATCGCACTAACCCGCACAGACCCGGTACAACTGAGCCTGATTAAAGCGCGTTAATGTTACCGGTCGGTTAAACCTGTAGAATCAGACGCAAATTTTCTTAAAAATGTTTCGAGGATCGAGCGCCGGGTGTGTTGAGATTCAGGTCAGGCCGAGCCGAAAAGGTGGATTCCGAGAACCGGAGCGGAGCGTACATTTGAGTACGTGAGCACCGGAAGCGGAGGAAGCCGCAATTTGCAGGCCGGCCTCACCTGAATATCGACACACCCTAGATGACCGCCGCGACACTGCGCAGGATCGGCTGCAGGCGCACCAGGCCGATATCCTCGCGTTCGAAGCGGCTGCCGACCTTGGTCAGCTTGGCCAGCACCTGCTCGCCTTCGTCGGGTCCGATCGGCGCGATGACGATGCCGCCGCTCGACAATTGGTCGAGCAGGAAACGCGGCAGGCTGTCGAAGGCCGCCCAGGCGACGATGCGGTCGAACGGCGCTTCGTTGGCCAGCCCGTTGGAACCGTCCGCCTGGCGCACGATGACGTTGCCGATGGCGAGTGCATCGAGACGCTGCCGGGCCTGTTCGGCCAGCGTCTTGTAACGGTCGATGGTGACGATCCGCGCGGCAAGCCGCGACATCACCGCCGCCGTGTAGCCGGACCCGGTGCCGATCTCGAGCACGCGGTTGCCCGGTTCGATGGCAAGTGCCGCGATCACCGCCGCCTGCAGGTCGGCGCCTTCGATGGCCTCGCCGCATTCGATTGGCAGCATACGGTCGGACCAGGCAATCGAGTGGAAATGCGGAGACAGGAAGCCGCGCCGCGGCGTCGCCTCGAAGGCGGCGATCAGCGCCTTCGGCACCGTGCCCCTGCCGCGCAGGCGAAGCAGGAAGGCAGCGAAACCTTCGCGTTCGTCGAACGTTGCAGCGTGATTCAAGTTCATGCGAGCGCCTTGGCCAGTTGATCGCGGATTTCATGCGCGGTGAGATCGAGCTGCAGCGGCGTCACCGACACCAGCCGATTGCGCAAGGCATGGAGGTCGCTGCCTTGCTTGCCCTCGACCGGCTCGCGGCCGAAGCGCAGCCAGTAGTAAGGCAGGCCGCGCCCGTCGCGCCGCTCGTCGACCCACAGGCTGTGGACCAGCTTGCCCTGCGAAGTGACCACAGTTCCGGCGATCTCTTCCGGCGCACAATTCGGAAAATTGACGTTGAGCAGCACGCCGTCCGGCAACGGCATGGCGACGAGCTTTTGGAGCAGCGCCGGCGCCAGCGCCTCGGTTGTCTCATAGGGAACGACGCGATCCTCGCCGACATAGGAATAGGCCTGGCTGATGGCGATCGATCGCACGCCGAGCAGCGCGCCTTCCATGGCACCGGCGACCGTGCCCGAATAGGTGACGTCGTCGGCGATGTTGGCGCCGGAATTGACGCCGGACAGGATCAGGTCAGGCGCTTCGGGCAGGATCTTTTTCACGCCCATGATGACGCAGTCGGTCGGCGTGCCGCGCACCGCAAAGTGCTTTTCGCCGATTTTCCTGAGGCGAAGCGGCTCCGAGATCGACAGCGAATGCGCATAGCCGGACTGGTCCTGTTCCGGCGCCACCACCCAGACGTCGTCCGAGAGCGTGCGGGCGATGCGTTCGAGCGATGCAAGGCCCTCGGCATGGATGCCGTCGTCGTTGGTCAGAAGGACGCGCATTATTTCGATTCGATCTTTTCCAGACCGCCCATGTAAGGCCGAAGCGCTTCAGGAATGGTTACGCTGCCGTCTTCATTCTGGTAATTTTCGATGAGGGCAATGAGAGCGCGGCCGACGGCGGTGCCCGAACCGTTCAGCGTGTGGACGAAGCGATTGCCCTTGCCGTCCTTGTCCTTGTAGCGGGCGTCCATGCGCCGCGCCTGGAAATCGCCGCATACCGAGCACGACGAGATCTCGCGATAGGCATTCTGGCCGGGCAGCCAGACCTCGATATCGTAGGTCTTGCGCGCGCCAAAGCCCATGTCGCCGGTGCACAGCGTCATGGTGCGGAACGGCAGGCCGAGCCGCTTCAGCACCTCCTCGGCGCATTGCGTCATGCGCTCGTGCTCGGCGACTGACGAGTCCTGATCGGTTATCGACACCAGCTCGACCTTGTAGAACTGGTGCTGCCGCAGCATGCCGCGCGTGTCGCGCCCGGCCGAGCCCGCCTCCGAGCGGAAGCAAGGCGTCAGCGCGGTATAGCGCAGCGGAAGTTTTTCGTGCGGCGTGATCTCATCGCGAACGAGATTGGTGAGCGGCACTTCGGCGGTTGGGATTAGGCCAAGCCTGCCGTCCCCAGGCCGAACGAAGAATAAATCCTCCTCGAATTTCGGCAGCTGCCCAGTCCCGAAAAGCGCCTCGTCGCGCACCATCAGCGGCGGCTGGATCTCCACATAGCCGTGCTCGGTCGTATGCAGGTCGAGCATGAACTGGCCGAGTGCGCGCTCCATCCGCGCCAATCCGCTCTTCAGCACCGTAAAGCGCGAGCCGGAAAGCTTGGCCGCACGCTCGAAATCCATCATGCCGAGCGCTTCGCCGATCTCGAAATGCTCCTTCACCCAGTTCGGGCGGGTCGGCACCTCGCCGACGACACGCTTGACGACATTGTCACGCTCGTCCTTGCCGACCGGTACATCGTCGAACGGCACGTTGGGCAGCACCGCCAATGCGTCGTTCAGCGCCTTGTCGAGTTCGCGTTCGCGCGCCTCGCCGTTCTGGATGAAGGCCTTGATCTCGCCGACCTCAGCCTTCAGCCGTTCGGCAAGGGCGGCATCGCCCGAGCGCATGGCATTGCCGATCTCCTTCGATGCGGCGTTGCGGCGTTCCTGTCTGGTCTGCAGCTCGGTCAGATGCTCGCGCCGCGCCTCATCCGCGGCGATCAGGTCGTCGACCGTGGACTGCGCCTCCCCGGCCGACCACGAGCGCTTCTGGAGCGCCTCGACAAGGGTCTTCGGGTTGTCGCGAATCCATTTGATGTCAAGCATGGTCTGTTCGTCCTCGGCGCAGCGGTTTCGGGACAACGAAATGCCCAAAACAAAGACCAGAGGGCGTAAACCGCATCCCTGATCGATGCAAGATGTGAAGCCTGGCGTTTCTTCACGCCCCCCTCTGTCCTGCCGGACATCTCCCCCACGAGTGGGGAGATTGGCCGTCATAGCGGCTTTCGCCAATCTCCGGCGCTGAAAAAGCAAGCCGTCGCCCAAGCTGCCGATCTCCCCCCAAGTGGGGGAGATGTCCGGCAGGACAGAGGGGGGCGCTGTCCCGCCGACCTCAGGTAGGCAGCACTCGCAACATTTGGTCGAAAGGAACCTGAAACAAAAACCCGCCTCAGAGGGCGGGTCGTCGGCGCCGAATCAGCACCATACCCAGATTAATAGCATAGCTGCCGGCACAAAGCAAGAACAAAGTTGCTGCGGCCGGAAGAAAGATGCCAGCCGGTAACCCCACCTACGTCGACGACGCGTCCGCCGGCTTTTCGGCCACCTCTTCCGTGGCGTCCTGCTTTTCGCGGGCGACACGGTCGCGCTCCTTGCTGCGCTCGATCAAGCGAGCCGACCAGATCGAGACCTCGTAGAGCAGGATCGTCGGAATTGCGAGGCCGATCTGGCTCATCGGGTCGGGCGGCGTCAGCACCGCCGCCACGACGAAGGCGATGACGATCGCCCATTTGCGCTTCTCGGCCAACCCTTGCGACGACAGCATGCCGACCCGCGTCATCAGGCTTGTCACCACCGGCAACTGGAACACCAGGCCGAAGGAGAAGATCAGCGTCATGATCAGGCTGAGATATTCGGACACTTTCGGCAGCAGCGAAATCTGCACCTGGTCGTTGGTGCCGGTCTGCTGCATGGCGAGGAAGAACCACATCACCATCGGCGTAAAGAAGAAATAGACCAGCGACGCGCCCATCAGAAACAGGATCGGCGAGGCGATCAGGAACGGCAGGAAGGCATTGCGCTCGTTCTTGTAGAGGCCGGGCGCGATGAATTTGTAGATCTGCGTGGCGATCAACGGAAAAGCGATGACCATGCCGCCGAACATGGCGAGCTTGACCTGGGTAAAGAAGAACTCCTGCGGCGCCGTATAGATCAGCTCGACCTTGTGCGGATCGAGCCCGGCCCATTGGGTCGCCCATCTGAACGGGATCACCAACAGGTTGAACAGCTTCTTGGCGAAGAAGAAGCACACAAGAAAAGCAACGAAAAAACCGCCGATCGACCACATCAGCCGCCGGCGCAACTCGATCAGGTGCTCCATCAGCGGAGCCGACGATTTTTCGATCTCGTCCTTTTCCGTGTCCGAAGTGCTCACTTGGCGGCTCCCGCCGTTTTCGTGGCAGCCGGCTTCTTCGTTGCTGCCGCAGGCTTCTTCGCTGCTGCCGCCGGCTTCTTCGCTGCTGATGACTGCGCTTTCGGCTCAGCTTTTGTGGCGACCTTTGGCGCAGCGGCCTTTGCCGGCTTGGCCGGCACGGCAGCCGCGGCTTTCGCGGGTGCCGGCTTCTTCTTTGCCGCCGGCGCTTTTTGCGGCACGGCCGCTGCAGTCGTTTGCGCCTCTACTGCCGGCGCCACGACGGACTCGTCCGTCATCGCCGGAAAGATCGGCGTGGCCGGCGTCGGCTCCGGCGGGCTGACGCCCGGCATCGTCGTCGCGCCGTTCTTCAGCGGCTCGGCTGCCTGCTCTGTCGAGGCGGCCTCGACCGCCGGCTTGGGTTTCATCACGGCATCGACGCCGGAACGGACGTCGGCGGCGGCCTGCTCGAATGGATTGAGCTGCTTCCTGATCTCGGCTGCCGGATTGAGGCTTCTCAGCGAATCGACCGACTTCTTGACGTCGTCGAGTTCGGCTTCCTTCAGTGCGTCGTTGAACTGCCGCTGGAAATCCGACGCCATGGCGCGCAGCTTCGCCGTTGTGCGGCCGAAGGTGCGCAGCATGTTGGGCAAATCCTTGGGCCCGACGACCACGATCATGACGATCGCGATCACCAGCATCTCGGTCCAGCCGACTTCGAACATGGCTATACGTTCCGACTCAAGTTTCAGGCCGACTCAAGTTTTGGCCAACCAAAGTTTTGGGCTCAGCTTTTGCTGGCCTTTTCCTTCGGTACCGACACGGTCTCGTCGGAACGGTGTTCGACGGTGCGCTTGTCCTCGGCAGTCTCGTCGTCGGCCATGCCCTTCTTGAAGCTCTTGATGCCCTTGGCCATGTCGCCCATCAGCTCGGGGATCTTGCCGCGGCCGAAGACCAGCAACACGATCACCAGAACGATCATCCAGTGCCAAATCGAAAATGAACCCATAGCAAATCTCTCTCGAACGGTTTCCCAGACGCTGATCTATGCGCTTTCGGGTTCGGATTCAAACAGAACTGCGACAGAGTTCATGAATGAGTGGCCGAAGTCACGCACTTTCGGCACGGCGGCCCGCTACCAATCGGCGCAGTTCCATCCTGGCTGTGGCTTAAAGATGGCGCTCGGCTCAATCGTCCGTGACGCGCGGCGTCAAAAGGCCGAGTTCCTCGAGGTCGATGTCGGTCAGCGGATCCTCGTCGTCGGTGAGCGCATCGGGGTCGGCCGGCGGCAGCGGCACCGAGAAATTCGACGGCATGCGGCCGGACAGCAATCCTGCACCCTTCAATTCCTCCATGCCGGGGAGATCGCGGATCTCCTCCAGTGCGAAATGGTCGAGAAAAATGTCCGTCGTGCCGTAGGTGACGGGACGGCCGGGCGTGCGGCGCCGGCCGCGCATTCTCACCCATTCCGTCTCCATCAGCGTGTCGAGCGTCCCCTTTGACGTCTCGACGCCGCGGATGTCCTCGATCTCGGCGCGCGTCACCGGCTGGTGGTAGGCGATGATCGCCAGCACTTCGAGGGCAGCGCGGGACAGCTTGCGCTGCTGCACCGTGTCGCGGCTCATCAGGAAGGCGAGGTCGCCGGCGGTGCGGAAGGCCCAGGCATCGCCGACGCGCACCAGATTGACGCCGCGCCGCGCATAGATCTGCTGCAGTTCGGCCATCGCCGCGGCAATGTTGATGCCGTCGGGCAGCCGCGAAGTGAGCTGTTTTTCGCTGACCGGCTCGGCGCTGGCGAATACGATCGCCTCGGCCATCCGTACGGCCTCCGCCATATGCAGCCGCTCGCCGGGATTCTGCGACAAATTCTGCCCCTGGTTTTGTGCCGGGTTCTCGGCAACCGCGCCTTGCTCGGCGTCGTCCTCGACCTTGAACGGAATGACCGAAGCGTTGGCGCGTTCGCTCATGGTGTCACCTCGACTATCTTGATGGCTTGAGCGCGGCCGCGCAGATAAAGCGGCGCGAACACCTGGTCCTGCCGCATCTCCATCTTGCCTTCGCGCACCAGTTCCAGCGTTGCGGCAAACGAGCTGGCGACAGCGGTGCGCCGCTCTTCCGGGCCGGCCAGATATTCGACCAGGAAACTGTCGAGCGCCGTCCAGTCGCGCAGCGACCCGATCAGCCTGATCAGCACGTCACGCGCATCCTTGAGCGACCACACGCCGCGCCTGGCGATCGTCACATTGGTGACCGCCTGCTTTTGGCGCTGCTGGGCATAGGCGGTCAACAAATCGTAGAGCGAGGCCGAATAGGCATTTCGCTTCTCGACGATGACCATTTCCGGCATGCCGCGCGCAAACACGTCGCGTCCGAGCCGGTTGCGGTTGACCAGCCGTGCCGCCGCGTCGCGCATCGCCTCCAGCCGCTTCAGCCGGAACTGCAGCACTGCCGCCAGTTCCTCGCCGCTTTCGCCTTCGTCGCCGGGCTGCTTGGGGATCAGGAGCTTCGACTTGAGGAAGGCCAGCCATGCCGCCATCACCAGATAGTCGGCGGCAAGCTCCAGCCGCAGCGCCCTCACCTTCTCGACGAAGGCCAGATATTGCTCGGCCAGCGCCAGGATCGAGATGCGCGACAGGTCGACCTTCTGGTTGCGGGCAAGATGCAGCAGAAGATCGAGCGGACCCTCGAAACCGGCCACGTCGACGACCAAAGCGGGATCGCCGGTCAGCCGGGAATCATCGTTCTCGGCCCACAGACGGTCCATCGGTGCGGCCTTGCCGGCCTTCAGGTCCAATGTTTCCGCCACTTCGCTTCCTTTGATGCTAGGCCACCGCGTCGAAATAACTGGCAAATTCGGCCCGAATCTCGGTCTCGTCCGCTACGTCACGGTTCCTGATATAGGTCAGCGCCCGCTCCGCGCGCTCAAACGACTTGCCTTCAAGTCCGGTCGTTCGCGATGCAATGCCGGCCATCTCCTCAAACACGCCGTTGCAGTGAAGGACCAGATCGCAGCCCGCCGCAAGGATAGCGGCCGCCTTTGACGGGAAATCCCCAGAAAGTGCCTTCATCGAGGTGTCGTCGCTCATCAACAGACCGTCGAAGCCGATTTCGCCGCGGATGATCTTTTCGATGACCTTGCCGGATGTCGTGGCCGGGTTCTTCGGGTCGATCGCGCTATAGACGACATGCGCCGTCATCGCCATCGGCAAATGGTTGAGCTCCCTGAACGGCGCAAAATCATGCCGCTGCAGGTCGCCGATCGAGGCGTCGACGGTCGGCAGTTCGAAATGCGTGTCGGCGAAGGCCCTTCCATGGCCGGGAATATGCTTCATCACCGGCAGCACGCCGCCCGCCATCAGGCCTTCCGCCGCGGCGCGACCCAATTCGATGACGGCGCGCGGCTCCTTGCCATAGGCGCGTGCGCCGATGACGTCGCTGGCGCCCTCGATCGGCACGTCGAGCACCGGCAGGCAATCCGCCGTGATGCCGTAGCGCAGCAGATCGAAGGCATGCAGCCGCGCCATCAGCCAGGCGGCACGGGTGCCGGCGTCATGGTCGTCGCGCCACAAGGCGCCGAGTGCGCCGGCAGCCGGATAGTTCGGCGCCAGCGGCGGCCGCAGGCGCTGCACCCGGCCGCCCTCCTGGTCAATGAATACCGGCGCATCCGCGCGCCCGACGCAGTCGCGCATGGCGGCGACCAGATCGCGGATCTGCTCGGTCTCGCCGATATTGCGCGCAAACAGGATGAAACCCCACGGGCATTCGTTGCGGTAGAAACGGATCTCGTCGCGGGTCAGTGATTTCCCGGCGCAGCCGAGGATCATGGATTTTGATTCGGTCATGCGGAACAGTTTAGAGCTTCGCGCCGACAAAGGGAATCGCCCGCAATTGCCTCCAGGGATTTCCGTTCACGCAAAAAAGCCGGCGCGAGCGCCGGCTTTTCGAGAGGTTTTTGGTGCCGCTAGTGGGACACGAAGCAATTGCCGCCGGCAGCCTTGTAGCTGGTGCACAGTTTGATCGCCTCGTTGCGCGACTGCGCTGGAACGCGGACGCGGTAGAAGGTGCCCTTGCCGGCAATTTCGGCCTTGACGATGTTGGCGGTGCGGCCGGAAAGCACGCTGCCGTAGCGGCGCTGCAGATCCTGATAAGTCGACTGGGCGCTTTCGACTGTCGGCTGCGAAGCGATCTGTATCGACCACGAACCAGCGCCGGCCGCGGCCGGATCGATGGAAGCAACCTGATCGGGCTTGACTTCGCCGACTACGTCGACCGGCTGGTCGGACGGACGCTGCGGCGCCACTGGGACCGTGGCCGGGGTGTTGGCGGACTGCTTGCTGGCTGAGGGCTGGGCCTTGGCTTCGGCCTTGGTGTCGGGCTTGGGCGCCGGCTGCAGCTTGGTGGTTTCGGCCTGATCGCCACTCGCCTGATCGCCACTCGGCTGGTCACCAATCTTCTGATCGCCAATCTTCGGATCACTTGTCATCTGCTCGATCAGGGGCACGGTGCCAGTCTGCGCGGCGGCGTCGGCCTGGGCCGACGGAGCCACGTGCTGCGGCGCCGGATCTGCCGGCTCGGCAGCAGCCATCTGCGGGGCGGCAGGCGCCGGATCCTCGCGCGCCACCAGCGAGCCGTCAGGTTTCACGACCATGGTCCGTACCTTGCGCGGCGCAACGGCGACGATCTCGGGGTTGGCACCCTTCTCGGCCTCCTGCAGAACCTGCGCGATGCGATCCTCGGACTTGGGCGCCGGTGCGGCGGCAGTTTCGGTACCGCCAGCGGCATTGGCGCCAAGCGCATCGGTGTCAGGCGCGTTGGTATCAGGCGCGTTGATACCAGAGGCGTTGGTGTCGGACGCCACTGTGCCGGGCGCGTCGAGATCGTCCGCGGCGTCGGGGTCATTGGGCGAAAGATCGACGACGCGGCTCTCCGGTTCGTTGGCTTTCAGGTCCACAGGCTCTTCGGTGTTGGTGACCAGCTTCTGCTGAACGGGCTCGGCGGGCTTGGCGCCCTTGACCACAGCGTCATAGACCTTGTTGTCCTGGTTCGGCACGACGGCGCCGCCTGGATTTTCCGGCTTGATCTTGATCGGCCTGTTGTCGGCCTTGACGATAACCGGCGCATCGCCGTCGCTCTTGCCGCCGAGGGTCAACGCAAAGGCGCCAAGGCCTCCGGCGATCGCCACCGCGCCGACTATCGCTCCTATCAGCAGCCCGCGCCTGCGCGGCCGCCTTTCGGCCTCGCGTTCGGCGAGGCCCGGGACCGACATCTCGTCGTCCAGTTCGGGATCGTAGTCGAGCTCATCGAAGGTGAAATCGTCGGCTTGCGAAACCGGCTGGCCACCGGGCAATGGGCCCAGATCGAAACCGTCCGCTGCATCGGCATAGGAAGCGGCCGCCGCGCTGACGGGGGCTTCCGCAGGCTTGGCGCCATAGGCGCGCGTCTCGCCACGATCTTGCTTATAACCAGACGCAAAGCCCGCATCGTATTCATCGTCATAGCCAGCACTGCGCACCGGGGCAGGCGCTATATCCGTGGCATTCATTTCGGTGAGAAGGCTGGCAAAATCGGCATCAAGATCGTCGTAGGCGGGCGCCACCGGCTCGTCATCGTCGAAGTTGAGCTCCGGAATGTCGAGATCGTCCGCCAGCGCCACGACGCGCTCGGGCACGTCGACCGTCTCGACATCGGGCATCTCGTCATACGCGGAAGGCTGTTGATGCGAGGTTGGTGCAGCTTCCGTGTAGGCGGGCCGATCTTCATAGGACGGCCTCTCTTCACGGGATGCCTGGCCTTCATAGGACGGCGCCTCTTCGACCGGTGCGGCCCGATAGGACGGCGCCGCAGCCGGCTGCGGCGGTGGTGCCGGACGCGCCGAAGCCACCGGCTGGCCTGCAAAAGCGGGCTGAGGCTGTGCGACCGGCGTCACGCGGCTCCACGAGCGGGCCGGCTCGGGCGGCGTGGCGCGTGTCGTCAGCCAGTTCAGCGCATCGAGCGGATCTTCTTCGGAAGCAGCTGCGGCACTCTTGTCGGCCGAGTCATGATCCAGGCCGATATTCCTGGCGAAATCGGCATCGAGCGCATCGTTGTCCAAATCATCCGCAGGTCCGGCAGCGGCTTCAACACCGAAATCCTCGCCTTCAAGCTCATCGAAGAGGACACTGCCAAGATCGGCGTCATCGGCGGCACTGGACTGCTGCGGCTCAGCGGGCTCGTGTTCGTCGAGTTCCCAATCCAGTTCGTCGACAGGATGCACCGGTCCGTTGGTGACGTCTTCAGCCCCCGCCATGGGCTGTTCAGCGGCCACTGCTGGCTCCTGAATTGCGGGCGCCACGGGCTGCTGAGCAGCAGCCATCACAGGCTTCTGGGCAGGCTGCTGGCTTGTCTGAGGTTCGTTGGCCGCTTGTGCCGGCCGTGTGCTCATCGCCCCCAGCAGCGCGTTCAGCTCGTCTTCCAGGCTGCGTTCCTCAGCCACTGGGGCCGTCGGGGCGACAGCGGCGGCCGGCGGCACGGGTTCGGCCGCAACGACCTGCGCCACGGGCTCTTCGACGTCTTCGGCAAGCGCATCGTCGAAGTTCAGATCGAAATCGTCGTCGAACGCCGCTTCAGCAGCCGTGCCGGAAAGCTCGACGGCCTCTGGTTCTTCGATTTCGGCAGGCTCGTTCGGGCGAACGTCTAAGTCCATGTCGACGTCGGCCATGGCATCATCGAAATGGCCGGCAAAATTCTCATCGTCCGAAACCGCCTCAACCGGCGATGCCGGGGCGGCGACGGTTTCCGCCGGCTCATGCTCGTCGACCATCAGCTCGTCTTCGAGCGAGCTTGCAACGGCATCGTCGAACTCGTCATCGAACGCAGGCTCGGCGGCTTGCGCCGCGGTTTCAACGGCGACGGCCTGCTCCATCGGCTCATGCTCTTCGAGCATCAGCTCGTCTTCGAGCGAGTTGGCCACGGCGTTGTCGAACTCATTGTCGAAGGCAGGCTCGTCGTCGAAGGCGGGCTCGTCGACCGGCGCGTATGCATCGGCTGCGGCCCTAGGTCCGTCCTCGCCCGTCGCCCCGATCTTGCCCGTCACATCGTCGTCGAGCCGAAAATCCTGGTCGACAGGGCCGGCAAGTTCGTCGTCACTCGACAAGTCGTCCTCGAACGGCGACACGTCTTCGAGCGAGCCGCCGACGGCGTTATCGAACTCGTCGTCGAACTCCGGCTCGACAGCGGGAGCGAACGACCTTTCGGGGCCGGAGGCAATTTCGTCGGCGGCAACAGGAGCGGCCGCAACAGGAGCAGCATCATCCACCGCACTGTCGTCGAACGCGAAATCCTGTTCGAACGAGGCGGCAAGCGCGTCCTCCATCTCATCCGTGGTAGCCGGTTCGGATGCCGGCTCGCGAAGCTCGACAGGGGAAGCATTGTCATTGGCGTCGGCGCCGAACTCGCCCATCAACTCCTTCTCGAGATCGATGTCGAAATCGGCCTCGCCCTCCGGCGGCTCGACGGCAGCGGTTTTCGGCTGGGCCGGCGTTTGCGGTTTGACCGGCTGGCGCGGGTCGAACCCCATGATCCTGGTCAGTTCCGCGAACGGATCATCGTTGGCGATGTCGTTGTGGTCGGCTGCTCTCAGCTGGGTTCTGTCTGCCATTATTGTTCCCGAACTCGCACTCATTCGGACGCCATGGACGTCGCGTAGGGTTGGCCCTTACCAGCGCAATGTGGGCAAAAGGTGACAGGTTTTTTACTCAAACCTAACGCATTTCGGTGGGCGCATTGGCTCCGATCAGCGTCAGGCCGGACGTCAAAACGTCCGAAACAGCCTGCACCAGCCCTAGTCTGGCATGCGTCAATTGTCGGTCGTTAACCTTAACAAAACGTAAGTCGGGATTATCGGTGCCCCGGTTCCAGTGTCCGTGGAAGCTGGAAGCAAGTTCGTAGAGGTAGAATGCCAGCCGGTGGGGCTCAAGCGCGAGCGCCGCGGCTTCGATCAGCCGCGGATATTCGGCGAGCTTCCTGATCAGGCCGATCTCACCCTCATCGGTCAGCAAAGCCACTTCGGCGGCCAGCTGGTTGCGGTCGAACATGGCCTCGCCCAACTGCTCGCTCGCCTGCCGGAACACCGAATGGCAGCGCGCCGAGGCATACTGCACGTAGAATACCGGATTGTCCTTCGACTGCTCGGTCACCTTGGCGAAGTCGAAGTCGAGCGGCGCGTCGTTCTTGCGGTAGAGCATCATGAAGCGGATCGGGTCGCGGCCGACCTCCTCGACCACTTCGCGCAGGGTCACGAACTCGCCCGACCGCTTCGACATGCGCACCGGCTCGCCGGCGCGAAACAGCCTCACCAGCTGGCAAAGCAGCACGGTAAGCTTGACCTCGTCGCCGGCAATCGCCCGGGCAAGCGCTTCCAGCCGTTTCACATAGCCGCCATGATCGGCGCCAAGCACATAGATCAGGTCGACGAAGCCGCGATCGACCTTGTCCTTGAGGTAAGCGACATCGGCAGCGAAATAGGTGAAGGTACCGTCCGATTTGACCAGCGCCCGGTCCATGTCGTCGCCGACCGCGGTCGAGCGGAACAGCGTCTGCTCGCGGTCCTCCCAGTCGTCCGGCTTCTCGCCCTTGGGCGGCGGCAGCTTGCCCTTGTAGATGTGGCCCTTCAGCGTCAGGTCGCTGATCGCCGAGCGGATCTTCTTCGCATTGTTGGCATGCAGCGTCCGCTCGGAAAAGAAGACGTCGTGATGCACGTTGAGCAGCGCCAGATCCTCGCGGATCATCGCCATCATCGCGTCGATCGTCCTGTCCTTGACGATGGCAAGTGCCTCCTCGTCCGGCATCTGCAGTAGGGAGCGGCCGAATTCGCTGGCCAACGCCTGACCAACGGGGATCAGATAGTCGCCTGGATAAAGCCCGGCCGGAATCTCGCCGATCTCATCGCCAAGCGCCTCGCGGTAGCGCAGCATGACCGAGCGTCCGAGCACGTCGATCTGCGAACCGGCATCGTTGATGACATATTCCTTGGTCACGTCGTAACCGGCGAAGGCCATCAGGTTGGCGAGCGCGTCGCCGACCACGGCACCCCGGCAATGGCCGACATGCATCGGCCCGGTCGGGTTGGCCGAGACATATTCGACATTGGTTTTCTTGCCGCCGCCGACAGTCGAGCGGCCGTAATTGCGGCCTTCGCCGAGCAGCGCCGTCAGATGCGCCTGCCAGAAGCCGTCCTTGAGCCTGAGATTGACGAAGCCCGGACCGGCGATCTCGGCGGCCGCGATATCCTCGTCGGCGCGCAGCGCCTCGGCCAGCCTTTCGGCCAGCGCGCGCGGGTTCTGGCCGGTCGGCTTGGCCAACACCATGGCAGCGTTGGTGGCGAGATCGCCATGGCTGGCATCGCGCGGCGGCTCGACGGCGATGCGCGACAGATCCGGCGGCACGCCATCCTTGTCTTTCAAATCAAGCGCTTCGACGGCCTTTATGATTCGCGCGTTGAAATCGGCGAAGATGTTCATTGCTATGGCTCTGACGGTTTTGCAGGGATCCGGCTCGTTGGCCGGCAAAATCGCGCCCGCCCTAGCTCAAATCCGGCGTATGGTCAAACAAACGCCTGTGTTCCTTGAGTGCATAAGTGTCCGTCATGCCAGCCAGGAAATCGGCAACACTGCGCGCCTTGACGCGATCCTCCGCCCGATCGAGCCCTTCGCGCCAGCCATCCGGCATGGCGCGCGGATCGGCGAAATAGACGTCGAACAGGTCCCTGACGATCTGGTCGGCGTCGGCGCGCACCCGCATGACCTCCGCGTGCCGATAGAGATGCTTGTAGAGAAAGGCCTTCAGCTCCTTTTCCGATACGGCCGTCTCGGCGGAGAAGCTCACCATCGTCTCGCCGGCCGCCCTTACCGCCTCGGCGCTGTCGGGCTTGATGCGCGCCAGATTGGCCGTCGTCGAGACGATCACGTCCTCGACCATGATAGTGATCTGCCGGCGCATCAGCTCGTGGCCGGTGCGTACGTCATCGAGCGCCGGATAGCGCTCACGCACCCCCTTGAGGATCGACCCCGGCAGCGAGAGGTCCTCCAGCATGTCCAGCGTCAGCAGCCCTGCCCTCAGCCCGTCGTCGATGTCATGGGTGTTGTAGGCGATGTCGTCGGCAATCGCCGCGCACTGCGCCTCGATACCGGCGAAGCGGTCGAGCTCGAGGTCGTGCAGTTCGGAATAGTCGCGGATCGCCTGCGGCACCGGCCCCTTCAGCCCTTTGCCCTTGGCATCGGTCAGTGGGCCATTGTGCTTGACCAGCCCCTCCAGCGTTTCCCAGGTGAGGTTCAGCCCATCGAACTCGGCATAGCGCCGCTCCAGCCGCGTCACCACGCGCAGCGATTGCGCATTGTGGTCGAAGCCGCCCCAGGCGGCCATCTTCTCGTTCAGCGCGTCCTCGCCGGTATGGCCGAAGGGTGTGTGGCCGAAGTCGTGCACCAGGGCCACCGCCTCGGCCAGGTCCTCGTCGCCGCGCAGTGCCCGCGCCAGAGCGCGTGCAATTTGCGCCACCTCGATCGAATGCGTCAGCCTTGTGCGGTAATGGTCGCCTTCGTGTGCGACGAACACTTGCGTCTTGTGCTTCAGCCGGCGGAACGCCGTCGAATGGATGATGCGGTCGCGGTCGCGCTGGAACGGCGTGCGCGTCGGGCTTTCCACCTCGTCGAACAGCCGGCCGCGCGACTTCGCCGGGTCGCTGGCATAGGCCGCGCGCGGCCGATAGCCGAATCCGATGTCGCCCAACTCGTTGGTCATAGCGTATGCCGCAGTTGACTTGCCCCGTCGCGCTTCATACCTATCATACGAAACCGAAAGCAAGGTGACGCCCATGGGCGCTGATGCCAAGACCGCCATGAAAGTCGAGATGACCGACGCCGCCGCCAAGCGGATCGCCAAGATCGTGGCGAGCGAAGCCGGCAAGACGGCCCTGCGCGTCTCGGTCGAGGGCGGCGGCTGTTCCGGCTTCTCCTACAAGTTCGATCTGGTCGATAGGCGCAATGATGACGACGTCGCCATCGAGAAGGACGGCGCAACCGTGCTGATCGACGACCTGTCGCTGGTCTATATGGGCGGCTCGGTGATCGATTTTGTCGACGATCTGATGGGCCAGTCGTTCCAGATCAGGAACCCCAATGCGGTCGCCTCCTGCGGCTGCGGCACCAGCTTCTCGATCTAGAAATGCCCGACATCGGCGCGGTCCGTCAGATCGCGCTTTCCGCCGGACGCGACCTCGACGCAACGCTGGCCTTCTGGCGCGAGGTGCTCGGCATGAGTCTGCATGCGCGTTTCGATCCTCCAGGCATCGCCTTCATCATGGCAGGTGACGTGCGCCTGCTTTTCACCGACGGCCTGCCGGCCGGCACCGTCTATCTCGACATATCGGACCTCGAAGAGTTCCACGCTTCGGCAAGGGCCGCCGGTGTTCCCTTCACCGCGCCGCCGGCGCTCGTCCATCGCGACACCGAAGGCCTGTTCGGCCAGGCGGGGGAAAGCGAGTGGATGGCCTTCCTAAAGGACCCAGCAGGCAATACGATCGGCCTTGTCGAACGTCACCCGCCGGATCGCTAGTCTCCGGACCACCAGCCTATCGAGGACGTCATGAAAATCGTCACCTGGAACATCAACGGCGTCCGCGCCCGCATCGGCAATTTGACCCATTGGCTGACGGAAAGCGCGCCCGACATCGCCTGCCTGCAGGAGATCAAGACGGTCGACGAGCAATTTCCTCGCGCCGAGATCGAGGCGCTCGGCTACAATGTCGAGACCTACGGCCAAAAAGGCTTCAACGGCGTCGCCATCCTGTCGAAGCTGCGTTTCGACGAGGTCAATCGCGGCTTGCCGGGCGACGATGCCGACGAGCAGGCGCGTTTCATCGAAGGCGTGTTCTCGACCGACAAGGGCGCCTTGCGGGTTGCCTCTATCTATCTGCCGAACGGCAACCCAATCGACGACGAGAAGAAGTTCTCCTACAAGCTTTCCTGGATGACGCGGCTGGAGCGCTGGGCCGAGGAGCGGCTTGCACTGGAAGAGCCGCTGGTCCTGGCCGGCGACTACAATGTCATTCCTGAGCCGGCCGATGCGAAATATCCGGAAAACTGGCTAAGCGACGCGCTGTTCCAGCCCGCAACGCGGCAGGCGTTCCGGCGGCTGAAGAATCTCGGCTTCACCGAAGCCGTGCGTGCCGTCACCGACGCCCCCGACGTCTTTACGTTCTGGGACTATCAGGCCGGCGCCTGGCAGAAGAACAACGGCATCCGCATCGACCACCTGCTTCTGTCGCCCGAAGCCGCCAATTGGTTTTCCTCGGCTTCGATCGAAAAACAGGTGCGCGCCTGGGAAAAACCCTCCGACCATGTGCCGGTGGCGATCGATCTGGCGCTGCGGCCGGCCTGATCGGAGCTGCTGTCCGGCGGCACATTGAGAAGTTGACCTCTTATCGCCACAAATCGCGCGCTTGATGAGAAATCATCATGGTGGCTGGGGTTCCCATGACTATCCGACTTGCACTTTGCACGTGTGCCGCGGCGCTCGCTTTTGGCGCGATGCCGGCCGTTGCCGCTCCGCTATGCCTTGCCAATGGCAAATCGTTCCAGATCGGTCAAATGGCCTGCCTGACACTTGCCGGACAAAGCCACCTCGCCCGCTGCGAGATGGTGCTCAACAACACGTCCTGGACAAAGCAGCGGGACGGCTGCCCGGAGAACACACTGGCCCCGCATCTGCAAGGCACGCCGATATCAACACCGGCGCCCGGCGGCGTGCCGGCGAAACCGACCGAGAACTGATTTAAATCGACAAATCCCGCCGGCCTACTGGTCGCCGCCACCCTTGGTCAGGATGTCGTCGGCCAGCGAAATCGCGGTGCGACGGTCGGCTTCGCCGGCGGCGGCAAACGCTTCTTCCTGCATGCCGCGGATCCATGGCTGGTCGGCGGGTGAGGCTCGTTCGAGTGCCGCGGTCATCATCGCCAGCCCGCGGACGATCTTGCCGCTTTGGAAAAGCAGGTTGCCGAGCGTCGCCTGCGCGCCCGCATGGCCCTTTTCGGCCGCCAGCTGGAACCAGCGTCCGGCCTGCTTGACGCTGGCCTTGACGCCGCCCTCGCCCTTGAGGAACATCTGGCCCATCTCGAACTGGGCGTTCGGATTGCGGTAGTTGGCGGCGGCACGCATGTAATATTCCTGGGCCGCCACCTCGTTCTCCTCGACGGGGCTGCCGGGAATGCCTTTCCTCAGATAGTCGCCAAGCGCCACCAGCGCGTCCGAAACATAGCTTTCCTCGGGCGAACCGGGCTCGACGTCCTGGTCGACGATCTCGCTGAAGAACTTGAACGCCGCGTAGTCGTCTCGCGCCACGCCATCGCCTTCGGCATACATGCGCGCAAGCTTCCAGGTGGCGCCGATCTGGCCGTTCTCGGCGGCATATTTGTAGGCTTCCGCGGCCTGCTCCTTATGGCCGTTCTTGTAAGCGGAAAAGCCGAACTGGAACACCGCCCACGGGCTCGACTGCGGCTTCACGCCGGTCTTGTCGTCGAACACCTTGTCGTCGAAGGCCATGGCCTGGCCGACGGCGCCTAAGGTCGCGCCAAACGTGGCGAGCGCAACCAGTGCCGAAAGGACAGACGACCTCAACAACTCAGATGTCCGCATAGCAGTGTGTTTCTTTGGCACCGCCCGGATGGGTGACCGCGCCGTCGCGGGCAGATCCGACCGTCTGTGCGTATTTCCAGATCGCGCCCGACTGATAGTCGGTCGTGCGCGCCTTCCATGCTTTTGCCCTCGCCGCCAGTTCGGCTTTGGACAATGCAACCTCGATCGTGCCGTTCACCGCATCGATCGAGATCAAGTCGCCGTCTTTCAGAAGCCCGATCGGGCCACCGACGGCCGCTTCCGGCCCGACATGGCCGATGCAGAAACCGCGCGTCGCGCCAGAAAAACGCCCGTCGGTGATGAGCGCCACCTTGCCGCCCATGCCCTGGCCGTAGAGAGCCGCCGTCGTCAACAGCATTTCGCGCATGCCCGGGCCGCCGCGCGGACCCTCGTAACGGATGACGAGAACCTCGCCTTCGCTATAGTTACGGCGCGTAACCGCCTCGAAACATTCCTCTTCCGAATCGAAGCAGCGCGCCGGACCCGAGAATTTGAGTTCCGCCATGCCTGCGACCTTCACGATCGCGCCTTCGGGGGCAAGGTTACCCTTCAAGCCCACGACTCCGCCGGTCTGGGTAATCGGCTTGTTGGCGGGACGGACCACATCCTGGCTGTCATTCCAGGAAACATGTTCCATATTTTCGGCCAAAGTGCGGCCGGTCACCGTCAGGCAATCGCCATGAAGATAGCCATGGTCGAGCAGCGTCTTCATCAAGAGCGGAATGCCGCCGGCCTCGAACATGTCCTTGGCGACGTATTTGCCGCCCGGCTTGAGGTCGGCGATGTAGGGTGTCTTTTCGAATATCCTGGCCACGTCGAAAAGGTCGAACTTTATCCCGGCTTCGTGCGCGATCGCCGGCAGATGCAGCGCCGCGTTGGTCGAGCCGCCGGTGGCCGAGACCACGGTCGCGGCATTTTCCAACGCTTTCATAGTAACGATGTCGCGAGGGCGGATGTTCCTTGCGATCAACTCCATGATCTTTTCGCCGGAAGCGAAATTGAAGCGGTCGCGCATCTCGTAGGGTGCCGGCGCGCCGCAGGAATAGGGCAGCGCCAGGCCGATCGCCTCAGCGACGGTGGCCATGGTGTTGGCGGTGAACTGGGCGCCGCAGGAGCCGGCCGACGGACACGCGGCTTGCTCGATTTCTAGCAGTTCGGCGTCGCCGATGGTGCCGACCGAATGCTGGCCGACCGCCTCGAATACGTCCTGCACGGTGATCTGCCGGCCACGGTAGCTGCCGGGCAGGATCGAGCCGCCATAGATGAAGATGGACGGCACGTTGAGGCGCACCATAGCCATCATCATGCCGGGCAGCGACTTGTCGCAACCGGCCAGGCCGACCAGCGCATCGTAGCAATGGCCGCGCATGGTAAGCTCGACTGAATCGGCGATGACCTCGCGTGACACCAGCGACGACTTCATGCCCTGGTGGCCCATGGCGATGCCGTCGGTGACGGTGATGGTGCAGAATTCGCGCGGCGTGCCTTTGGCGGCCGCCACGCCCTTCTTGACCACTTGCGCCTGGCGCATCAGTGAGATGTTGCAAGGTGCGGCCTCGTTCCAGCAGCTGGCGACACCAACCAGCGGCTGCGCGATCTCGGCCGCCGACAGCCCCATCGCATAGAGGTAGGAGCGATGCGGCGCCCGCTCGGGACCAACGGTCACGTGACGGCTTGGCAGCTTGGCCTTGGAGATCGCTCTGGCGTCCATACTCGTCCTCGCCGCGGGCGGTGCGGCCTGCCTCTTCGCCTAGCCTTTTGGCGCGTGTCCCGAGACAAGTTCGAGGTGCGCCGGGTTTATGGCGGGAAATGGGCAATGTTCCCGGGCGGCCGGGTGGCGCGAGGGTTGTTCAGAAACTGTTGCCGAAACGTCACAATTATCGGAGCGAACATCATGGGGGCAATTGTTGCGCTGGCCGAATGACGGATGACGCACCGAACGAAACGACCGGGCAGTGCCCGGCCGTTTTGTCGTTTAAAAATTTGTAGTTAGAACTTGATCTTGACGGAAGCCGAACCGGCGAGAAGCAGGTCGTTGCCGTAGGTATAGGTGACGGCATTTGCCACGTCGCCGACACCGCTGAAAGTCGATGACCCGCTCGTCAGCACACCGATCGAGCCGCCGAGCCTGACCTCGACCTGGTCGTTCGGCGAATAGGAGACGCCGCTGGCCACGGCCCAGGTATCCGACTGATAGCCGGAGGTCGTCGAGGTGCCGCGATCCCAGGTCAGCGAAACCACGCCCGACAATTGGTCGGTGAACTTGTGACCGATACCGCCCGTGATCGTCCAGCCGTCGCGATAAAGCAGGTCGAATGAAACGGGCGAGGGAGCACCGGTTACCGGACTGCGCACGCCATTGATGGCAATGACGCCAAGCTTGCTCCACTCCTGCCAGCGGATGGAACCAAAGGCCAGCCAGCCAGGAGCTATACCGCTCTGCAGCTTGAATTCCAGAGCCTGAGGTATCTCGGCCGACGCCGAGACTGGGTACACGCCGGTAGAGCCAGGAACCAGATCCGCTGGAAAGGCGCCCCTGAAGCCGGTCGTGTCGACCGTTCCCGACAGCCCGTCATATTTGTAGCTGGAAGAGTACATCAGGCTGGCGCGCAGAGCGATCTCGGGGATCTCATAGGCTGCGCCCGCACGCCAACCCCATGCCTCGTCGGACAGCTTGAAGACACCGAGGCCGGTATTGCCGAAGGCGAGCAGTGTCTGGCGGGACAGAAACGCGTCGACCTGCTGGTAGGAGACACCGCCAATGAATCGTATGGCGCCCTTGCCGACGTTCACCTTGTAGGAGCAGGTGAGGCCGAAATCGTCTGTGTCGACGGAGTATTTGACCGCTGTCGGCGAATAGGCGTTGTTCATGCCGAAATTTGCGTCCGCACCATACGGTCTGGTATAGGTGGCAAGACAGTCTACGGGCTCAAAGATGTTGGCCTTGATGCCGACATGCGGCACCGCATAGTCGCCACCAACATCCACCGCCGACGTCGACAATCCCGACCCATCCAGACGCTGCACATTCTTGAGTTTGCGCTGGGGCGAAACATAGGTGACGCCTGCGTCGAACGAATATGGCGCCGCGTCGAACAGCTGGTCGATGTTGACGCCGCCCCGGTCAAAGCCCCCGGCTTGCACCGTCCCAACGAAAGCCAGCGAAAAAGCCCCCGCGCCCAGCAGTGCTTTCAGACGCGAATAACACATGAATCTCCTCCCCGAATATCCTTGCATCAAGCTAGAACCAATTCAGGTTAACCGCGCAACAACGAATTCGCCGTGCGTACATGTACACCTTGGCTGAACGCATTTCCGACAAGGTTGCGGTCTTTTTCCCGAGGCGGGAAAATGGCCGCCTCAATACAAATCGACAAGAAAACTCGGGAAAACCGCCTAAATCCTTACAGAACGGGGCATTTTGCGTGCCCAGTCAGCCATTGTTACATTATGGCAACAATGGGGCAAAAACATTCAGTTTGCGTCAAGATTTACGCTGCGGAATGCCTGTTTTCGTGGCAGGCGGCCTGTCTTGAAGGCAGATTCGTGACCGGCGAATCTATTGCGGCCAGCCGGCCCAATTTGTTTGATCAGCCGGCATCGCGCACCCGCGTCAATGCCACCGAAAGCTTCTCTTGCGCCTCGCGATACTCGGCGAGTTTTTCGCGCTCGGCCTCCACCACCTCGTCCGGCGCGTTGGCAACGAATTTCTCGTTGGACAGCTTCTTGTAAAGCCGCGCAATTTCCTCGGTCACTTTGGCAAGCTCCTTCTGCAGGCGCGCTGCCTCGGCGGCAAGGTCGATCAGGCTGCCGAGCGGCAGGCAGATGGTCGCTTCGTTAACGACGATCTGCGCGGAGCCCTTGGGTGCCGCATCGACCAGCGAGATGTCGCCGACCCGCGCCAGCCGCTTGATGGCCGACGCCTGGCGCTCGAGCCTTTCGTGTGTCGTGTCGTTGGCACCGATCACCATCAGGGGTGCTATCGCCGCCGGCGGCACGTTCATTTCCGAACGCACCGAGCGGATGCCGGAGACGAGATCGACCAGCCAGTTGATATCGGCGGCGGCCTCCTCGTCCTCGAAGTCGGGCGACGGCCAAGCCGCATGACAAAGCAGCGACGGCCGTTGCCTGCCCTCGCCGGCGGTTTCGGCCCACAGTTCCTCGGTCATGAACGGCATCATCGGATGCAGCAGCTTGTAGATCTCGTCCAGCACGAAGGCGACGCATGCCCTGCTCTCGGCCTTGGCGGCCTCGTCGGTGCCCATGAATACCGGCTTCAGCAGTTCCAGGTACCAGTCGCAGAACTGGTTCCAGACGAACCGGTAGGCAGCACCCGCCGCCTCGTTGAAGCGGTACGAGGTGATGCCGTCGGTTATGTCGCGCGCGGCTCGCGTCAGCTCCGTCAGGATCCAGCGGTTGACCGCCAGCTTGGCGTCCTGCAGCCAGAAATCGTCGTCGCGCGCCACTTCGTTCATCTCGGCGAAACGCGTCGCGTTCCACAGCTTGGTGCCGAAATTGCGATAGCCGGCAATGCGGGCCGGATCGAGCTTAACGTCGCGCCCTTGCGCTGCCATCACCGTCAAGGTGAAGCGCAGCGCATCGGCGCCATATTCGTCGATGAGGTCGAGCGGATCGATGACGTTGCCTTTCGACTTCGACATCTTCTGTCCATTCTTGTCGCGAACCAGCGCATGCACATAAACGGTATGAAACGGCTCCTGGTCCATGAAATGCAGGCCCATCATCATCATGCGGGCGACCCAGAAGAAGATGATGTCGAAACCGGTGACCAGCACGTCGGTCGGGTAATAGGTCTTCAGCTCCGGCGTCTGGTCCGGCCAGCCGAGCGTCGAGAACGGCCACAGCGCCGACGAGAACCATGTGTCGAGCACGTCCTCGTCGCGGGTCAGGATCTCGCCAGGCTGGAAATTCTCGAGTTTGTCCTCGACCCAGGCCTTCCACGGCCCTTCCAGCGCCAGATAATATTCGACGGCGGCACCGAGCGCTTCTTCCTCGGTCTTTTCGACAAAGACATGCCCGTCCGGCCCGTACCAGGCAGGGATCTGGTGGCCCCACCAGAGCTGGCGCGAAATGCACCAGGGCTGGATGTTCTCCATCCAGTCGAAATAGGTCTTTTCCCAGTTTTTGGGCACGAAATTGGTACGGCTCTCGCGCACCGAGGCGATCGCCGGCTTGGCCAGTTCCGCCGCATTGACATACCATTGGTCGGTCAGAAACGGCTCGATAGGCACGCCGCCACGGTCGCCGTGCGGCACGGCGTGGCGATGCGGCTCGACCTTTTCAAGAAAGCCGCCCGCCTCCATCAGCTCGACGATCTTCTTGCGCGCATCGAAACGATCCAGGCCATCGAGGCCGTCCCAGACGGCCTGGCGCTCCGGCGTCACTTCCAGTCCCGCCAGAAAGTCCTCATTGTCCTTGAGGCTCACCGCCGCATTGACGGTGAGGATGTTGACCGCCGGCAGCCGGTGGCGCTTGCCGACCTCGAAGTCGTTGAAGTCATGCGCCGGCGTGATCTTGACCGCACCGCTGCCTTTTTCGGGATCGGAATACTCGTCCGCCACCACCGGGATCTTGCGGCCGACGATCGGCAGGATGAGGTTCTTGCCGACGAGATGCCGGAAACGCTCGTCGTCGGGGTGGACTGCGACAGCCGTATCGCCCAGCATCGTCTCGGGGCGGGTCGTCGCAACGGTGATGAAGGTTTTCGGATTTTCCGGATCGAACGTCTTGCCTTCGACCGGATAGCGGAAGTGCCAGAGGTTGCCGTTGACTTCCTGCTGCTCGACCTCGAGATCCGAGATGGCGGTCAACAGCTTCGGGTCCCAGTTCACAAGGCGCTTGTCCTTGTAGATCAGCCCTTCCTTGTAGAGCGTCACGAACACTTCGAGCACTGCCTTCGACAGGCCCTCGTCCATGGTGAAGCGCTCGCGGCTCCAGTCGGCCGAGGCCCCGAGCCGCTTCAGCTGGTTGAGGATGGCGCCACCGGACTCGGCCTTCCACTCCCACACCTTGTCGATGAACTCATCGCGCGTCAGGTCGCGACGGTGGATCTGCTTTTCCATCAGCTGGCGCTCGACCACCATCTGGGTGGCGATGCCGGCATGATCCATGCCCGGCTGCCACAAGACGTTCTTGCCGCGCATGCGCTCGAAGCGCACCAGAATGTCCTGCAGCGTGTTGTTGAGCGCATGGCCCATATGCAGCGAGCCGGTGACGTTCGGCGGCGGGATGACGATGGTGAAGGCTTCAGCCCCCTCCTCGGCGCCGGCACCGGCCCGAAACGCGTCGGCCTCTTCCCAAATCCTGGCAATCTTCGGCTCGACGGCTTTGGCGTCGTAGGTCTTTTCGAGCATGGGAAAACGGTCCGCGCTGTCCGGAATTTGTGGTCCGGTGTAAATCGGAAGGTTGTTGCCAAGTCAACCGCAAGGGCGGCATGGCCGATAGATAGCGCCGGGATGGTTAGGTGCAACTCGCGGAAGTGACGTTGCAAGGCAATCGCTTCAGGTTTGCGCTGCCCCTCATTGCCGTGCCCGTCCTCCGCAGCAGCTGCGCTGAAGCTGCGGAGGGTGGACCGGGCATTTCTCGCCGTGTAGTGACGGGGAGAAAGACGCCTGCACTCCTGTACTGAAGCTTTCGCCAATCACGAACGTTGCGGAAAACGCGGCGGGGTTGCGGTCAGCCCCTTCTGCCCGTCACTATACGGGGAGGGTGCCGGCAGGCGGATGACGTGCAGCGCCGACTTCGACGATTTGCCGGTCGAGCGCCGCCCATCGGCGGCTCTCCGAATTGCTACTGCGCGCCCCGCGCGACGCGCTCGATTTCCTCGCGCACCAGCCGCTCGACCAGCGTCGGCAGGTTGTTGTCCAGCCAGTCCTGCAGCATCGGCCGCAGCATCTCCTCGGCCATCTCGTCGAAGGTCTTCTTGCTGCGGCTGGCAAATGCGTCTGAAAGCTCGCCGAAGGCGGCGGCAACCTGCCGCCCCGTATGTTCCGAAAGGATCGCCGGCCGAGAGTACGGCGCCTCGCTCGCCGCCGAACTCGCCAATCCCATTTTCGAAGGTCCCGGGCCGATTTTCGAAGGTTCCAGGCCGCTTTCCGAAGACTGCGGCCCATTTTCAGAAGGCTCCGGCGCAGGTCCAGCAGTCGCCTCGTCTTCGAAAACCTCGGCTTTTGGCCCGGCGTCCGGCGTCCGGGGTGGCTCGGCCCGGTCCGGCTTGGCCATCGCGTCGCCGACCGCTGCGATCTCGCGCCGCCAATCGGCAATGATGGTGTCCGTCGTCTCGGCAGCCTTGGCCGTCGCAGGCCGATCCGGCTTTGCGGGTGGTTCGGGAGCGGTGTTCACCTCAGCCAGAGTGACCGGCGCTTTTGCCGGGCCGGGACGCACTTCCGTATACGCATTGACGGGCGCGGATGATGGCTGCACCTCGGCCCGCGTGGCCGGCTTGGCGATCTCCAGTCCGCCGCGCAGTTCGGAACGGAACGCATCGCCCTCCGCTGCCCGTCCGGCTGCCGGCGCCGGTTGCAGATCCTGGCGCAGCTCGTCCGCGTCGCCCGGCTGCTTGCGGCCGGTATCGCTGTCCTCGATGATCCTTCTGATGGAAGCCAGTATCTCTTCCATGGAAGGTTCGCGCTGTACGCTGCTTGCCGTCGCCATCGTCACATCCGCCGCCCTTGTGACTCGTTCTCAGATTTCCTGTCCGGCAATGCCGGATTCGAATCATGGCGACAGCGTAACCGACGGAACGCCCTGCGAGAATCCCCAATCTGGCGACATCTCGGATTTCAACAGATTAGGGTCGGGAGTGGAAGCCCGCGCGTCGTTCGAGCGCGGGCTGAAAACACGGCCTGGCGATCAGCGGCCGTCCGGCGTGCGCAGGCCGATCCACTTGTCTTTGACGGCGTTGTAATGCTCTTCCGGCCTGTACTTCGTCACATTGAGCGCAAGGCGGTCTGCCGACAAATGGCCAACCGCCGAGAGGATGGCATAGCTTGCCACCACCACGTCGCGTTCGGCACTGGCAAGATTGATCTTGGCGGTGATGACGGTCGCCTGCGCATTGAGAACGTCGAGCGTGGTACGCTGGCCGACATTGCGCTCCTCGATGACGCCGTTCAAGGCAAGTTGCGCGGCGGCGACCACCTGCCGGTTGGCCGTGACGCTTTGCTGCGCGGCGGTATATTGCGTCCATGCCGATGTCACGGCCTGGCGCACGGTGTCGCGGCTGACATCGACCTCGATACGGGCCTGGCTAAGTGATTCCTTTGATTGGCGAACCAATGCCGAGGTGCGGCCGCCGGAATAGATCGGTATCGTCAATGTCGCGCCGATGTTCGCCGAATTGGTTGCGCCATCCTGTGTCGAGGCGAGCGAGCCGGGCGCGGTGCCGCGATAGGCGCTCGAAACACCCGCCGACGCCGAGAGCTGAGGCAGCAGCGCGCCTTCTGCCGACTTCACCGAAAACCCCGCCGCGTCGACCAGGTGCTCGGTGGCGAGGATGGCCGGATGTTCGGCCGATGCGATGGCAATCGCTGCATCGAGACTCGACGGCAACAGCTTCGACAGCGGCGAAGCCGGCCTGAGCTTGCCCGGCTCGTCGCCGACGATCTGGCGATAGGTCGCAGCACTTGCCAGCGCTGTCGCGCGGGCGGCGCTCAACTGCGCCACCGCGGAGGCGCGCGAAGCATCGGCTTGCGCGACGTCGGTGCGCGTGCCTTCGCCGACCTCAAAGCGCGAACGCGCCGCACGCGCCTGCTCGGTGAGGAATTGCAGGTTCTGTTCGGTCAGCACCGCGATCTGGCGGTCGCGGATGACGTCCATATAGGCACTTGCCGCGTTGAAAAGGGTGTTCTCTTCGGTGTTGCGCAGGCTCTCGACCGAGGCGCTGACCCGCGATTCCGCGGCCGCCACATTGTTCCTGGTCTGAAAACCGTCAAACAGCGTCTGATTGATCTCGACGCCGAAGTTGCCGGTGGTCAACGAGATGTTTTGGTGCAACCGGTTGCTGTGGCTGGCGGTATAATCGATGCTTGCGGAGCCGGTGATGGTCGGGCGCCAGCCCGACTTGGCGATGGCGACGCCCTCGTCGGTGACACGAACGCCGGCGCGTGAAGAATTGAGCGAGGAATTGTTTTGGTAGGCCTTTGAAAGGGCCCCGATGATCGTTTCGGCCGAGGCGGCCATTGGAGAAAGCGCGGTCGCCGAAACGAGGACAGCGGTAAAAAGCAACTTGCGTACAGACGGCACGTTATATTCCCTCATTCGTTTTGCACGGGAACTGCGCCACGCTGGCTTCTCCTCTGATCAGCCGGCGCCGCGTTTTTTATCGTTCCCCCGCTGAAAGCCCCCAAGAAACACCCGGTTATGCAGATCAGCAACGATTGTTCAAACGCAAGCGATCATGACAGCGCCTTCGCTGCAAGGCAAAATCACTCAGAATTCGAAGGCGGGAATGCGTTCAAATCCAGGTAGTGGCTTAATTGCCGCATTAAATGCGCGTCTTCCCGTTACAACCCCTCCAGTCTTAAAAAAAAGCCGGGCTACGCCCGAATTGCCCTGCCCCTCCACGGCGACGAGTCGGCCGCCTTCGGCAAGTTGGTCGAACAGCGCCGCCGGCACCTCCCC
>NZ_JAMYKU010000028.1:0-87469 GCF_040317575.1 Mesorhizobium sp. M1423
ATGCGCCTATATAAAAACTGATGAATTCGTCGGGCTAGGTGCCAAAGTCGGCGCCTCCGGGCGCCGACCGCAACCTCTTCGGTAACAACTAGAGCAATTCCAGGAAAAGTGTGAAACGGTTTTCCGTCCGGAATTGCGTCAAAACAAAGAGATAGAGCGGTTCGGCGTTTCCGTGAAAACGATGAACCGCTCTAACAGCCGAACTGGAATTCCAAACAAGAGCGGCGGGCCATGCCCGCCGCTATTGTCTTTGCATGGCGGAAAAACGCCTGCTTCAAGCCGCCTTTGCTTCTGCTTCATGGAGCGCGAAAGAGCGCCCGTCGGCGTCGAAAATATGCAGGTCGCCTGCGTCCGCCGTCAGCCGCAGCGTCGCTCCGCGCTTGACCTCGACATTGCCCGGCAGCTTGGTCACCAGCGGCAGGTCGGCGCGGCCGATGTCGACATAGACGAGTTGGACCTCGCCGAGCTGCTCGACATAATCGACCGTCCCTTCGAACAAATAGTCGGCGCCGGTGGCAATCATCAGATCCTCCGGCCGCACCCCGAAGCTCACCGCAGCGCCTTTCGCCGAGGCAGGCGTTGCGATCGGCACCGTTGCCTTGCGGCCGCCGACATGGCTGACGAGCGTCGGGTTGCCGGTCTTGTCGATCGTTGCCGGCAGGATGTTCATCGCCGGCGAGCCGATGAACTGGGCGACGAACAGATTGCCGGGCCGCTTGTAGAGCTCCATCGGCGTGCCGACCTGTTCGATATGGCCTTCCTTCAGAACCACGATGCGGTCGGCCAGCGTCATCGCCTCGACCTGGTCGTGGGTGACGTAGATCATCGTTGTGGCCGGCATCGATTCCTTGAGCTTGGCGATCTCGATGCGGGTAGCGACGCGCAGCGCCGCGTCGAGGTTGGACAGCGGCTCGTCGAACAGGAAGACCTTGGGATTGCGCACGATGGCGCGGCCGATAGCGACGCGCTGGCGCTGGCCGCCCGACATCGCCTTGGGCAGACGGTCGAGATATTTGGTCAGCTGCAGGATCTCGGCCGCCTGGCGCACCCGCTTGTCGATCTCGGCCTTGCTTTCCTTGCCGATCTTCATCGAGAACGCCATGTTGTCGTAGACGGTCATGTGCGGATAGAGCGCATAGGACTGGAACACCATGGCGATGCCGCGCTTCGACGGCGGCACGTCGTTGACGATTTCGCCGTCTATCTTGAGCTCGCCCGAGGTGATCTCCTCCAGCCCGGCGATGCAGCGCAGCAAGGTCGACTTGCCGCAACCAGACGGACCGACGAAGACGATGAATTCGCCCGACTTTATGTCGAGGTCGACGCCGTGCAGAATGTTGAGATTGCCGTATGATTTCTTCACTTGCCTTAGCGTGACATCGGCCATGGTACCCTCCAGTTCTTCCTTGAATTCAGTCGATACGCCCGAACCAGGCGCCGTAGCCGCCGAGGCGGATAGTGCCGGCGCCAGTCTGTCCCGAAAACCCGTGCCCCGGCAAGGGCTGCAGTGAGCGGCCGCCGAGATCGACCTCGGCCGGCTTTGCTCCGAGATTGAAGGCGCAGACGATCTGCTCGTTGCCTTCGCGGCGCGTGAAGGCGACGGTGTCGCCCTCGCTTTCGATGAACTCGATATCGCCCTTGGCCAGCGCCGGATGGGCGCGGCGGAAAGCCAGGAAGCGCCGATAGTGCTCGAGCAGCGAGCCGTCGTCGCCCTGCTGCACATTGACCGCTTGCGCAAGATGCTTGCTGGGCACCGGCAGCCAGGGCTTTGCCGTCGAGAAGCCGCCATTGCGGGCAGCGCCGTCCCAGACCATCGGCGTGCGGCAGCCATCGCGGCCCTTGAATTCCGGCCAGAAGCGGATGCCGTATGGGTCCTGCAGATCTTCAAAGCTGAGCTCGGCCTCGCTAAGCCCGAGCTCCTCGCCCTGATAGATGCAGACCGAGCCACGCAACGACATCAGCAGCGCCGAGATGACCTTGAGGTAGGCGGTCGGGTCGGGCTCGCCGGCAGCCCAGCGCGAGGCAGGGCGCATCACGTCATGGTTGGAGAAGGCCCAGCACGACCAGCCGTCGCTGGCCACCTTGCCGAAGGTTTCCAGCACCGAGCGTACCTTTGCCGCGCTGATCTTCTCCGGCGCCAGGAAGTCGAAGGAGTAGCACATGTGCACGCGCTTGCCGCCGGCCGTATAGGCCGCCACTACTTCCAGCCCACGCTGCGAATCGCCGACTTCGCCAACCGCGGCCGTCGCCGGATATTCGTCGAGCAGGGCGCGGAAGCGTTCGAGGAAGCCGAGGTTTTCAGGCCGGCTCTTGTCGTAGAGATGGTCCTGGTAGTTGTAGGGGTTGACGGCCGGCGCCGTCTGGTCGTTGCGCTGCTCGGGCGGCAGCGGCGGATTGTCTTCCAGCCCTTGGCTGTGGAAGTAGAAATTGATGGTATCGAGGCGAAAGCCATCGGCGCCGCGCTCCAGCCAGAAGCGGGTGACATCGAGCAGCGCGTCCTGGACCGCGCGGTTGTGGAAATTGAGGTCGGGCTGCTCGGCCAGGAAATTATGCAGGTAATATTGCTGGCGGCTGGTGTCCCACTGCCAGGCCGAGCCGCCGAAGATCGACAGCCAGTTGTTGGGCGGCGTGCCGTCCGGCTTGGCATCCGCCCAGACATACCAGTCGGCTTTTGGATTGCTGCGGCTCGAACGGCTTTCCTTGAACCATGGATGGATGTCGGCGGTGTGCGACAGCACCTCGTCGATCATCACCTTGAGGCCAAGCCGGTGCGCCTCGGCGGTCAGCGCGTCGAAGTCGGCCAGCGTGCCGAACATCGGATCGACATCGCAATAATCCGACACGTCGTAGCCAAAGTCCTTCATCGGCGATTTGAAGAATGGCGAGATCCAGATGGCGTCGGCACCGAGCGAGGCGATGTAGGGCAGCCGGCCGATGATGCCTCTGAGATCGCCGATGCCGTCGCCGTTCGAATCCTGATAGCTGCGCGGATAGATCTGGTAGATCACGGCACCTCGCCACCAGTCGCGATCGATCGCGAGATCGGGCTTCGGGGTCGCCTTCAAAGCGGATTGCATGATTTCAACCTCCTTTCACCGAGCCGGCAAGCAGCCCGCGGACGAAATAGCGCTGCAGCGAGAAGAACACGATCAGCGGCACGATGATGGTGACGAAGGCCGATGTCGTCAGGATCTCCCAGTCGCCGCCGCGCGAACCGAGCAACGCATTGAGCTTGGCGGTCAGCACGATCTGGTCGCCCTCGGTACCGAGGAAAACCATCGCCACCAGCAGATCGTTCCACACCCAGAGAAACTGGAAGATGGCGAACGAGGCCAGCACCGGGAACGACAATGGCAGCACGATCTTGACGAAGATCTCGAAATCGCTGGCGCCATCGATGCGCGCCGATTCCATGATCTCGCGTGGCAGGCCGGCGATATAGCTCCTCAGAAGATAGATGGCGAAAGGCAGGCCGAAGCCGGTATGCGCCAGCCAGATGCCGAGATAGGTCTTCGACGGCACGCCGAAGAAGCTGCCGACGCCGTTATAGAGCTTCAACAGCGGGATCAGCGACATCTGCAGCGGCACGACCAGGAGGCCGATGATGACGGCGATGAGCAGCGCCCGGCCGGGAAAGCGCATCCACGCCAAAGCGTAGGCGGCGAACGCGGCGATCAGGATCGGGATCACGGTCGCCGGAATGGTGACGGTCAGCGAATTCATGAAGGAGCGGCCGATGCCTTCCGAAAACAGCACCGTGTCGTAATTGTCGGTGGTGAATTTCGGCGGCGCCGACGAGGCGTAATAGACGCGCTGGCCGCGTTCGCTTTCGAAAGCCTTCGGCGAGGTCATGACGAAACTGCCGTCGGCATTGAGCTGCAGGGTCACGCCGTCGCCGAGATCGGCTGTCGTGCCGGCGGGATATTGCGTCGGCGCGGCCGACTTGACGCCGAAGGCACTGATGTTGCGGGCCGGACCGTCGCCGAAGATATTGCCTTGCAGGACGAACTTGCCGTCCTTCTCGACTTGCGCCGAGGCGGGCGGCAGCCGTCCGGCTTCCGTCTGGCTGGAACTGGTGAACGAGTTCCACCAGCCCGAAGCGATGATCTGGTCCTTGTCGCGCAGCGACGACACCAGAATGCCGAGCGTCGGGATCGTCCAGATCGCAACGAAGATGAAAACGGCGATATGGACGCCGAAACGGCTGACAAAGGACTTTCCGGTCGCCACGGCCATCTCAATGTCCTTCCGTCTCTTTGTTCGCCTGGCGGATGTTCCAGACCATGATCGGAATGACCGCTATCATGATGATGATGGCGATGGTGGCGCCGCGGCCGAAATCGCCGCCGCCGCGGAACATCCAGTCGAACATCAGATTGGCCAGCACCTGGCTGTTCCACTGGCCGTTGGTCATGGTCAGCACGATGTCGAAAACCTTCAGCACCAGGATGGTGATGGTGGTCCAGACGACGGCGATGGTGCCCCAGATCTGCGGCACCATGATCTTCCAGAAGATCTGGAAAGGATTGGCGCCGTCGATGACGGCGGCTTCCAGCGTCTCTTCCGGAATGCCGCGCAAGGCCGACGACAGGATGACCATGGCAAAGCCGGTCTGGATCCAGATCAGGATGACCATCAGGAAGAAGTTGTTCCAGAACGGCAGCGATATCCAGACCTGCGGCTGGCCGCCGAAATACTGGATGATGGCGTTGAGCAGACCGATCTGCGTCTGGCCGTCGCCGCGATACTCGTAGATGAATTTCCAGATGACGCTGGCGCCGACGAAGGAGATGGCCAGCGGCAGGAAGATCAGGCTCTTGGCGATGGTGCCCCACCAGATCTTGTCGGTGAGCACGGCGATGATCAGCCCGAGGAAGGTGCAGGCGGCCGGCACCACTGCCAGCCAGATGATGTTGTTGAGGATCGAGTTGCGGAACTCGCGGTCGCCGAACGCCCAGTGATAGTTGGCCAAGCCGACGAAATGGCCGCCGCCGCGATCGAGGAACGACAGCCTCAGCGTCTCCACCACCGGGTAGATCAGGTAGATGGTGAGGATGATCATCGCCGGCCCGACGAACAGCCAGGGCCGGATCACCCCCTGCCGCCGCAGATTGTTAATCGCCGCCTTGCCGGAAACGCCGCGTGCCGGAAAGATCGTATCGAGTGCCTTGTTGGCGCCCCAGAAATAGGCGACGCAGCCGCCCACGCCGATGATGATGACGAATATCGCCGAAAAAATCTGAGCCGCCATGGGTCCCTCCCCCTGCGCACGGATCCGCCAGTCGAGAATGGCTTTGGCGACGGGATCATGCGCCGATTCAGTTGTCTGGAGCGCGACCGGCCGAAAAGCAGGTCACTGGGCGCGCATCATGCCGGAATGCGTTGTGCTCACGACAATCGACGCGACGCCAAGCACCGGATAAGGTCCGGGCCGTTTGAGGCCCGGACCGCATCACATTGGGAACTCAAGCCGGCCGCTTACTTGATCGCGTCCCAGCTTTTCTGGATGTCGGTGGCGACGTCCTGGGCGGACTTGCCGCCGACCAGGTCGATCATGCCGGTCCAGAAGGCGCCGGCGCCGATCTTGCCCGGCATCAGGTCGGACCCATCGAAGCGGAAGGTCGAGGCGTTGGCCAGGATTTCGCCCTGCTTCTTCAGCGCGTCGCTGGCATAGGCGTCCTTGTTGACCGACTTGAACGGCGTCACGAAGCCGCCCTGTGCCATCCAGATCTCATGAGCGAGCGGCAGCTTCAGGAATTCGATGAAGGCACGCGCTGCCTTGGAGTCCTTGGTGATCATGGCGAGCGTGCCGGCGCCCAGCACCGGAGTGCCGAGATCGGGCTTGGAGGCGTAGGGCGGGTAATAGAAGAAGTCGGCATCCTCGCCGATCTTGGTGCCTTGCGGGAAGAACGTCGGGATGAATGATGCCTGGTGGTGCAGATAGCATTTTGGCGGCACCGAGAAGAGGCCCTTCGGGCTGTCGCGGAAATCGGTCGCCGCAACCGCCTTGGCACCGCCCTCGACCATTTTGTCGTCGGTCGCGATCTTGCCGAAAATGTCGATGGCGTTGACCACGGCCGGATCATTGAACGGAATTTCGTTCTTCACCCATTTGTCGTAGGTCTCGGGCGTCTGGGTGCGCAGCATTATGTCTTCGACCCAGTCGGTTGCCGGCCAGCCGGTGGCGCCGCCCGAACCAAGCCCGATGCACCATGGCGTGCCGCCGTCGGCGATGATCTTCTTTTCGAGCTCGGCAAGCTCTTCCTGCGTCTTCGGCACCTTGTAGCCGGCTTCCTCGAAATTGTCCGGCGAGTACCAGACCAGCGATTTCACGTCGGCCTTGTAGGGGAAGGCGAAGAAACCGGGCTTGCCGTCCTTGTCCTTGAAGGTGCCGAGGTCGACCCAGGATTGGCCGGCGCCGTAATTGTCCTTGACCCAGTTGGCGGTGTCGTCGCCGAGCGGCGTCAAAAGCCCCTTCGATGCCAGATCCTGGATCAGGCCCGGCTGCGGCAGCACGGCGATGTTGGGCGGGCTGCCGGCCTGCGTGTCGATGACGATCTGCTGTTCGTAATTCTCCGACGAGGAGTACTTGATCTCGGCGCCGGTGGCTTCGGAGAAGTAATCGAGAACGGTGCGGACAAGCCCTTCGTCCTCGCCGCGCCACGGTCCGAAGATCGTCAGCGTCTCGCCCTTGAGGTCGACCTTCTTCAGCTCTTCGTAGTTCGCCCAGTTGAAACGGGGATCTTCGCCCGGTTTGAACTTCAATTCGGCTTGCGCCGGCATGGCCAGGGCGAGCGTGGCAAACGCGGCGCCCAGCAGAAGCATTTTCTTCATCGGTATTCCCTCCCAGTGGTGACCAACACCGAACGAAACCTCCATTCCGTCCGCCGGCGCTGCAGGACTGTGACTCAGTCGGAAAGGAACTGCAACCTTTCGTAGAGTCTTCCAAAGCGCTTTGGTGATTTTGATCACGCCACTGAATTGATCCGGAGTCAAGAGAAAGCCAAACTAATCGATTTAATTTCTGCGGTCGAGTGCCAGCGAAAGTGCGCTGCAGCACAGTTTTCTGGCGGTGCAGCAGCAAATTCGGCTTCAAACCGGTCCGAACCGTGCGTATGGTCATTGCGCTCGGCAAGGCGGTTCGTAGCGGCCAGCTCGATTCAGATTAAAAGCGCTTTGAGGTTTGGAGGCCTCCGGTGAACCTCAAGCAGCTCTCCCACATGCTGGCGCTTTCGCAGACCACGGTGAGCCGCGCATTGAACGGCTACCCGGAAGTCAACGAGGAAACGCGCCGGCGGGTGGTCGATGCCGCCAAGCGTCACGGCTATCGCCCCAATCCGAGCGCCCGCCGGCTGGCGACCGGCAAGACCGGCATGATCGGCTATGTGCTGCCGACGGGGACGACCGTCGACATCGATCCGCATTTCGTCGAGTTCCTGTCCGGCCTCGGCGACTATGCGCGTTCGCACGAGCTCGACCTGGTGCTGTCACCGGCCGATGCCGACGACCAGGAGACGACTTACCGCCGCATTGTTGCCAACCGGCAGGTCGACGCGGTCTATATCTCCTCGCCGAGGCCGGCCGACCGGCGGGTGGCGCTGGTCAATACGCTCGGCATTCCTTTCATCGTCCATGGCCGCAGCGAAGGCTTCGATTTCGACTATCCCTTCACCGACATCGACAATGAGGGCGCCTTCCACGAGGCGGCGCGGCTTCTCGTCCAGCTCGGTCACAGGCGTCTGGCGCTGATCAATGGCGACGATCGCGAGACCTTCGCCATCCATCGCGAGCGCGGCGTGCGCCGCGCGCTCGCGGCAAGCGGACTGGTGCTTGGTAATCAGCATGTCTGTTCCCTCACCATGACCGAGGAGAATGGCTACCGCGCTGCCCGGCGCTTGCTGGAACAAAGCGACGCGCCGACGGCGATCGCCTGCTCCAGCCTGATCATGGCGCTCGGCGTGGTGCGCGCGGTGCGCGATCTCGGCCTGACCATTCCGGGCGACCTGTCGCTGATCGCCCATGACGACGTCTTTCCCTGGCTGAAACCGGAAAATTTTTCGGTGCCGCTGTCGACGACGCGTTCGTCGATCCGCCTGGCGGGCGCGCGCATTGCCGAACGGCTGGCGGCGCGGATTTCCGGCCTGGAGGAGGGGGCTTGCGGCGAGGTCTGGCCGGTCGACCTGGTGGTCAGGGGATCGGTCGCCGGCGCGCCGGCCTAGGGGCATAACTCAATCACGGGCGAGGTCGACGTTGGCGGCTGTTGGCCAGCACCAGCGAATGCGTCCTGGTGTCAGGCCGCAGATTTGAGGTGATCGATGAAGGCGCGCAGCTTCGGCAGGACTTGGCGCTTGCCTGGATGATAGAGGAAGACACCCGGCGTCGTCGTGGCGATGCTGTCCAGCACCGACTTGAGTTTTCCTTCTTCTATCAGACCTTCGGCGGGTGGTCGTGGTGTCTGCGCCAGCCCAACGCCCCGCGTCGCAGCCCCGACCAATGTCGAATAGTCGTGCGCGATCAGCGGGCCTGAGACGATCGCTTCGATCGCGCCATTGCCGTCGACGAAGGACCAGGGCGCGATCGCGCCATTCGAGCGGCGCAAGCGTAAGCAGGCGTGGTGGCGCAAGTCCTCGACACGCTCGGGACGGCCGTGGCGCTCGAGATAATCAGGGCTGCCGACGACCACGAACGAGAACGGCGCTGTCAGCCGCACCGCGACCATGTCGGCGGCGATGAGCTGGCCGAGGCGGATGCCGGCATCGAACCCGCCGGTCGCCAGATCAACCATCTGGTCGCTCACGGCGATCTCCAGTTCGATCTCAGGATAGGCTTTGCAGAACGACGCGATCAGCGGCTCCAACATCAGCGGCACGATAGCGCGGGGCACAGACAGGCGCAGCAGACCGGTCGGCCGCTGGCCGATATCACGGGCGGCCTCGCCGGCCGCGACAAGCTCTTCGAATGCCGGGCCGGCACGGTCTAGGAACCGCTGGCCAGGCTCGGTCAAACCAACGCTCCGCGTCGTGCGGACGAACAGCGCCGTGCCCAGGCGAGCTTCCAGCGCGCGCACCGCCTGGCTCACGGCCGAGGGCGTCACGCCGAGATCGGCGGCGGCGCGGCGAAAGTTGCGGCGCCTGGCGACGGCCAGGAACGCCTCGACGCCCTCCAGCGCACCATGTCGGACTGTGTAGTTCTGCTTCATAGGTTGTTGTGATTACACCGGATAGTCGAATTGCGGTAGCGGGCTTAAAGCCACGTGAATCAACTGTTGAGAGAAGGCCAATGTCCACGGAAATGGTGTTCCAAACCCATCTTGTTCTCGGCTATGTCGCGTGGCTGCTTTGCTTCGGCGCGTACGGTTTGCCGTGGCTCAGGTCGATGGACCGGGTCGCAGCGCAACGTGCTATCGCTACGCTCCACAGCTTCCGCTTCTTCGGGCTCGTCTTCATCGTTCCAGGCGTTGTAAGCCCCAATCTGCCCGTCGATTTCGCCGTGTTCGCCGCCTACGGCGATTTCGCGACTGGCGTGCTGGCCATGCTGGCGCTGCTCACGGTGAGGATACGCCCGCTCTTCTGGCCGTTGGTCGTCGCCTTCAACGTCGTCGGGACGGTCGACCTCATCGTCGACTATTACCACGCCATTCAGATCGGCCTTCCTGCACGCGCGGGGGAACTGGGCGCAACCTACGCGATCCCGATCATCTACGTACCGCTGCTGATGATAACGCACATCGCCGCATTCTATTTTCTGGCGCGTCCTCGGCAAAACGCGACTTGAGCCATCGTAGTCGATCCGCCTGGCCGGCGCGCATTGCCGAACGGCTGGCGTCGCGAATCTCTGGCCGGAGCAGGCCGCGCGCGGCGAGGTCTGGCCGTTCGACCAGTGGTCAGGGCATCCAGGGCCGGCGCGCCGATGTAAAGGTCCAACTCGATCACTCCCGGCGACCGAGTTCGACCCAGAGCGGCCGTCCGACCCTGCGAGCCCGATGACGCTGGCCAACCCTTAGCAGAAAACGGACTGAAGAATAGCCGCGCTGCAGCAGCAAAGGAGATCGATCGCTTCCCCAATACCACAACCGCTATCGGCGGAGTACCGAATCGGCCGGCTGAGCCGTCGTTATCGGATCGGCATGACGATGCACAATCTTCCACAGACCATCTTCTGGGCGAAAGACGCTCGTCGCGCGTAACGCAAGAGGCGTGACATCGCTCCGACCGCCAACCTTGGACCTGAGCCGCTCCACTTCGACGATGTATGCCAGCTCAGACGTCACACACTTCGCTATGTTCTCGAAGCCGGTAGCGTCGCCGTCCCTGTAGTTCGATGCCGCTTGCTCCATCGTCTCAACGACCTGCTTCCATCCATGCGCGAAAGGGCCAAAGGGATTGCCCAGTGTTACATCGTCTCGTTGGGAAAAGAGCTTCTTCGCTGGCGCGGGGTTTCCTTTCATTAACTCATCCAGAGCCAGGTGGTATTCTTCAACTGCTTGATCGAAGCCACTGGCGTCGAGGGACACGTCATCCTCCCTGTCGTTTTTATTTCTGATCCGGGCTGGCGACCACAGGTCTACATTCTGTGCGCCCGCAGCGGTGAAGCATTTTCCCTACGGCGGCGTAGTGCAGGTTGGCTTGGTCATTATAGCACGGCGTGAGACAAGTTTCGCGACAGCGTTATGAGACGGCTCGGTTCAAACACGAGAGTTAGTCCTTGGCCGCCTCGGCCGCCTTGGTGTTCAGAAGCCCAAAGCCGAAATCATTGTCCCGCCCCTTGGGGCCGAGATCCTTTGCCGTGGCGGCCAGTGCTTTCTCGACCCAGTCGGCCGAACGGTCGGGCGCGGCATGCAACAGGTTGGCGACCGCGCCGGTCACGATCGCCGCTGCAAAGGACGTCCCGGTCACCACATCCGAGCCGGCGCCGCTTGGCGCCACCATCTCGACGCCGGGAGCGGAGATGAAGACGTAGGCGCCGCGATTGGCCTGCGGCATCAGCCCGTCCTTGGCATCGGTGGCCGTCACCGCGATCACGCCGTCGAAGGCGGCCGGATAACCATAGGGCGCCTTCGGCCCGTTATTGCCGGCGGCCGCGACCAGCACGATGCCAAGCGCGCGAGCATTGCGGCAGGCGATGCCGAGCAGGTCGTTCTTCGGGCCGACGAAGCTCATATTGATGATACGGACATCCTGCTCCGCCGCCCAGTCGAGCGCCGAAAGGATGACGTCCATGGTCGACTTGCCGCCCTCGAAGGCGCGGGCGTGATAGATCCTGGCGCCCGGCGCCATGCCTTTGAACGCGCCGGTGCCGGCGATCAGTCCATCGACCGAAGTACCGTGGTCGCGCGCCTTGATCGGCACGTCGGGCATGGCATCGAACTGCTCGGCGATGACACCGGAGAGCGCGGGATTGCTGTCGTCGATGCCGGTGTCGATGACGCCGACGCGGACATTCTCGCCGCTGGCTTCGTTGGCGTCGAGCGCGATGCGCTCGAACGCATAATTGACGATGCTGGCCGCCTGCTGCAGCGCATAGACGTGGTTGGCCTCACGCCGCAAAGTGCGGCCGTCGGCGGCAAGCTGCGCCAGCACGACGCCGACTGGGCGGCCATCGGGAATGCCGAAGCGCACCAGCGTGTTGCCGAGCAGCCGCGACTGCCGCTGCGAGCGTATTTCGAGGCCGAACGAGGCGGCGATCTGCTGGACCGCGCCGGCATCGCCATTGACCGTGACCAGCACCTCGTCGGGCACGAAATCGCCGATCACGGCGCGCGGCGGCTCGGTTGCGATAAGATCGGTGGGTGCTACGACCGGACCGCCCGGCGCGGCCGCCGGTATTGCCGGCAGGCCCGAAGGCGGAGCGGTCGGCGGGGCCGCAGTATTGCCGGGAGGTATCGGCGCCTCGGTGACTAGGGCAGGATTGGGGAACAAGTCGACGATCAGCGCGGGAAGAAACACGGCACTCACCGTTGAAGCCTTAGCCGGCGTTTTGCCGCCGCTATCCTTCCCGTCGTCGCCGTCCTTGGCGCAGTCGGTGCCGGCGGCACTTGCCCGGTTCAGGCAGTCGATCTCCGCCTGGGTGAGGTTCGGGTCGTTGGTCTGCGCCATCGCGGACGTGGCGAAGATTGTCATCGCCGCCGTCAATCGAATGACCGCCCTAGCCGCCATCAGCCGGTTTCCTTCCCTCCAGGGCAGCTTCGGTGAAAGGCTGGGCGGCAATAAGGCCAAGCAGCTTCTGATAGTCGGCGGCGGTCTTGGCCGGAACGCCGAGGCGGAAGACGCCGTCGGCGGTCGGCCCGCCGGCGATCTTCAACTGGTTCTGGTCGAGAAAAGCGACGATGTCGGATAGCTTCGCATCCGGTTTGAACTTCACCAGTGCAAACGGCATTTTGGCCAGATCGTCTTCCGATCCGGCAATCTCGAAGTCGCCACCTTGGTTGCCGGTCTGCACAAAGGATTGCGCGACGACCAGGGCCAGCAGCACCGCGGCCGCCGCCCAGGCGACGCCGGCCGGCACCGCCATGAAGCGGCTCCAGGCCTGCGCCAACCAGGGCGACGCCGCCGGCGCGCGGGCCGGGCCGGCCTCGGCGTCGAGCGCCTTGGCAAAGCGGCTGAGCGCATCGGCCGGCGGGCGGATTGCCTCGTTTGCGGCAGCAGTGCCGGAGAATTCGGCCTCGGCCTCGCCAAGCGCGGCCATCGCCGCCGGATCGCTCTCCAGCCATTCCTCGATGGCTTCCAGCTCGGCGCCTTCCAGCGAGCCGTTCAGATAAAACGGCAGCAGCATTTCCATTTCGTCGCGGCGTGACATTTTTTCAGCGGCGCTCATGGCCACCCCCTGTCGTAACCGGCGGCCTTGAGGGCTTCGCCGAGTTTCTTGCGGGCGTAGAACATCCTGGTCTTGACCGTGGCGACCGGAATACCGAGCACCTCGCCGATCTCGCTCACCGATTGCCCGTGATAATAGGCAAGGTCGATCACCGTGCGATGCTCTTCCGGCATGGCTTCGATGAAGCGTCGCAAGGCAGCGGCCTTGTCTACCTTCATCGTCACGACTTCCGGCGTGTCGGCACCGTCGGCGACCTGGGCCGCGTCATCGTCGTCGATCCAGTCTTCCTTCTTCTTGCGCAGCAGGGACAGCGCCTTGAAGCGGGCAATGCCGAGCAGCCATGTCGAGGCCTCCGAGCGCCCCTCGAAGGCCGGCGCCTGCCGCCAGAGCTCGAGGAACACCTCGTTCGCGATATCGTCGGCCATCAGTTCCGATCCCGTCTGGCGTGCCACGAAGCGGTAGACCCGAGCGTGGTGGCGCATGAACAGGAGCCGCACGGCTGCACGGTCGCCCTTCGCGACCCGCTCGACGAGCGCGCGATCGGTCTCCGCGGCCGTCATCGCCGGTCGAGCCGCCTGGCTCCTGCCTGCTCTGTCGCTGATCGGCTCAAAAAGGTTCACCGCCTCCGCCGGATATTTGCGGAGGCTAACCGAAGAGCAGAGAGGTTGCCAGAGGTGCGCTTTCTCCTTCTCCCTGCGGGGGAGGGAAGACGCCGCCTTTGCAAACATCGCTGCCAGTGAATACGCTCCGCAAATGATCAGGAATCCCACAGTTACGGTCGGTGCATTGCTGGTGAACCACGACCGGAAGGTCTTGATGGGTCTTCGCGCTGCCTGGAAGAGCGCGTGGCCTGGGCATTGGGACACGATCGGCGGCCGCGTTGAAGCCGGAGAGACGCTGGAAGAGGCACTCGTTCGCGAGATTCAGGAAGAAATTGGAGTGACGCCAACAGATTTCGGTTGGATGCAGTGCATTGGAGAGCGCCATCCCGAGCTCTATGGGAAGGCGTTGCACCACGTTTTCAAGGTCATCGGCTGGGAAGGCGGGAATCCAAGCAACATTTGCGAGGAACACACCGAGATCCGGTGGTTTGATGTCGAGGAACTTCAGCGCCTCCCCAATCTGGTGGATTGCGATTATCCCCGGCTCGCAAAGCTCGCCGCGACGTGACCTCCCGAAAGTACCCGTTCTCGCGCGTGATCCGCGCACCGATCCTCGGCATTTCCCGTGACGCAGGGGAATCCCTAGGTGCTCAATTTCCCGCGCTTGCCATCCGCCGTCCCTTGATCGCCTTCTCCAGCCCGCCGATCTCCACTTCGGGCATCTGTCGCTGATCGGCCCAAAAAGGTTCACCGCCTCCGCCGGATATTTGCGGAGGCTAACCGAAGAGCGGAGAGGTTGCCAGAGTGTACCGTTCTCCCCCTTTTTAGCGATACTGTCTCGGCCGTCAGGCTCGCAATGACGGCGGCCACAAGGCGGCTCATAACCATCGGGTAAGGTGCAGTCGTTCAGCCTCGGGCGAGGCGTAATTGGACGCCATCGCCGTGCAGGGATTCCCGACAGTTTTGTAACTCAACAGTCCGCTGCCGGGCGACTAAGGTCCCGATCGCAAATGGCAATCCAGCCTGAAGAAACGAAATGTCATGACCAACAACAGCTTTGCGGCCGCGATTCTCGTGGATCAGTCGCCCATGGCGGTGTTCGACGCGGTCAAGCGTCCACGCGAGTGGTGGGGCGCATGAAGCCTTGCGCGGTCGGAAGGAGCTTTCCATGAGATTGATTAGGCTGAAAGCGCCGGGAGGCTTGGAAAATCTCAAGCTGGTCGAGGAAGATTGCCCAGAACCAGGGCCGGGTGAGTTGCTTGTCAGGATACGAGCGTGTTCGTTGAATTTCCACGACAGCATGGTGGCGCTGGGAAAGAAACCGTGCGCCGATGGCCGTATTCCGCTGTCCGATGGCGCCGGAGAGGTGGTTGCGGTCTCAGACGATGTCCAAGAATTCAAGATCGGAGATGCCGTCGTCAGCACCTATTGGCCCCATTGGCTGGCAGGCGAACCGACGCCGGCCAACAAGAGGGGCGAGTTGGGAGATGATGTTGACGGCTATGCCCGTGAGTATGTGTGCATGCCCTGGCATGCCTTCACAAGGGCACCGGCAGACTTCACGCATGTGGAGGCGGCAACGCTCACTTGTGCCGGCGTCACCGCCTGGAAAGCCCTGATGGTGTGCGGCCAGGTGAAGCCCGGTGATACGGTGCTGGTCCTTGGCACGGGAAGTGTATCGCTGTTCGCGCTGCAATTCGCAAAAATTGCCGGCGCTCGGGTTATTGCCACCTCCTCATCGGAGGAGAAGCTGGAAAAGTTAAAGCGATTTGGAGCCGACATTGTCGTCAATTACAAGGCAGTGCCGGATTGGGGCCAGAAGGTAAGGGTTTTGACGGACGGACGCGGCGTCGATCATGTGATCGAGGTTGGCGGGCCCGGCACGTTGGCGCAGTCGATAACAGCATGCAGGATGGGCGGCCACATCGCACTGATCGGTGTCTTGACTGGTTTTGCCGGGCAAGTTTCGATCCCGGCCCTGTTTTCCAATCAGATCAGGATCAGCGGAATCTCGATTGGCAGCAGGGCAGACCAGAACGACATGATCCGTGCCATAGAGGCCAACCGTTTGAAGCCTGCGATCGACCGCGGTTTTCCCCTGCAGGAGATCGCCAATGCCTTCAAGCACTACGAGTCCCAACAGCATTTTGGCAAGGTCTGTCTCGAACTTTGACTCCTGTATCTGGCCTCCATTTGGCGTCGCGCATTTCGACCGGCTTTATGTTCTCCGCAAGCAAAGCAGGCCAGGCACCAATCAGTCGAGAAATGGCTTTGCCTTCATCGTCGCCGGCACCGGCACGCCGAGGCGCGCAAGCACCGTTGGCGCGAGCTGCAGCTGATCGAGCAGCGTCTTGGCTTCCGGACCCTCGCCGGATCCGAAGTAGTAAAGTGCGAAATCCTGCATCTCCTCGTCGTGGCCGCCATGATGGCCGCGATCGGTCTGGCCATGATCGGCGGTGACGATCACCTCGTAGCCGGCCTCCCGCCAGCGCGGCAGGAAGCCGGCGAGCATGGCGTCCATTGCATAGACGGCATGATCCATCTCATGGCAGTCATGGCCGAAGCGGTGGCCCATCGAGTCCAGCGTGCAGCTGTGCAGGATGCCGTAGTCGATGCCGTAGCGCCTGGTCAGCATGGTCAAGGTAGCGAACAGGTCGACGTCGCTCGGCGTCATCTGGTTCCTGGCATTATAGCCGGTCATGGTGTGGAACCGGCCGTGGCCGATCGGCCCGCCCGGCTCGTCGAACTCCATGTCCTCGACCAGGTCGAACGGATAGGCCCGGAAGAATTCGGACCAGTAGGAATGGGTGACCGCACCCGTCTTGCCGCCGGCCCTGCTGACTTCGGAAAAAATGTCCGGCTGTTCGACGCGAAACCGGTTCTCGTTCGACAGGATACCGTGCACTTGGGGCGGCACGCCGGTGTGGATCGAGGCGTAGCAGGATGCCGAGGTCGACGGCAGGACGGAGCGCATTTTCCATACGCGGGCTTCGCCTGATTGCACCCAGCCTTCGAGATTGCCCATCAGCCGCCGCCAGTTCCGGTAAGGCACGCCGTCGAGGATGATGACCAAAAGTTTTGTCTTGAGCGCCACGGGAGTGTCTAATTTCCCGCGCTGGCCATGCGCCGTCCCTTGATCGCCTTTTCCAGCCAGCCGATCTCCATTTCGGGCACCGACGACAGCAAAAGATCGGTGTAGGCATCGAAGGGTGGCGTCAGCACGGTGCTCTTGGCGCCGTAGCGCACCACCTCGCCGCGATACATCACCGCGATTGAATCGGCGATCGACTTGACCGTGGCCAGGTCGTGGGTGATGAACAGATAGGCGACGTTTTCCTCTTTCTGCAGCCCGAGCAGCAGCTCCAGTATGCCATGGGCGACCAGCGGGTCGAGCGCCGAGGTCACCTCGTCGCAGATGATCAGCTTCGGCTTGGCGGCGAGCGAGCGGGCGATGCAGACGCGCTGCTTTTGGCCGCCCGAAAGCTCGGCCGGATAGCGGTCGATATAGCCTTTGCCCATTTCAATCTTGTCGAGCAGTTCGGCGACGCGTTTGTCGCGCTCGCGCCCGCGCATCCCAAAATAGAATTTCAGCGGCCGGCCGATGATGGTGCCGACCGTCTGGCGCGGGTTCATCGCCACATCGGCCATCTGGTAGATCATCTGCAATTGGCGCAGATCCTCTTTCGGCCGGTCGGCAAGCCGGTTGGCGAGCGGCCGCCCGTCGAAGGTGACGGTGCCTTGTTCGGGCGGCAAGAGGCCGGTGATGGCGCGCGCCAGCGTCGATTTGCCGGAGCCGGACTCGCCGACCACCGCCAGCGTCTGGCCCGGGAAAATATCGACCGAGACGTTCTTCAACACCTTGATGTGGCTGCGGCCATAGGCGGCGGTGATGTTCTTGACCGACAGGAACGGGCTCGTGCCGGGCTTCTGCTCCTGATGTTCGATCTCATGCACTGAAACCAGCGCGTTGGTGTATTCTTGGCGCGGCTCCTTGATGATCTGGCGCGTGCCGCCCCATTCGACCAGCCGGCCGTGGCGCAGCACCATGATCTCGTCCGATACCTGGGCGACGACGGCAAGATCGTGGGTGATGTAGAGCGCCGCGACATGCGTGTCGCGGATGGCATCCTTGATCGCCGCCAAGACGTCGATCTGCGTCGTCACGTCGAGCGCCGTGGTCGGCTCGTCGAAGACGATCAGGTCGGGCTCCGAGCACAGCGCCATTGCCGTCATCACGCGCTGCAGCTGACCGCCCGACACCTGGTGGGGGAAGCGCTCGCCGATGCTTTCGGGGTTCGGCAGGCTGAGCTTCTTGAACAGCGCCACGGCGCGCTTTTCGGCTTCGGCCCGCGTCGCCGTGCCGTGCAGCAGTGCTGCCTCGACCACCTGGTCCATCAGCCTGTGCGCCGGGTTGAAGGCAGCTGCCGCCGATTGCGCGACATAGCAGACCTCGCGGCCGCGCAATTTGCGGAACCCTTCGTTGCCGCCCTTCAGGATGTCGCGGCCATTGAGGATGACCTCGCCGCCGGTGATGCGCACGCCGCCGCGGCCGTAGCCCATCGACGACAGGCCGATGGTCGATTTGCCGGCGCCGGACTCGCCGATCAATCCGAGCACCTTGCCCTTTTCGAGCGTCAGCGAGACATCGTGCACCAGCACGATGTTCTTCGGCGCCTCGCCCGGCGGATATACCGTGGCCTCGATGCGCAGATTGCGGATGTCGAGCAGCACGCCGGACCTCGGTTGCCCGGGCTTAGGTTGCTTGTCAGCCATTACCCGCGTCCTCCCTTCAGGCTTGTCGTGCGGTTGAGCACCCAGTCGGCGACGAGATTGACGGAAATCGCTAGCGCTGCGATCGCCGCCGCCGGAATGAGGGCGGCGCCTATGCCGAAGACGATACCATCCTTGTTTTCCTTGACCATACCGCCCCAATCGGCGTCCGGCGGCTGTACGCCAAGCCCAAGGAAGGACAGCGTCGACAGGAACAGCACGGCATAGATGAAGCGCAGGCCGAGTTCCGAAACCAGCGGCGACAGCGCATTGGGCAGGATTTCGCGGAAGATGATCCAGCCGCTGCCTTCGCCGCGCAATTTGGCCGCCTCGACGTAATCCATGACGTTGATGTCGACGGCGACCGCCCTCGACAGGCGGTAGACGCGGGTCGAATCCAGAACGCCCATGACCAGGATCAGCGTCACCAGATTGGATGGCAGCACCGAAAGCACGACAAGGGCCATGATCAGCGTCGGGATCGACATCAGGAGATCGACGAGACGCGACAGAAGCGTGTCGAACCAGCCGCCGAAAACCGCCGCCGAGAAGCCGAGTATGGCGCCGAGCGAGAACGATAGCGCGGTCGCCAGCACCGCGATGAACAGGGTGATGCGGGCGCCATAGATCATGCGCGACAACAGATCGCGGCCCAGATTGTCGGTGCCCAGCCAATGCGCCGCCGACATCGGTTCCCAAGGGACGTCGCTGACGATCTCGGCATTGCCATGCGGCGCGATCCACGGTGCAAAAATCGCCGCCAGAACGAACAGCGCCGTCAGCACAATGCCGATCAATGCCGGGATGGGGATGCGTTTGATGACGAGCATACCCGACCCCTTCATTTCGGATGTCTAAGGCGCGGATTGGCGACTATCGCCGCTATGTCCGCGATGATGTTCAGGCTGATGTAGACGGCGGCGAAGATCAGCCCAACCGCCTGAACCACCGGCACGTCGCGCTTGGTGACGTGGTCGACGAGGTATTGTCCCATGCCTGGATAGACGAAGATCACTTCGACAACGACGACGCCGACGATGAGGTAGGCGAGATTGAGCATGACGACGTTGATGATCGGCGCAATCGCATTGGGGAAGGCATGCCTGCGGATGACGGCGAAGGCCGAAAGCCCCTTGAGTTCGGCGGTTTCGACATAGGCCGACTGCATGACATTGAGGATCGCGGCGCGCGTCATGCGCATCATATGGGCGAGCACCACCAAGGTCAGCGCCGCCGCCGGCAGTGCTATGGCCTGGATGCGCTCGCCGAACGGCATTCCGTCATAGACGGTGGAAATGGCGGGAAACCATTGATGTTGCACCGCGAAGAAAAAGACGAGCACATAGCCGACGAAGAATTCCGGGAAGGACGTCGAGGCCAGCGCCAGTCCCGAGATCAGCTTGTCGACCCAGCCATTGCGGTAGCGCACCGCGATCAGCCCGAGGATGATCGCCAGCGGCACCGCGACGACCGCCGCCCAGAAGGCGAGGAACAGCGTGTTCCACAGCCTTCCCTTGATAGAGGTTGCGATATCCTGACCGCTCGACATAGCCGTGCCGAGATCACCGGTCAGAATGCCGCCGAGCCAGCGAAAATAACGGATGTAAGCCGGATCGTTGAGCCCGAGCTGTTCGCGCAGATTGGCGAGCGACTCCGGTGTCGCCGACTGCCCGAGAATGGCTTGCGCAACATCGCCGGGCAGGATCTGGGTGCCGGCGAAGATCAGGACCGAAACGGCCAATAGAAGGATGATGCCCAGCGCAATGCGCTGGGCCACCAGTTTCACGATGGGTGAGGACATATCCGCAAGGCCGGGCTCAGGCTTCGAGCCAGCACTTCGCGAGAGCATATCCGTTCATCAACTCCTGATGCGGATCATCCACCCAGCCGGCAACCTTGGCGCCCGTCGCGTCGATGAACTGATTGAACATCGGCAGGATCAGGCCGCCCTCGTCGCGCACCATCACAGCCATGTCGTGGTACATTGCCTTGCGCTTGGCCTCGTCGAGCTCGGCGCGAGCCGCCAGCGCCATCTTGTCGAAATCCGGACGCTTGAACCGTGTGTCGTTCCAGTCGGCCGTCGACAGATAGGCAGTCGAGTACATCTGGTCCTGCGTCGACCGGCCGCCCCAGTAGGAGGCGCAGAAGGGCTGCTTGTTCCAGACTTCCGACCAGTAGCCGTCGCCCGGTTCGCGCTTGATCTCCAGCTTGATGCCGGCCTTGGCCGCGCTTTGCTGGAACAGCTGTGCGGCATCGACGGCACCGGGGAAGGCGACGTCCGACGTCCGGAGCAGGACGGCACCGTCATGGCCCGACTTCTTGTAGTGGAACTTGGCCTTGTCGGGATCGTATTTGCGCTGCTCGATCTCGGTGAATAGCGGGTACGATGCATTGATCGGGAAGTCGTTGCCGAGCGAGCCATAGCCACGCAGCACCTTGTTCAGCATCTCCTCGCGGTCGATCGCCAGCTTCAGCGCCATGCGCAAATCGTTGTTGTCGAACGGCGCGGTGTTGCAGTGCATGATGAAGACGTAGTGGCCGGGTCCCGAATGGTTGCGGATGGTGACGCCGGGCACACGCTTGATCAGGTCGACGATCTTCGGCTCGACGCGGTTGATCATGTGGACCTGGCCGCCCTGCAGGGCCGCCGTACGCGCCGTGGCGTCGTTGATGACGATGATCTCGATCTGGTCGGCATGGCCCATCTTGTCGCCCTGCCAGTAGTTGGCGAAGCGCTCGCCGCCATGGCGCACGCCGGGCTCGTTGGTGGTGACCTTGTAAGGACCCGCCGAGATGCCGGCATCGGCCTTGTCCTTGCCGCCGTTCGGCTGGATGATCAGGTGATAGTCGCTAAGCAGATAGGGAAGATCGGCATTCGGCTCCTTCAGCGTCAGCACCACTTCCTTGCCGCTGGCCTTGATGCTCTCGATGCCTTTCATATAGCCGAGCGCGCCGGATTTCGACTTCTCGTCCGAATGGCGTTCGAGGGTGGCGGCCACGTCCTCTGCAGTCACTTTCTTGCCGTTGTGGAACTCGACGCCGTCGCGGATCTTCAGCGTCCAGGTCTTGGCGTCGTCCGACGAGCCGATCTCCTCGGCAATGCGGTTCTCGAGCTTGCCTTCGGGAGACAGCTCGACGATCAGTTCGCCCCACATCTTGCCGAAGGCGAACGGCACCTGCGTCATGAACAGCGCCGGATCGAGGCTGTTGGTGGATTCGCCACCGACGAGGCCGGCCTTGAGCGTGCCGCCCTTGACCGGACCCGCCGCGCGGGAAGCGCTGGAAAGCAGCGAATTGGCGAAGGTTGCGGTGACGCCGAGCGCTGCCGCCCGGCCGAGAAAATCGCGACGGCTCAGCTTGCCGGACGCAACGCGCCGGCTCAGATATTCCAGTTCGTTCGACATGTTGAGTTCCTCACTCTGTTGGTCGACCTTATGGTCGTTTTTTCTCATTTCGATCGGGAGAATAATGACCGTAAGGGAAAGCGGTAAGCAAGACCGAATGCGACATGCCGTGGCGTAAATCGTGCGTCGCAATTGGACCAATCGCTATAAGCGCTCAAAGCAGTGCACGCGGGATTTTCTCCTCGAAGTTGCGCTCGAGGACCAGTTTCTCGCCTTCATAGGCTTCAATTCTGGCGCTAACCATGAAGCTTTGCGCGTCGGAGCGCATTTCGGCGAAGGTTTCGGTGCGCACCGACCATTCATTTCGCGACAGCGTCTGGGTCCAATGCGTCTTGCCCAAGGCTGACAGCGGATTGTCAGGACGGATCGCCCATGTCTCTCTGGCGATGCTCCCGTGGGCGAGGCCATGCTCCAGGTCGCGCACCTCACCGAAATCGTCGACGATAGAAAGCGTGATCATTCCGGTCTTTTCGTCGCGATCGACATGACGCTCGGAATTGGCGGCGCGGACCGTTTCGGTTGCCCAGGGCGTGGCGCCCTCGGGAGCGGGGAAGACCACTTCGTCACCTGGCGCCAGCGGGCGCAGCGGCAGCATCAATGTCGCGGCCGACAATTCCAGCCGGACCGGCTCCGGCGACGGCCAGATCATCGGCCAATAGCTGTTGGAGATGGCAACACGCAAGCGGTGGCCGGCCGGCACGCGATAGGCGCATTGGTCGAGGACCACCCGGGCGCTGACGGTTTCGCCGGGCACCAGCGCTTCGGGAAATTCGTGCGAGTTGCGATGCGTCAGGTTGAGCACGCCGTAGGAGATCAGCTCCGACGCTCCGTCCGGATGGACGTCGCACAGCCGAACCGCGATGTTCGCCTGGCGCCGGTCCGCCGAGACCCTGACCGCAACTTCGGGAGCACCGACGATGTCGATCGCTTCGTTCAGCACCGGCTGGTCGAAACACACCGACAGCGCATCGTCGGGGCGCTGGTCACCCGGCAGTTCCGGGCCGAAGGTGAAGGGGAAATATTCGCCACCGGCAAGGCCGCAGTTTTGCGGCGAAGCGACGATAGCGTGGTTGCCTTCAGCGATAAGCTCAACCTCTTGCGTCTTGATGTTGGGTGACGGCCATTCCGTTTCAGCGACCCAGCGGCCCGGCCGCTCGGGATGCCAGCGCGCCGGACGCACGCTGTCCATCACATAGGCGCGGTAGGCCGGGTCGGCCTCTACGCCGGTGTCGAGGTCCTTCAGCCAGCGGTCCCACCAGCGCAACGCCTCCTGCAGGAAGCCGATGCGCGGTTCGGGCGCGGCGTAATGCGGGTATTTGTGGATCCACGGGCCGACGATGCCCTTGACCGGCGCCTCGATATTGGCGGCGAGATGGGAAATCGTATTGCGATAACCGTCATGCCAGCCGCCGATCGACAGCACCGCGGCATGAATGGCGGAATAGTCCTCGCAGATCGAGCCGCGCTTCCAATAGGCGTCGCGATGCTGGTGCTTCAACCACAGCGGCGCCAGGAAGGGCTGGTTCTCCAGCCGGGTCAGCCACAGCTCGCGCCATCTGTTGTCGCCGGCCAGCAACGGATCCGGCGGCCGCGACGAATAGGACAGCATGGTCGAAGCCCAGCCGAAATTCTCGATCAGCAGGCAGCCGCCCTTGTAGTGGATGTCGTCGGCGTAGCGGTCGACTGTCGAACAGAGACTGATAACCGCCTTCAGCGCCGCCGGCTGCTTGGCTGCTACCTGCAGGCAGTTGAAGCCGCCCCACGAAATGCCCATCATGCCGACATTGCCGTTGCACCAGGGCTGCGCCGCCGCCCAGGCGATGACGTCGCAAGCGTCCTGCAATTCCTGCTCGGAATATTCGTCGTCCATCAGCCCTTCGGAATCGCCATTGCCGCGCATGTCGACGCGGATCGAGGCGTAGCCGTGGCCTGCGAAATAGGGATGCGTCAGCTGATCACGATAGATCGTGCCGTCGCGCTTGCGATAGGGCAGATGTTCGAGGATTGCCGGCACCGGATCGTCGGCAGCATCGGCCGGCATCCACACCCGCGCCGACAGCCGGCAGCCGTCGGGCATGACGATGCCCATATCAGGAAATTCGACGATCTTTCGTGGGAATTCAGTGACGATTTTCATGCGGGCAGACTCCAGGAGCGCCAGATGATGGAGTCCGCAGGATGTCGTCGTGGGCCAGCCAACGAATTCGGCTGGTCAATCCGCGTCAATTCAACGGGATGTCGTTTTCGGCCTTGCTCGCCTGGTAAGCGCCGGACAGTTCGTCGTAGATTGCCGAGATGGCGTTGATCCGCGCCTCCAGCCGCTCGCGCTCAGGCCCCGACAGCGATCGCACCAGTCTGCGGATCGAAAAGCTCTTCCAATAGGCATTCTCGGCATTGTAGCCGCCGGGATCGAGGGTGAAGACCTCTTTCAGGATCTTCAAATCGTGCGGGATAGCGAAACTGTCGCGCGAATCCTCGTGGCTGAACAGATAGTAGAAATTGTCGAAGCCGGTCCAGGTGATCGCCGACAGGCAGAGCGAGCAAGGTTCGTGCGTGGCGAGAAAGATGGCATCCGCGGTGTCGATGCGCTCGGCCTTCGGCATTTCGTAGAAGCGCTTCAGGCAATGCACCTCGCCGTGCCACAGCGGGTTTTCCGTCTCATTGTTGGTTTCGGCAAGCACCAGCGAGCTGTCGTCCTTGCGCAGGATCGCCGCGCCGAACAACTTGTTGCCATGCGCGACACCCTTCGCCGTCTTCGGCACGATGTCGTGCTCTATGACGTCGAGCAGGCGGTCGATCAGCGAAATGTCAGCCATCACCGGCTCCCATCGGGAAGATGAATCTCATAGGCGTGCGAGAAGTGGCACTCTTCGAGGTTGGAGCCGTCGCCGCCCCGGTCGACGACCAGGAAGTCCTGGGGCTCGCCGATCGGCGTCAGCACGCCGTGCCACAAATCGCGCGGATAGTTGACGCCTTGCCCGGGCGCGGTGATGAACGCATGCGGCTCGCCCGGGCCTTCCTCGCCGTCATGGCAGACGATGACCAGGAACGGCCGTGGTGACAGCGGAATGAAGGCCTGGCTGCCAAACGGATGGCGCTCGACCATGGTAAGCTTCAACGGCAGCTCATAGGGCGTGCCACGCACCATCGAGATCAGCACGTGCGCATTCGGCCCTCGTGCTTCAGCGGTGGCGAGATCGTGATAGCGCTCGGCCTTGCCGCCATTGATCGGATAATGGTTGTCGCCGCCCATATCGATGACGTCGCCGAATTCGGCGAAATTCTCGCGGGTCAGCGGCCGCGCGACGATGCGGATCACCGCGCGCGACCCTCGATGCCCACACCGCCGAGCTTGGCGTGGCGGTTCACGTCCTTGTAGAGGAGGTAGCGGAATTTGCCTGGCCCGCCGGCATAACAAGCCTGCGGGCAGAAGGCGCGCAGCCACATATAGTCGCCGGCCTCGACTTCGACCCAGTCCTGGTTGAGACGGTAGACCGCCTTGCCCTCCAGCACATAAAGCCCGTGCTCCATGACATGCGTCTCGGCGAAGGGAATGACCGCGCCCGGCTCGAGCGTCACGATGGTGACATGCATGTCGTGGCGGATGTCTTCAGGATCGACGAAGCGCGTTGTTGCCCAGCGGCCTTCGGTACCTGGCATCGGCGTCGGTACGATATCCTGTTCGTTGGCGAAGAACGCTTGCGGCAGCTCGATGCCGTCGACCGCATCGTAAGCCTTTCGGATCCAGTGGAAGCGGACGGCAGCGCCGCTTTCGTTGCGCACCGTCCACCCGCTCGCTGGCGGCAGAAACGCGAACCCGCCCGGCCTGAGCACATGCTTCTTTCCGGCTAGCGACACGCTCAGCTCGCCTTCAACCACGAATATCGCGCCCTCGGCATCATCATCCGGTTCTGGCCGGTCGCTGCCGCCGCCGGGCGCGAGCTCGACGATGTATTGCGAAAACGTCTCGGCAAAACCCGACAGCGGCCGCGACAGCACCCAGACCCGTGTCCCATCCCAGAACGGCAAGGCGCTGGTGACGATGTCCTGCATCACGCCTTTGGGGATTACGGCATAGGCCTGTGTGAACACGGCGCGTCCGGTCAGCAATTCACTCTGGCCGGGATGTCCGCCCTGCGGCGCATAATAGGTTCGCTCGGCCATTTTCATCATATCCATAAATTCAAGCCTGTTGCGGAAGCCAGGGCCCATCGCGGCAGCCAAAGCCTATTGTGGAAGCATGTCCTTGAGACGAAGCAGCGCGATGCGCTCGACCTGTCTGCAGGCGGTTTCGAATTCGACATCGCGGCTGTTGCCGATACGCGTTTCGAACTCGGCCAGGATGTCCTCCTTGGTCTTGCCCTTCACCGCAATGATGAACGGGAAACCGAAACCGGTGACGTAGGCGGCATTGAGCTTTGCGAACAGCTCGCGCTCGTTGTCGGTCAGCGCGTCTAGCCCGGCCGAAGCCTGTTCCCTGGAGGATTCCGCGGTTAGCCGCTTGGCCTGCGCCAGTTTTCCGGCAAGGTCGGGGTGGGCATTGAGCACGGAAAGCCGCTCGGCCTCGCTGGCCGCGCGAAAGACGCGGCAGAGCGCGTTGTGCAGGCCGCCGGCACTGTCATGCGCCGGGCCGAGCTCCAGCTCATAGGCGCGCTCGGCAATCCACGGCGAATGCTCGAAGACGCCGCCGAATGCGTGGACGAAGGCCTCGAATTCCATTTTCGACGGGCGCAATGCCGGCAACCGGAACGGATGCGTCTCCTGCCAATGTTTTGCAATGTCGATGCGCCGTGCCAGCCAGACCTTGTCGTGTGATTTGACGTAGTCGATGAAGCGCTTCAGTGCCGCGACCCGGCCCGGCCGCCCAACCAGGCGGCAGTGCAGGCCGATATTCATCATGCGCGCCCGCCCTGCCTTGCCCTCGGCATAGAGCGTGTCGAAACTATCCCTGAGATAGGCAAAGAACTGGTCGCCGGAGTTGAAGCCCTGCGGCGTGGCAAAGCGCATGTCGTTGGCGTCGAGCGTATAGGGGATGACCAGCTGCGGCTTCGCCGACCCGTTCGGTGTCACATGCTCGAACCAGTAGGGCAGTTCGTCGTCATAGGTGTCCGACACATAGTCGAAGCCGCCTTCTTCCGCCGCCAGACGCACCGTGTTGATCGACGTGCGGCCGGTGTACCAGCCGGTCGGCCGCGCGCCTGTCACCTCATAATGCAGCCGTATCGCCGCTTCCATGTCGCGGCGCTCGTCTTCTGGCGCGTGGTCGCGGTAGTCGATCCATTTCAGCCCGTGCGAGGCGATCTCCCAGCCGGCCTCCTGCATCGCTGCGACCTGGTCGGGCGAGCGCGCCAGGGCCGTGGCGACGCCGTAGCAGGTGACCGGCACCTGTGCCGCGCTGAACAGGCGCAGCAATCGCCAGAAGCCGGCGCGGGCGCCGTATTCGTAGATCGATTCCATGTTCCAGTGGCGCTGGCCGGGCCAGGGCGCGGCGCCGACGATCTCCGACAGGAAAGCCTCCGAGGCCTTGTCGCCGTGCAGGACGCAATTCTCGCCGCCCTCTTCGTAATTGACGACGAACTGGACCGCGACATGCGCCCCGCCGGGCCATTTCGGATCCGGCGGATTGGCTCCGTAGCCGCGCATGTCTCGTTCGTAACGCATTCTCGCTCCTGCCGGAAATTGTGATCAGGATAGTCGAAAGGAGTGCCTGCGCATTCCCCCGAAATTTTTGAAAGTGTTTTTGTCGCGCTCCGCTCGACCGGGACTTATGCATCGCCTTTAATTGGCGCACAATTCATGAATAGTGTTCGACTGTGCAGGGAATGGAGCAGCCAGTGGCGGAAACGTCGAAAGCCGGAGGCGGGCGCCTGACGACCCATGTCCTCGACACCGCGGCCGGCAAACCGGCGGCCGGTCTGTCGATTGAGCTCTATCATCTTGACGGCCAGGCCCGGACGCATCTGAAAACGGTCGTCACCAATGATGACGGCCGTTGCGATGCTCCGTTGCTTGCCGGCGCGGAGTTCCGTACCGGCGAATACGAATTGGTCTTTGCGGCCGGCGATTATCTGCGCCGGCAGGGGACAAAACTGCCGGAACCGGCCTTCCTCGACCATGTGCCCATCCGCTTCGGTATGGCCGAGCCGATGCACTATCATGTGCCGCTGCTTCTGTCGCCGTACGGCTATTCGACCTACCGGGGAAGCTGAGATGGCCGGGATCAAGACACGCAACGAAATCCGGTTCATCCTCAATGGCGAGGACGTCGCGCTCGGCACGGTTGCACCCGACCAGACACTGCTCGACTGGCTGCGGCTCGACCGCTCGCTGCGCGGCACCAAGGAAGGTTGCGCCGAGGGCGACTGCGGCGCCTGCACGGTGCTGGTCGGCAGGCTCTCCGGTGGAACACTGGTCTATGAAAGCGTCAATGCCTGTATCCGCTTCCTTGGCTCGCTAGACGGCACGCATGTCGTGACCATCGAGCATCTGCGCGGCGACGCAGGAAAACTGCACCCCGTGCAGCAGGCGATGATCGATTTCCACGGCTCGCAATGCGGCTTCTGCACGCCGGGTTTCGTCATGTCGCTTTATGCGCTGTGGATGCGGTCGCCGGAGCCGTCGGACGCCGCCATCGAAAAGGCACTGCAAGGCAATCTCTGCCGCTGCACCGGCTACGAGGCGATCATGCGCGCCGCACGTGCCATCTCCAGATACGGCAAGGCGGCAAAGGATCCGTTGGCGGCCGAGCGCAAGGCAGTCACGGCCAAGCTCGACGCGATGAAGGACGGTTCGCGCATTGAGATCGGCTCCGGCAACAAGCGGCTGATCGTGCCGGCCAATGCCGACGATCTCGCCAGCGTGCTGGTCGAGGAGCCGGGCGCCACTATCGTCGCCGGTTCGACCGATGTCGGCCTTTGGGTGACCAAGCACATGCGCGATATTTCGCCGGCGGTTTTCATCGGCAATCTCGATGGTCTGTGCGGGATGTCCGAGGACAAGGGCGTCATCTCGATCGGCGCCGGTGTCACCTATAGCGAAGCCTTCTCGACGCTGGCAAAATGCATCCCGGCGCTAGGCCCGCTGTTCGATCGCATCGGCGGCGATCAGGTGCGCAACATGGGCACCATCGGCGGCAATATCGCTAACGGTTCGCCGATCGGCGACACGCCGCCGCCGCTGATCGCACTCGGTGCCCGCATGACGCTGCGTCGCGGCCACAAGCGGCGGACGATCCCACTCGAAGATTTTTTCATCGCCTATGGCCGACAGGACCGGCAGCCCGGCGAATTCGTCGAGGCCGTGCATGTTCCGGTGCCGGGCAGCGAGACGAAATTTGCCGTCTACAAGATCACCAAGCGCCGCGACGAAGACATCACAGCAGCGCTAGGCGCGTTTTTCCTGACGCTGGCCGCGGACGGCACGGTGGCGGAGATACGCATCGCCTATGGCGGCATGGCGGCAACGCCGAAGCGCGCCTTTGGCGTCGAAAAGGCATTGCTTGGCAAGCTCTGGACGGAAGCGACGGTCGAGGCGGCGATGGCCGCGTACGCCGGCGATTTCACCCCGCTGACCGACATGCGGGCAAGCGCCGAATACCGGGCGCTGGCGGCGCGCAACCTGCTGCTGCGCTTCTTTGCCGAAACCATGGGCACCCGGGCGCCGATCCAGGTATCACGGCACGAGGCGGCATGATGAACAAGCACGCCACTCCGAACTTGAAGGCGCAAAAAATCGCCGGCGGCGTCGCCACCGATCAGCGCCATGATTCCGCGCACAAGCATGTCAGTGGCACGGCCGTCTATATCGACGACATGCCGGAACCGGCCGGCACGCTGCACGGCTGTCTTGGGCTTTCGGCGGCGACGCATGCCACCGTCACCAGCATGGACCTGTCGGGGGTCCGCGCCGCACCCGGCGTCATCGACGTGCTGACGGCGAGCGACGTGCCCGGCGAAAACGATATTTCGCCGACCGGCCGCCACGACGAGCCGGTGCTTGCCGACGGCAAGGTGCAATTCTTCGGCCAGCCGATCTTCTGCGTCATCGCCGAAACCCGCGAGCAGGCGCGCCGGGCGACGAGGCTGGCCAAGGTCGAATACAAGGAATTGCCGTTCGTCGCCGATATTGGCGAGCTCGATCCCCGGAAAGACAAGCTGGTCACGCCGCCGCTGACCCTGAAGCGCGGTGATGCAGCGGCTGCGATCAAGGCAGCGCCACGCCGGCTGAAAGGGCAGATGCGCATCGGCGGCCAGGAGCATTTCTATCTCGAGGGTCATATCGCCTTGGCCATCCCTGGCGAGGACCACGACGTCACCATCTATTCCTCGACCCAGCACCCGAGCGAAATCCAGCACATGGTCAGCCATGCGCTCGGTGTTCCGAGCCACGCGGTGACGGTGGAAATCCGCCGGATGGGGGGCGCTTTCGGCGGCAAGGAAACGCAAGGCAATCAGTTTGCGGCATTGGCCGCTATCGCCGCGAAGAAACATCATCGGGCCGTGAAAATCCGGCCCGACCGCGACGACGACATGATCGCCACCGGCAAACGCCACGATTTCCTCGTCGACTACGAGGTCGGCTTCGACGATGAGGGCAATATTCTCGGCGTAGATTTCATGTTCGCGGCGCGCTGCGGCTTCTCGGCCGACCTCTCCGGCCCGGTCACCGACCGCGCGCTGTTCCATTGCGACAACACCTATTTCTGGCCGGCGGTGCACGCGCAATCGGCGCCGCTCTACACCAATACGGTATCGAACACCGCCTTTCGCGGCTTCGGCGGCCCGCAAGGCATGGTCGGCGCCGAGCGCGTCATCGACGAAGTCGCGTTTGCCGTCGGCAAGGACCCGCTCGAAATCCGCAAGAAGAATTTCTACGGCACCAGCGACCGCAACATCACGCCCTACCACCAGACGGTCGAGGACAACATCATCCACCGCATCGTCGCCGAGCTGGAGGCGAGTTCCGACTATGCAAGGCGCCGCCGCACCATCGATGCTTTCAATGCCAACAGCCGCTTCATCAAGCGGGGACTGGCGCTGACGCCGGTCAAGTTTGGCATCTCGTTCACCGCCACCCATTACAACCAGGCCGGCGCGCTGGTGCATGTCTATACCGATGGTTCAGTGCACCTGAACCACGGCGGCACCGAGATGGGGCAGGGCCTCTATGTCAAGGTGGCGCAGGTTGTGGCGGAAGAGTTCCAGATCGACCTCGATCAGGTCAAGATCACCGCGACGACGACCGGCAAGGTGCCGAACACCTCGGCCACTGCCGCGTCTTCCGGCTCCGACCTCAACGGCATGGCGGCGCAGAACGCCGCCCGCCAGATCAAGGACCGGCTGACCAATTTCGCCGCCGAGAAATTCCAGGTGCCGCGCGACCAGGTGCTGTTCCTGCCAAACCGGGTGCGCATCGGTAACCAGGAGATCGCCTTCGCCGATCTCGTCAGGCAGGCCTATATGGCGCGCATCCAGCTTTCGGCGGCTGGCTTTTACAAGACGCCGAAAATCCATTGGGACCGCGACAAGGGCGAGGGTCGCCCCTTCTATTATTTCGCCTATGGCGCGGCTTGCTCGGAAGTTTCGGTCGACACGCTGACCGGCGAATATGTCGTCGAGCGCACCGATATTCTGCACGAAACCGGGCGTTCGCTGAACCGCGCCATCGACCTCGGCCAGATCGAGGGCGGCTTCATCCAGGGCATGGGCTGGCTGACCACGGAGGAACTGTGGTGGGACGACAAGGGGCGGCTGCGCACCCATGCGCCGTCGACCTACAAGATCCCGCTCGCTTCGGACCGGCCGAAGATTTTCAACATCACGTTGGCCGACTGGGCGGAAGCAGGCGAGCCGACGGTGCACCGCTCCAAGGCGGTCGGCGAGCCGCCCTTTCCGCTCGCAATGTCGGTGCTGCATGCGCTGTCGGATGCGGTGGCGAGCGTTGCTGGCCACAAGATCTGCCCGCGCCTTGACCCGCCTGCCACGCCGGAACGGGTGCTGATGGCGATCGAACGGCTGAAGCGAGAAGCCAGGACCGGCACTTGAATCCCGGAAAACGTGCAATTCAGGCCGAAAAACTCTATATTTCCCAACAGGGAACGCGAATGATGAACGCGAAAATGCAGAGCCTGAAAGCCTTTCTTGCCGGTGCCTGCCGGGTCGCCTTGGTTGAGGTGGCCGGGACAAAAGGCTCGACGCCGCGCGAGAGGGGTGCCTTCATGCTCGTCTCAGGATCGGCCACTTTCGGCACGATCGGCGGCGGCCAGCTCGAATATATGGCGATCGACAAAGCGCGGCAGATGCTTGGTCGATCGGCCTCAGGTTCTGGCGAATCTGTCGAGGCTGGCGCCGCCCCTCATCCGCCTGCCGGCCCCTTCTCCCCGTATAGTTACGGGGAGAAGGGGGCTGGCCGCAACGCTGTCGCGACGCTCGACGTCGCGCTCGGCCCGGAGATCGGGCAGTGCTGCGGCGGCAGGGTCGAGGTGCGGATCCGGCTGGTTGACGCCGCGCTTGAGGCCAAGTTGGTCGCGGCGGCGGAAGCCGAGGAGGCGCAGCTGCCGCATGTCTACATCTTCGGCGGCGGCCATGTCGGCCATGCGCTGGCCTCGGCGGTGGCTTTGCTGCCGGTGCATGTCGTCATTGCCGAGACGCGAGCCGAAGCGCTGGAGGGCATGCCAGACACGGTCGAAACCTGTTTGACGCCGATGCCTGAGGCGATGGTGCGCGAAGCCCCGGCTGGATCCGCCTTCGTCGTCCTTACCCATGACCACGCGCTGGATTTCCTGATCGTCGCCGAGGCGCTGAAACGCCGGGATGCCGCCTATGTCGGCATGATAGGCTCCAGAACCAAGAAGGCGACGTTTCGGAACTGGTTCCTTAAGTCGGCGGACGGAAGCGAGGCGGAATTTGACCGCCTCGTCTCGCCGATCGGCGGCGATGCCGTCAAGGACAAGCGCCCGCAAGTGATCGCCGCACTCGCCGCAGCCGAGATCATGACGGCGTTGGCCGCCCACGCGATAGAACCGGCAGCTCCGTCCAAAGCACGTCGTGGCAAGGCGATGGCGGGCTGACGTTTCCTTCTATTCCTGTTCCTGCGTGTGTGCCTCGAGGAACCACAGCAATTTGTCGAGCGAGCGTGAATAGGCGGTGAAGATGTCGGCGGTGTCGGCGTCGCCCGCTCCCGCCGCTTCGTCGATCGCCGCGCGTGCCCGCTTGGCGGTCGCGGCATAGCGGTCGATCAGCGCCGCCAGATGATCTCGGGTCTTGTGGATGTCGGTCGGATAGGCCTCGAGCATAGTCGCCTTCGACACCTCCTGCGATGTGCCAAGCGCCGTGCCGCCGAGCTGTACGGCGCGCTCGGCAATGGTGTCGACATGTCCGTCGATCTCCTCGCGAAACGTGTCGAGCATCTCATGGATGGCGATGAATTGCGGCCCCTTGACGTTCCAGTGCGCCTGCTTGGTGATCAAGGCCAGATCTATGGCGTCGGCGAGGCGGGCGTTGAGAAGATCGATACACTCTTTCTTGGCATTGGATTGCAGGTCGTTGCGGGTGGCGATGGCATCCATGATCGGCTCCTGTGGCGGTTGCGTCCGCGTGGTTTGAAGAGGGCGAAGTTTGTGGAAGGTCAATCGAACATGCGCGCAGACGCCCTCATCGCCGCGGCACAGCATCCCAAAACGGCGATCTCCGACTTTCGTTCCGCTCGTCGTTTACGCCGGCCTTTTCAAGCCCAGATGGTCGCGCAGCGTGCTGCCGTCATAATCCGTACGGAACAGACCGCGCCGCTGCAGCTCCGGCACGACAAGCGTGGCAAAGGCATCGAGTTCGCCGGGAAAATAGGATGGCATCACGTTGAAACCGTCTGCCGCGCCGCCCTCGAAGCGTGCTGCGAGCTGGTCGGCGATCTGGGCCGGAGTTCCGACGACGCGCCAATGGCCGCGCGCGCCGGCGAAATGACGGGCAAGCTGGCGAATGGACAGGTTGTCGCGGCGCGATTGCTCGATGACGAGCGCCTGCCGGCTCTGCATGCCTTCGCTGGCCGGCAGCTGCGGCAGCGGTCCGTCGATGGGATAGCGCGAGAGATCGGATATGCTGAGATAGCTGGAAAGCAGCGCAACGCCGACATCGTCCGGTATCAGCTCCTGCAGTTCATCATGTTTTGCCCGGGCTTCCGCTTCGCTTGCCGCGACGACCGGCGCCACCCCAGGCATGATCTTGAGGTCGTCCGGCTTGCGCCCATAGGCAGCCAGCCGTCCCTTGAGGTCGTCGTAGAAGGCCTTCGCTTCCTCGAATGTCTGCGCCGCCGTAAAGACCACGTCGGCGGTCCGGGCGGCGAGGTCACGACCCTCGTCCGACGCTCCCGCTTGCACCATGACCGGTGCACCTTGTGGCGAGCGCGGCAGATCGAGCGGGTCACGCACCGAAAAACTTCTGCCTTCGTGTCCACCCTGGCCTCGCCAAAGGCCGGCAACCACGGCAGCGAATTCGCGCGCCCGCCCGTAACGGTCCGCATGCGGGCGCAGACCGGTCGAGCCGAAATTGGCGGCCTCGATCTGGCTGGCCGAAGTGACAAGGTTCCAGCCGGCACGCCCGCCGCTCAGATGGTCGAGCGACAGGAAGGTCCGCGCCAGCCCGTAAGGCTCGTTGTAACTCGTCGATGCCGTGGAGACGAGGCCGATGCGCTCCGTCTGCACCGCGAGCGCCGCAAGCAGGCTGATCGGCTCGAAGCCAATCGAGCGCGACGTTTGGCTGGCGATGTCGACATTGGCCTCGCGCACACCGGCGGCGTCCTCGCAGAAGATCATGTCGAACTTCGCCGCTTCCGCCGTCCGCGCCAGCTGGATGTAATGATCGATGTCGATGCCAGCCGTGACATGCGCCTGCGGATGGCGCCAGGCGGCGATGTGGTGGCCTGTCGCCCATAGGAAGGCGCCGAGCTTCATCTGGCCTCGACCGGCGCTCATTGCCGATCCTCCCCTGCAAGCCCGAGATGGGCCCGCAGTGTCGCCGCGCTGTAGCCGGACCGGACAAGGCCGCGGCGGCGAAGCTCCGGCAGCACGAGACCGATGAAATCGTCGAGCGCCGACGTGAGCGGCACGGCGATGTTGAAACCGTCGCAGGCTTTCGAGCGAAAGCACTCTTCGAGCCTATCCGCAAACATATCCGGCATGGCGGCCATCTCGCCATCCGTGACAACATTCATCAGCACCTTCAGCCCCTCCGGCCTGCGCCCGAAGGCAAGCGCACGGCGCTTCAGATCGTCAGCCCAGTCGATCGATCGCTGGTCTAGCAGGACAACATCGGCGGTGCGGGCGGCGATATCCATGTCGGGCTCGGACAGGCCGGACATGACCAGCACCGGCGTGTCCTGCGGCGACCGCGCCACGTTGAGCGGCCCGCGCACAGAAAAATATTCGCCCCTGTGGTCGAGAAGGTGCATCTTCTCGGGATCGAAGAAGCGGCCGCCACTTTTGTCGAACAGAAGCGCGTCTGCGTCCCAGCCTTTCCACAAGCCTTGCACGATGCCGACGAATTCCTCGGCGCGCAGGCGGAATGCGTCGCCGGAAAACCCTTCCGGTCGGCTGAAATTGGCCGCCTCGCGCGGGTCGGGCATCATGCTCGCGTTCCAGCCGGCGCGGCCATGGCTGATAATGTCGAGCGAAGCGAAACGGCGCGCGAGATTATAGGGCTGGTGGGCGACCATTGACGCCGCGGCGATGAGACCGATCCTGCTTGTCACCGTCGCCAGCGCTGCCAGCAAGGTCGTTGCTTCGAAGCGCATTTGCCGGTTCGGTCCGCCTGCAACCGGCGCGGAATCGGCGAGCAACACCATATCCAGGCCGGCCGCTTCGGCTTTTTGCACGGACCGCGTCAGCAGACTGAAATCCGGAACGACGTCGGACGGAGAAGAGGGAGCAGTTTCCGGAGCTAGTGAAACGGCTAGATGCATTGTGGCGCCGCTGGCCATCGGTCTTCCCTGGTGAGTGAGATTCCATAAGAAATATCTTCGCCGGCTGGACGGAAAGCAACCGGCCAGCCGGCGATCATTTGCCGGCCAGAATATCCCTGATCAGCCGCTGGCAGCGCTCGGCCATGAAGTCGAGCAGCAGCCGCACCTTCGGATCCTGCAGCTTCTTATGCGGGTAGACGGCGGCGAATTGCACCGGCGTCGGCGGCGTTTTGCTCAGGATCACCTTCAGCCGCTGGTCGCGGATAAACGGCTCGACCTCGAAGCGCGGCTTGTTGATGATGCCGCGGCCGGACAGCGCCCAGCCGGTCAGCACGTCGCCGTCATCGGTATCGTAGGGGCCGTGCACCTCGAACTTTTGCGGCCCGTTCCGCGTCTGCAGGGTCCAGACATATTCGCGCGCGCCGGAATAGCGCAGCATCAGGCAATCGTGCTTCTTGCCGATCAACTCGCTCGGCTCGCTCGGCTCGCCGCGCGCCTCCAGATATTGCGGAGCCGCCACCAGCACTCGCTCGCAGTCCATGATGCCGCGCATCCTGAGGCTGGAATCCTCGATGATGCCCAGCCGGAACGCAACGTCGATGCCTTCCTTCATGATATCGACATTGTGGTCGGAAAGCCGGAGCCGCACCTCGATATCTGGGTATCTGTCGTGGAAATCCGGGATGCCGGATGCCACCAGTCTTCGCCCGAGGCCGAGCGGCGCTGTCACCTTTATGGTGCCGCGCGGCTGGCCGGATAACGCGCTGACCGCAGCTTCGGCCTCGGTGACCGCCTCGAGCACCTGCTTGGCGCCGGAATAGAACACCGTGCCGTGCTCGGTCGGCATCAACTGCCGCGTCGTGCGGTTGAACAGCCTGACACCGAGATGCTTCTCGAGCTCCTTGATCCGGTTGGAAGCGACCGCCGGCGAAATGCGCATGTCGCGCCCAGCCGCCGACAAATTGCCGAGTTCGACGACGCGAACAAAAACGGCGATGTTATCGAGATAGGCCATGCGGCTTTCGGGGCTCTCATGTGGCTGCGTATGATCAGCCTAGTATTTTCCAATTTTTTTTGAAAGTCATCGTGCACCTCAGCCCTTTCCGTTTGCGCTCCAGTCCGTAAAGTCAGTCGATCGGCAGGGACGATTTTTCATGATGGATTTCGCGATATTCTGGGATTGGCTGAGTTTCGCCGTGCGCTGGCTGCACGTCGTCACCGGCATCGCCTGGATCGGCTCGTCCTTTTATTTCGTCGCGCTCGACCTCGGCCTGCGCCAACGCCCGGGCATGCCTGCAGGCGCTTTCGGCGAGGAATGGCAGGTGCATGGCGGCGGCTTCTACCACGTGCAGAAATATCTGGTGGCACCGGCCGAAATGCCCGAGCACCTGACCTGGTTCAAGTGGGAATCCTACGCCACCTGGCTGTCAGGCTTCGCGATGCTGTGCGTGGTCTATTATGCCGGGGCGGACCTGTTCCTGATCGATCCGAATGTGCTTGCCATGTCGGTGCCTACAGGCATCTTGCTGTCGCTGGCGACGATCGGCGTCGGCTGGGTGGTCTACGATCTCCTGTGCCGTTCGCCGCTCGGCAACAGCGACACCGGCCTGATGCTGGTGCTGTATGGGGTGCTGGTATTCATGGCCTGGGGACTGACCCACCTGTTCACCGGCCGCGCCGCCTTCCTGCATCTTGGCGCCATCACCGCGACGATCATGTCGGCCAACGTCTTCATGGTCATCATCCCCAACCAGAAGATCGTCGTCGCCGACCTGATCGCCGGCCGTAAGCCCGATCCGAAATACGGCAAGATCGCCAAGCAGCGCTCGCTGCACAACAACTACCTGACGCTGCCCGTTTTGTTCCTGATGCTGTCGAACCATTATCCGCTGGCGTTCGGGACAGAGTTCAACTGGGTCATCGCCTCGCTGGTGTTCATCATCGGCGTGCTGATCCGGCACTATTTCAACACCAGGCATGCGCGCAAAGGCAATCCGACCTGGACCTGGCTGGCGGCGGCCGTGCTGTTCTTGGTCATCATCTGGCTGTCGACGGTGCCGAAGTTGCTGACCGGCGAGGCGAAGGCGTCGGCGGCGGCCCAGGTCTACGTTGCCTCGGCGCATTTCCCTGCCGTGCGCGATACGGTGCTTGGCCGCTGTTCGATGTGCCACGCCGCGGAGCCGTCCTACGAGGGCATCTACCACGCGCCGAAGGGCGTGATGCTCGACACCGATGCCGGCATCGCCGAGCACGCCGGCGAGATCTACCTGCAGGCCGGCCGCAGCCACGCCATGCCGCCCGCCAACGTCACCCAGATCACCGACAAGGAACGGGCGCTGCTGGTGGCATGGTTCGAAGGCGCAAGGAAATGACCAGCACGCTCCTGCGCGGCCGCACGCTGTCGTTTTTGCGCTGGCCCGAAACCGTCGACGACCATTCCGCCTGGCGCTACGAGCAAGATGGCGGCCTGCTGCTCCGCGATGGTAGGATCGTTGCCGCGGGCGCCTATGCCGAGGTCGAGAAAAAGGCGGGCGAGGGAACGAAAAAGATCGACCACCGGCCGCATCTGCTGCTGCCCGGGTTTATCGATGCGCACGCGCATTTTCCGCAGATGCAGGTCATCGCTTCCTTCGGCGCCGAGCTGCTCGACTGGCTGAACACGTACACTTTTCCGGAAGAGACAAAATTCGGGAACGCTCAGCATGGCCGCCGTATCGCCAGGCTGTTCCTGGATGAAGTATTGCGTCATGGCACGACGACTGTCGCCGCCTATTGCTCGGTACACAAGGAATCGGCCGAGGCGTTCTTTGCCGAGTCGCATGACCGCAACATGCTCAACATCGCCGGCAAGGTGATGATGGACCGCAACGCGCCGGACGGCGTGCTCGACACGCCGCAATCGGGTTATGACGACAGCAAGGCGCTGATCGAGGAGTGGCACGGCAAGGGGCGCCAGCACTATGCCATCACCCCACGCTTCGCCATCACCTCGTCACCCGAGCAATTGGAAACGGCGGGCGCGCTCTGCCGCGAATATCCGCACTTGCATATGCAGACGCATCTGTCGGAAAACCACGCCGAGATCGCCTTTACGCAGCAATTGTACCCGCAGACGCGGGACTATACCGACATCTACGAGCAGTATGGACTGCTCGGCCGCAAAAGCCTGTTCGGCCACTGCATTCATCTGTCGGAACGCGAGGCGGATGTGCTTTCGGATAGCGGCTCGGTGGCGGTGTTCTGCCCGACCTCCAACCTGTTTCTCGGCTCGGGCCTGTTCGATTATCAGCGCTATCGCCGCCGCGAGAAGCCGCTCCGCATCGCCGCCGCCACCGATGTCGGCGGTGGCACCAACTATTCGATGCTGCGCACCATGGACGAGGGCTACAAGGTGATCGCGCTGAATGGCGAGAAGCTCAATCCGTTTCAGTCATTCTGGCAACTGACCCGCGGCAATGCCGAGGCCTTGTCGCTTGCGGAAAAGATCGGCACTCTGGAGGAAGGCAGCGACGCCGATATCGTCGTGCTCGACGCCCGCGCCACGCCGGCGATGCGGCTGCGGGTGGAGACGGCGGACACGCTCGCCGAGGAATTGTTTCTGCTGCAGACGCTAGGCGACGACCGCGCCGTGCACGAGGTCTATGTCGCCGGTCGGGCAGTTAAGGCGGACATGGCGACCTAGCTGGTCCCGGCGTCCCGGCTTGACCGAACGGCAGCCATCGGCCAAAGCGTGCGACGAGATTAACAGGGGAACGACATGGCCGTTGTGGACGACATCGCTCTGATCAAGAAACAGGAAGCCGCGCTTGTTTTCTCCGCCTTTGACGAGGCTGTCGCTTTCGAGATCGGCTCGGCGATCCGCGACCGGGCTTTGACCGAGAACCTGCCGATCATCGTCGATATCAGAACCTTCGATCGGCCGCTGTTCTATGCGGCAATGCCCGGCTCGAACGCTTCCAATCCGGACTGGGCGCGGCGCAAGATCAACGTCGTGCGGCGGTTCCTGAAAAGCACCTACCGCATGGTGCTGGAGCAGCAGCGCCCCGACCGCAGCTTCAAGCCTGGCGAGGGGCTGGACATTGTCGACTACGTGCTGGCCGGCGGCGGCTTTCCCATCACTGTCAAGGGCGCCGGTGTCATCGGCGTGATCGCCGTCTCGGGCCTGCCGGAGCGTGAGGACCATGGCGTGGTCGTCGATGCGCTGTGTAGCTACTTGGGCGTCGATAGCCAGGAGTTGGTCCTGCCGCCGGAAGCAACATCGTGACGTTGGCGCCGCCCCTCATCCGCCTGCCGGCACCTTCTCCCCGTGTAGCGACGGGGAGAAGGGAAGCGCTCCAACGCTGGCGTGTCCAGTTGATAGATGGGTGGCGACCCCCTCTCCCCGTCTCTAGACGGGGAGAGGGTAAGGGTGAGGGGCAGCGCAGACGCCGCAGAAGTTCGCAGAACGTCGGTGGCAGCTCAGTATGACCATTCTCGACCCGAAATCCTTCCTTATATCCATCTTCAACGCCGCCGTTGCCGCCGCCGATCCCCAGAGGACGATCAAGAATCATTTGCCGGCAAGGCCGAAGGGCCGCACGATCGTCATCGGTGCAGGAAAAGGCTCGGCGCAGATGGCGGCTGCTTTCGAGGAAGCGTGGGACGGGCCGATCGAAGGGCTGGTCGTCACCCGCTACGGCTATGGCGCGGTCTGCCGGCGCATCGAGATCATCGAGGCGGCGCATCCGGTGCCGGATGCCGCCGGGCTGGAAGCTTCGCGGCGGCTGCTCGAAAAAGTCCAGGGACTGACTGCGGACGACCTTGTCGTGGCGCTCATTTCCGGCGGCGGCTCGGCGCTGCTGCCGTCACCCGCCGAAGGTCTGACGCTGGCCGATGAGATCGCCGTCAACGAGGCGCTGCTCGCCTCCGGTGCGCCGATCACCGCGATGAACACGATCCGTAAGCACCTTTCCACCATCAAGGGCGGCAGGCTGGCGGCCGCCGCATATCCGGCCAAGGTGGTCTCGCTGGTGGTATCAGACATTCCGGGCGACAATCCGGCTCTGGTCGCTTCTGGTCCGACCGTGCCGGACATAGGCAGCCGTGAGGACGCACAGGCGTCGATCGCTGCCTATGGCATGAAGCTGCCGGCTTCGGTCATGGCGCATATCAAGTCGCCGGCGGCCGATGCGCCACGTCCGGACGATCCGCGTTTTATCCGCAACGAGGTGCATCTGATCGCTTCGGCCGGCGTCTCGCTGGAAGCAGCAGCGGCCGAAGCGAAGCGCCGAGGTATTCAGGCCGTCATTCTCTCCGATTCCATCGAGGGCGAGGCACGCGAGGTCGGTGGCATCCACGCCGCAATCGCGCGCGAGGTGGCGACGCGCAGCCGGCCATTTGCAAAGCCGGTGCTGATCCTGTCGGGCGGCGAGACGACGGTGACCCTGCGCGCGAAAGGCAAAGGCGGCCGTAACTCGGAATTCCTGCTCGCCTTCGCCATCGGCATCACCGGCATGGCGGGCGTGCACGCACTGGCCGCCGACACCGACGGCATTGACGGTTCGGAAGACAATGCCGGCGCCTTCGCCGACGGCTCGACAGTTTCGCGGATGCGCGCGGCGGGCGTCGATGCCAAGGCCATGCTTGCCGGCAACAACGCCTGGACGGCATTCAATGCCGTAGATGACCTTTTCGTACCCGGTCCGACCGGCACAAACATCAACGATCTCCGGGCGATATTGATCAAATAGCTCAGGCCGCCATCAGCCTTTTCACCGCTCTCATATCCTGCAGGAACCGCTCGCGTTCGGCCCGCTTGTCCGCCGGCTCGCGAATGCGCAGAATGAAGGACGGGTGGATGGTGACGAAGACACGCAAGCCATCGTCGCGCTCCACTACCGCCCCGCGCATCTTCATGATCGGCACCACCTTGCCGAGCAGCGCCTGCGCTGCAGTGGCGCCGAGTGCCACCGCCAGGTTGGGCTTGATCAGATCGATCTCTTTGTCCAGCCACCAGCGGCAAGCCTGCACCTCGCCGGCATTCGGCTTGGAGTGGATGCGCCGCTTGCCGCGCGGCTCGAACTTGAAATGCTTAACCGCGTTGGTGACGTAGACTTTCAGCCGATCGACGCCGGCATCATCCAGGATCGCGTCGAACACCTTGCCGGCCGGACCGACGAAAGGCTTGCCCGCCAGGTCCTCCTGGTCGCCCGGCTGTTCGCCGACGAAGATCACCTTGGCTTTATCAGGACCCTCACCGAACACGGTCTGCGTGGCATCGCGCCATAGCGGACAGCGGCGGCAGATCTTGGCCGTTTCGCGCAGTTCAGGAATCGTCCTGGCGTCGATTTCTGTCGTGTCCGGGGACTTGCTTGCAGGCAAGCCTCTCGACTGCACCTTGGCATGGTGCGGCGTCGGGGTTGTCTGCATCCTGGCGATCATGACTAAGGCGGCCTTGTTCGCTCCTGCAATCAGACACGCAATGAGCAAAGCCCGCCGAAGGTTCCGCTGAAATTATTCCGCATGGGCCTTCACCGGCAGATGGCCGACGATGTGAAGCCCTAAACCTCGTGCAGATAGAGGTGATAATCCAGTTCGCTGACCGTGCGCGCCACGCGCAGATATTCCGACTGCTTGATCGCCACGAATGTCCGGTGCAGGTCTTCGCCCAATGCGCCCTTGAGGAAGGTCGACGCCCTTGCCGCCTCGATCGCGGCACGCCAGTCGACCGGCATCGTCGTGCGCGTGACGGCGGATTCGTAGCCATTGCCGGTGGTTTCAGGGCCGGGGTCAAGACCTTCGTCGAGACCCCTAGTGATGCCGGCCAGCACCGTTGCCGCGACTAGATAAGGGTTGGCGTCGACGCCCGATGGCCGGTGCTCGATGCGGCGGTTCTTGGCATCGCCGGCTGGCACACGCAGCGCCACCGAACGGTTGTTGACGCCCCAGGTCGGCGCCACCGGCGCATAGGATTGCGATACGAAGCGCCGCCATGAATTGGCGTGCGGCGCGAACACCAGCATCGATTCCGCCATCGTCTGGATCAGTCCGCCGAGACCGCGCAGCAGCGGCAGCGACCAGCTTTCGCCGCCGGCTTCGGCAAAGACGTTCTTGCCGGCATCATCCAGCAGCGAGACATGAAAATGCATGCCAGAGCCGGCATACTTCTCGATCGGCTTGGCCATGAAGCAAGCGGTGACACCATGACGGCGTGCCTGCGCCCGCACCAGCCGCTTGAGCATGACGAGATCGTCGGCCGCCCGCATCACGTCCTTGCGGTAATTGAGCGTCAGTTCGTACTGGCCGGGCGCATATTCCGAGATGACCGTCTCGGCCGGGATGCCTTGCACCTTGGCCGCGGCATAGATGTCGGAAAACAGCGGCTCCATGCCGTGCAGATGGTCGACGGAATAGACCTCTGTCTTGGCCGAGCGGCGGCCGTCGAGCACCGCATGCGCCGGCTGCACCTTGCCTTCGGCATCGCGCTCATTGGCGAGCAGGAAGAACTCGAGCTCGAAGGCGCCGGCCGGATGCAGGCCCTTGGCCGCGAGGATATCTACCTGGCGGGCGAGCGCCAGCCGCGGGTCGGACGACATCGGCTGGCCATCGAGATGGTACATCGCCATCAACACCTGGCCGCGCGGCGGCTGGGTGCCGAACAGCGGCACCAGCGTGCCGGGGATCGGCCACGCCCGCAGGTCGCCGTCGCCAGTCGTCCAGATCAGCCCGGTCTCGTGAACATCCTCGCCGGTGATGTCGAGGCCGAGGATCGAGATCGGCATGTGCCGGCCGCCCTCGAAGATGCTCATCAACTCATGTCGGCGCACGATCTTGCCGCGCCCCACGCCATTGGCGTCGGTCAGCACGATGTCGAACGCTTCGATCTCCGGATGGGCGTCGAGAAAGGCCTGCGCCTCGGCGGGCGTCGAGCCCGAAGGGGATGCCGTGACCAGGTTCAAACTTTGCTTGGGCGCTTGTTTCATGCTGCCAGCTTGTCTCATGCCGTAAGCTTTGCCGCAACCGCGCCGAAGGCGGTGATCAGCCGGTTCACCTGGGCGGCGCGAGTTGCCGGCGAGATCAGCATCATATTGTGGAACGGTGCGATCAGCACGCCGCGATTGACCAGCGCGACATGCATCGCCGCTTCGAGCTCCGGCGCATGCGCCCTCTCGGCTTCGCCGCCATTCCTCAGCGGGCCTGGCGCGCAGATGAACTCGACGCGGGCGCCAACCCGAGCAACATGCCAGGGCAGGCGATAGCGATCGATAACGGCAGTCAGCCCGGCGTCGAGCCGCCGCGCCAGATGGTCCATATGGCTGTAGTTCTCGTCGGTCATGACGTCTTCGAGCGTGGCACGCATCGCCGCGAATTGCAGCGGATTGGCCGACAGCGTTGTCCCCATGCCGGAATAGCCGGGCTCTTTCCGGCTGATATAAGCGGCATAGCGCGCCGCAACGCCTTCGCTCATGCCCCACACACTCGCCGGTATGCCGCCGGCAATCGGCTTGCCGAGCACGAACAGGTCCGGCTCCAGCCCGTATTTGCTTGTATAGCCGCCGGGACCGGTCGAGATCGTATGCGTCTCGTCGATTAGAAGCAGCGTGCCGGTCGCACGGGTGAGACGCCGCAAGCCGTCATGAAAGCCGGCTTCGGGCAGCACCATGCAGGAATTGGTCAGCACCGGCTCGGCGATGACGCAGGCGACATCGTTGCCCTGAAGTGCGGCCTCAAGCGCCGGCAGATCGTTGAACTCGACGATATCAGTTGCCCGCGTCAGGTCGCGGAATTCGCCGGCCAGTCCCGGTCGGTTCACCGCTTTGCCGTCGACCAGCCGGACCATCGTCTCGTCGACCGAGCCATGATAGCAGCCGTTGAAGACCAGGATCTTCTCCCGGCCGGTAACGGCACGGGCAACCCGCAGCGCGAAGCGGTTGGCGTCGGTTGCCGTCGTCGCGATCTGCCACAACGGCAGACCGAAGCGCTGTTGCAGCAGCGGGCCGATGGCGAGCGCGTCCTCGGCAGGCAGCATGTAGGTCAGACCGCGTCCGGCCTGCCGGCGGATGGCGCGGGCGACCGGCGGCGGCGAATGACCGAACATCGAGCCGGTGTCGCCGAGGCAGAAATCGTCGAGCCGGTTGCCGTCGATATCTCTGATGGTGGCGCCTTTGGCCTTATCAACGAGGATCGGGAACGGCGCCGGCCAGTCGTTCATCCAGTGCATCGGCACGCCGCCGAAGAAGCCGGGCAGGCCATTGCCGATTTTCGCCATCGATTTCGGCCGCGCCTGGCGGAAGGCTTCTGCCTCGGTCTGGCGCAACTCGGCAATCCGGGCCGGGCCGATGCCGCCGATGGAAGTCTTTGAATGGTTGATGACGTTCATGGCGGGCCCTCTCCGCCGCACTTTAGACAATCGGCATCCGCCACCGCAATTGGCCGGGCGGCTGCCCTGTGTTGGGTCAGCGGTCATTTGAATGGAACAGGCGCTTGACCGCGAGCCGCCTTCGGGCGCCAATGGCACTTCGGCTGGAGGGGACACGATGGTGCGGGCGATCATCTGCGCGGCAACGCTGCTGTCGTCGGTTGGTGCGGCTTTGGCATCCGGCGGCATCTGGTGTTCCGCCGAGGATGCAGCCGTCAAATTTGAGGTCGATGCCGGAGTCACCAGAGGCATGGGCGGGCCGACCTTCAATTTTCGCGGCGAGCTCGAAATTCTGGGCAGGCCAGTCGGCGACACTCTGCGCAAGACTGTGTTCGAGGATCAGAACCTCACGCAATATTGGCTCGACAACAAGGAATTGCGGCTGCTCGTCTACCATGAACGGCAGGTCGAAAACGCCTACGGCTATGTCGAACTGGCGATCCTGACCAAGGCCAGCGACGAAGGCGTCTTTGACGGCCACTATTTGCTCTCAATCTATGATGTAACGGCCGATGCCGAAAAGGACGGCAAGCCGGCTGAATTGACCGGCAAAGTATCTTGCGGAGCCGACTAACGGGCTAGGCGGAAATGTCGATGACGCCGCAATCGCCGGCGGCGCTGCCGAACGCGACGCGGCGCTCTTCCTTGTCCCACATCATCGATGTGATGGCGCCCTTGCCTGGCCGGCGCAGCAGCACTTCCCTGGCGTCGGTGAAGCGCACCGCCATCACCATGCCGTCATCATACCCTATCGCCACTACATCTTGGCTCGGATGGCAGGCGACGGAGGTGACCATCGCATTGCCGCGCGTGCCGAGTTCCAGCGGCGCCTTGCCCATCGGCCCATCCTTGCCCGAAAACGGCCAGACGATCGCCGCCGGAGCGCCCGAACTCGCCAGCCATTTGCCCTTGGCGCTCCACGACAGGCTTTTGACCTTGCCGGGGTAGCCGGACATCCGCATGTGCTTGCCGTCGGCGAGTTTCCAGCCATGCAGGGCGTTTTCCTGCATTGTGGTGACGACGAAGCCGCCGTCCGGCGAAAACGTGATGCCGGTGTGGGCGCCGGCCCATTCGAGCTCGACCGGCTTGCCGTCGGCGGCCGGGAAATGGAGCGTCGCGCCATTGTAGCGGGCAACGCCGAAGCGCATGCCCTTGGGCGAGAAGGCCAGCCCCTCGACCGAGCGCGGATGCGAGAATTCCCTGGTCTTGCCGTCAGCAAAACGCACATAGGCAATTTTGCCCGAAGCATAGGCAACAGCGCCTTGCGGCCCGGCGGCGACGCTGGTGATCCATTTTTTGCCTGCGGTCGCCAATTCCGCAGTATTGCCGCCTGCGGTCACGGCAAAGATCTTGCCGTCCTCACCGCCGGTGATCAGCCGGTCGTTTGCGCCATCGTGAAGGGCGGCGAGCAGCCCGTCATTGGCCTGCACCGTCTTGTGGCCATGGTCGAGCCGATGGATTGCGCCGTCGGCCAGCGCGAAATGCGGCACGTCGCCAAGGAACACGGCGGCGAGGCAGTGGCCTTCGAGATCGAGCGGGGCGACTGTCGGCATGAGAGACCATTCCGTTCGAGATTTCTGCTGCCCCACCCTTAAGGGGTTGAGCTGCGGGTCTCAACCCGTGCTTCGGATCGTCGTGAGGAGAGAGCGCCAGCGTTGCGGGCGCCCCTTCTCCCACAAGGGGAGAAGGGGGAAAGGGCAGCTAAATCAAGCGGCGTGGCAGGCCTGGAAGCTTGTCTTCAGCCGCTCGGCGTCGAGTTCGCGGCCGATGAACACCAGCCGGCTCTCGTGCTTCTCGCCGTCCTTCCAGGCGCGTTGGTGGTCGCCTTCGATGATCATGTGCACGCCCTGGATGACATAGCGCTCGTCATCGCCTTTCAGCGCGATGATACCTTTCAGCCGCAGGATGTTCGGGCCTTCCATTTGGGTGACCTTCTCGATCCACGGGAAGAACTTTTTCGGGTCCATCTCGCCGCCGCGCAGCGACACCGACTGCACCGTCACATCATGGATGTCGGAAGGGTGCGCGTGATGATGGTCATGCCCGTCATGATCGTGATGATCATGGCCCTCGTGATCATGGTGATCATGATCATGATGGTCGTGATCGTCATGCGCCTCGAGGAAGTGCGGATCGTTCTCCAGCGCCCGGGACAGGTCGAACGCACCGCGATCGAGCACCTCGGACAGCGCCACGCCGGCGCGTGTGGTGCGATGGATGCGTGCCGCCGGGTTGATGGCGCGGATCGTCGCCTCCACCTTGCTCAGCTCTTCGGGGGTGACCAGGTCGGTCTTGTTGAGCACGACGACATCGGCAAAGGCGATCTGGTCCTCGGCCTCGCGGGAATCCTTGAGGCGCAGCGGCAGGTGCTTGGCGTCGACCAGCGCCACCACCGCATCGAGCCTGGTCTTGGAACGCACATCGTCGTCCATGAAGAAGGTTTGCGCTACCGGCACGGGATCGGCGAGGCCTGTGGTCTCGACGACGATGGCGTCGAAGCGGCCGGGCCTGCGCATCAGACCTTCGACGACGCGGATCAGGTCGCCGCGCACGGTGCAGCAGATGCAGCCATTGTTCATCTCGTAGATTTCCTCGTCGGATTCCACGATCAACTCGTTGTCGATGCCGATCTCGCCGAACTCATTGACGATGACGGCGTAGCGCTTGCCATGGTTTTCCGAAAGGATGCGGTTGAGCAGTGTCGTCTTGCCGGCGCCGAGATAGCCGGTAAGGACGGTAACGGGGATCTGCGTCTGTGCGTCGCTCATATTGTGCCTCGAATAGGGATTGTCGGCTCCATATAGGATGTGTGCTCGGCTTTTGCACGAGGCAAACCGATGGGCCAAAGAGGCCGGTATTGCCGAACTTTCCCCACATTGCCGAACGTTCATTGGCGCGGGCTGGCGGTGGGGCCTAGATAGGGCGAGGGGTTGTTCGCACTGAGGAGGCGCCAGATGTCCGACAAGTCCTTGCCACTAAGCCGGCGGCAGGCTCTCGGTCTTGTAGCGGTCACCACGGGCGGCATATTCCTGCCCGCCGGCGTAAGGGCCGGGCAGGTCTCGCCCTATGCCGGGCTTGCTTTGTTCAAAGCCGGTGCCGGCGTCTGCGCCATCACGCCCGAGGTCACAGAAGGACCGTTCTATTTCGACCCGAAGCTCGAACGCGCCGATATCACCGAGGGTAAGAAGGGCGTCGCCCTCAATGTGCGGCTGCAAATCGTCGACGCCGCCTGCCGGCCGCTTCCCGGCGCACGCGTCGATATCTGGCATTGCGACGCCCAGGGCGCCTATTCCGGCTATCCCGGACAGGGCGACGGGCAGGATATCGACACGTCCGGCCAGAGCTTTCTGCGCGGCTGGCAGAGAGCCGATGAAAGCGGCATCGCTTCTTTCGCCACCATCTATCCCGGCTGGTATCGCGGCCGCACCACCCACATCCATTTCAAGATCTTCCCCGACGACCGCTCGGCGATGACCGGCCAGATGTTCTTCCCCGACAGCTTGAGCGAGCAGATATTCGCCACCGTCGCGCCCTATAACGATCGCCCCGGCAAACGCGATACATCGAACACGCGGGACGGCATTGCCCGCCAGGCCGGGCCGCTGTCACAGGCAGCGCTGCGGGAAATGGCGGACGCCTATCAGGCCTTGATGGTGGTCGCGGTGAAGGCCGGTTGAGGGCGCCTCGTCACGTCGCCATCCAGCCGTCGCGGAAAGTCGTTTGTCATCTAACTGAAATAAACATCTGGCATTAGCCACGGCGAACACCGCGATGCTTGCCGGCAAAGCTATTTTCCGAGCCGGAATGTTTTCGATCGTCATTGCCAATCGGCGGCCTGCTTCTATGCTGTCCGCACCGGTTCGGCCGAGGAGGGATGAGCATGGCCAAGGCGGACAAGACTGCAACAATGAGCCGGCTGCATTCGGCGGCGCGGCTGGCGCGCACGGCGCTCGCCGCCCGGCTTCTGGCGCATGGCTTCTATGCCGGTCAGGACCAGATCATGCTGGCGCTCGACCGCGAGGACGGGCAGACGCCCGGCAATCTTGCCGGCCGCCTCGGCGTGCGTCCGCCGACCATCACCAAGACCATCAACCGGCTGCAGGCACAGGGTTTTCTGGAAAAGCGCGCCTCCTCCGCCGATGCCCGCCAGGCTCATATTTTCCTCACCGACACCGGCCGCGAAATCATCCACGCCATCGAGAAATCGGTGAAGAAGACCGAAAAGCAGGCATTGAAGGGTCTCGACAAGAAGGATCAGAAATCGCTGTTCAAGCTGCTTGCACGTGTCGAAGCGAATCTTTCGAACGGCGAAATGGTGCTCCCCGATGACGAACTGGATATCGAGGACAAGATCCTTGAATAGGTCACGCGTTCGCCGCTGACGGCCGCCGCGTCAGTGCCGACCAGCGTCCGGGTGTGACGCCGAACGCCTTCTTGAAATGCCGATTGAAATGGCTTTGGTCACTGAAGCCGGCTGCGATGGCGATTTGCGCCAGCGGCTCGTCGGCTTCGATCATCCGACGGGCTCGCTGAAGCCGGCGCATCAACAAGAACCGGTGCGGGCTGGTCGAGAAGGTGGCGCGGAAATGCCGTGACAGGGCATAACGGTCCAACCCGGTGATCGCCTCCAATTCATCCGAACGTACAATCCGCGCGACATTTTCCTCCAGATAGTCGCGCGCCAGACTTGCGGCACGCCACGCAGTTTTCGCTATCGGTTTCGCCGGCTGACCGGCGTGCCGGGCCAGGCTTTGCATCAGCTGCGTCATGAAATCGACCACAAACAGCTCGTCCAGTTCCTGATCCAGCGGCCCGAGCGCCGAAAGCAGCGTCGCGCGGAAATCGCGGTCTGTCATCACGGCATCCCCGACAAACGGCAGTGACCCGCCGCCGAGGCAATCGAGCATCAGGGACGGCTCCAAATACAGCATTCTGTAACGCAATCCGTCTTCTGTGCCGGCGCCGCCATCGTGCATTTCGTCGGGATGAAGGATAATGATCTGGCCAGGCAGGCTCTGATGCGTCGCGCCGCGATAGCGGAAGCTCTGTATGCCATAAAGCGTCACCCCGATTGCATAGGTGTCGTGGCGATGGAGATCGAAGGCGTTGCCGTGGAACCGGGCCTCGATGCGTTCCATGCCGGCAGTACCGGGTGCCGATACGATGCAGTTCTCGGCTGCATCCACGCACAAACGTCCAAGACCCTGAAAGGCTTCCCCGTCTAGACCGTGCGGCATCGCTTCACTCGCAGCCTCGGATTGGCCCCCTTTCGGATTGGAAACTGTCGCATGTTCGATACGAAATTTGCAATCGTGCTCAGGGACGATCTTCCCGTCTGGCAGAAGCTCAACGTCACCGCCTTTCTGACCAGCGGCATCGTCGCGCAGTTTCCCGACCTCATCGGCGAGCCCTACCGTGACCGCGCCGGCAATATCTACAACCCGCTATCGATCCAGCCGGTCATCGTGCTTTCGGCAGACGGCCAGGCGCTCGGAACGATCCAGCGGCGGGCGCTGGAGCGTGGTGTGACGGTTTCGCTCTATGTCGAGGAAATGTTTTCGACTGGGTACGATCTGGCCAACCGCGCCGTCTTTGCCGAATTTGCGCCGGAGGATGCCAAGGTGGTCGGCATCGCGCTTCGCGCCGAAAAGAAGCTCGTCGACAAGATCACCAAGGGTGCCCGCATGCACACCTGACTCTCCGGCCACCAGGAACAAAACTGAGCCTGTCGTCGCCTGTCGGTGTGCCAGCCTCTTTTGGCTTGCCCGCTGGCGACAATTCCCGCATTGGTGAGGGACTGCCTTGCTTCCCGTCCGGCCTGAAATTGAATGCTCCCCCAAGACAAGACGAAAGCGCGACGTCGCCGGCGGCGATCCTGTGCATGCTTTCCGTCTATGTGTTTTTCACCTTCCTCGACACCAGCAGCAAGTACCTTGTGCTGGCTGGCGTCTCGGCGCTGATCGTCGCCTGGACCCGCTTCGCGGTCCATGTCCTGCTTGTCGGCGTCTTTCTGCGCGGATGGCGTGAGCCGTTGCGTTTTCGTCCCGCCAACCTGCCGGCGCATCTCACGCGCGGTCTGCTCCTGTTCGGATCGACCATGTTCAACATTCTGGCGCTGCGGACGCTGCAGCTGGCGGAAACCACCTCGATCTACTTCTTCGGCCCGATGGTGATCACCGCGCTTGCCGGTCCGTTGCTCGGCGAATGGGCCGGCTGGCGGCGCTGGCTGGCGATCATGAGCGGCTTTGTCGGCGTCCTCATCATCACCCGGCCGGGCGTCGGGGTTTTTGGCGTCGGCCATCTCTTTGCGCTCGGCTCGATGCTATCGAACAGTTTCTACGTCATCATGACGCGCCGTATGTCGGCGACGGAAACCTCGGAAAGTCTCATCCTGTTTTCGGCGCTGGCGCCGGCCGTGCTGCTGCTGCCGACGCTGCCGTTTTCGCTTTCGCTGCCGCAGGATGGCTGGCACTGGTTCATATTGCTGATGCTTGGCGTCTTCGGCGCCATCGGCCATTGGCTTCTTGTGCAGGCCTATCGCCTTGCCACCACCACGGCCCTGGCTCCCTATCCCTATTCGCAGATGATCTGGATGATCATCTCCGGCCTGATCGTCTTCAACCAGTTTCCCGACCGCTGGACGCTGGTCGGTGCCACCGTCATCGTCGCCAGCGGCCTCTACATCGTCCACCGCGAGCACCGGCTTCGCTTGCACAACCGCGCGACGCTGGACGCGGAGGCGGAAGCGCTGGCAAAAAAACTTTGATTTGCTCGGGATCGATGGCATAAGAGCCGGCCTTTAAACAGTTTAAATTGCTTCGGGAGCGCAGGGCGCTGGCACAGAAGATCAAGCTTTCGACCATCGCGGATGCGCTCGGCGTGTCCACGGCCACGGTCTCGCTGGCCTTGCGCGACAGCCCGCTGGTCGCCGGCGGCACCCGCGACCGTATCAAGGAACATGCACGCGCCATCGGCTATATCTACAACCGCCGCGCCGCCAGCCTTCGCACCTCACGCTCGGGCATTGTCGGCGTCGTCGTCCACGACATCATGAACCCGTTCTTTGCCGAGATACTGCGTTCGATCGAGAGCGAACTCGACCGCAGCCGGCAGACCTTCATCCTGTCGAACCACTACGACCAACTCGAGAAACAGCGCACCTTCATCGACACGCTTCTGCAGCTCGGCGCTGACGGCGTCATCATGTCGCCGGCCATCGGCACGCCGCCCGAAGACATAATCATGGCCGAGGAGAACGGTCTCCCGGCAGTGCTGATTGCACGCACCGTCGAAGGTGCCGACGTGCCGGTGTTTCGCGGCGACGATGCCTATGGCACCGGGCTTGCTACCAATCATCTGATCTCGCTTGGCCACAAGCGCATCGCCATGATCGGCGGTACCGACCAGACGTCGACCGGCCGCGACCGTTATCAGGGATATGTCAACGCCATGGAGGCGGCAGGGCTCGAGGTCAGGCCGTCATGGCGTATCGCCGGCCCGCGCACCAAGCAGGCCGGCTTCGAGGCTGCCGGGCAGTTCTTGGCGCTGAAAGACAGGCCTACCGCGGCCTGCTGCTGGAACGACCTCGTCGCCATCGGCCTGATGAACGGCATTGCGCGCGCGGGGCTGGTGCCGGGCATCGACATCTCCGTTACCGGCTATGACGACCTCGAGGAAGCGGCGATCGCGACGCCGGCACTGACCACGGTCTGGAACGGCCAGCGCGAGGTTGGCCGCCGCGCCGCCAGCGCGCTGCTCGACAAACTCAACGGACAGACGGTGCGGCCGTCGCAGGAACTGATCAAGCCGGAACTGCATGTGCGCCAGTCGACCGGCAAACCGGTGGAACGTGCATGACAAAAACCGAACAGCAAGCTGTCGCCATTCTGGTGCCGGGCCAGTTCAACGACCATGCGGTCGGCCGCATCGACGGGGCGTTCAGCCGCGTCCGGATCGAAGGCGCCGATCCGTCGCTGGTCACCGACGACATGCGCCGTACGGTGCGCGGCATAGCCGCCTTCGGCGGCATAAGCGCCGCGTTGATGGACGCGCTGCCAAAGCTCGAGATCATCGCCAATTTCGGCGTCGGCTATGATTCTGTCGATGTCCGCCACGCCGTACAGCGCGGCATCATGGTCACCAACACCCCGGATGTGCTGACCGAAGAGGTCGCCGATACGGCGCTCGGCTTGCTGATCAACACCATCCGCGAACTGCCGCGCGCCGAGGCCTGGCTGCGCGACGGAAGTTGGCTGCGCAAAGGCAACTATCCGCTGAGCCGGCTGACCCTGCGCGGGCGCCATGTCGGTATCTTTGGCATGGGCCGCATCGGCCTCGCCATTGCCCGCCGGCTCGAGGCTTTCGGGCTGCCCATCGCCTACCACAACCGGCGCCGCGTCGAAGGCCTGTCCTATGACTATCACCCGACGCTGAAAGGTCTCGCCGAGGCGGTCGACACACTGATCTCGGTGGCGCCCGGCGGGGCCGCGACGGAAAGGGCAGTCAATGCCGAAATCCTCTCGGCTCTTGGGCCGAACGGCGTCTTCGTCAATATCGGCCGGGGCAGCACGGTCGATGAGCCAGCCCTTGCCGCCGCACTTGCCAGCGGCAGCATCGCCGCTGCCGGGCTAGACGTCTTTGCCGACGAGCCGAATGTGCCAGCGGCGTTGCTTGCCGCGCCCAACACCTCGCTTTTGCCACATGTCGGCTCCGCCTCGCAGCACACCCGCCGCGTCATGGCGGACCTATGCGTCGACAATCTGGTCTCGTGGTTTTCGCAGCGCAAGGCACTGACGCCGGTGCCGGAGACGGCAAATGTCAAGGCAAGGCCGTAAGCGGGCTGCCATATCTATTAACTTCAGCTTAACCCTTCGGAATCATTCTGGTCCCTTCCTAGTGTCTGTCCGCCTGACAGCACATGACAGCAAGATGAAGCGCGCCTCCTGATCTCTTCGAACGCGGCGCGCTTGAAATGCGCGGAGAAACAGGATGAAAACGCTTCCTGCATTGATGGCGGTTGCTGTGCTGTTCGGCAGCGTCCAGCTGTTTTATGCCGGTAGCGGTGAAAGCCGTGCAGCCAGTGAGTCACCACCTTCATCCGGCAACTACCGGCTGGTAGCCCATGGTGACGAGGCGTCTTGTGCGGTCAGCCGTGGCGCCGAGATTTCGCAAGGCTTGTCGCTGTTGACGGTCGCCGCGAATTGCCGCCGGGTGTTGCCCGGTGTCGAGCAGGCGAAGTTCTGGCGAGAGCAGAATGACGGCACGGTCACATTCAGCGCCAACGACACCGATCCAATCGTCATGTTCTCAGTCGCCGATGGCGACGGTTACGAATCCTACGCGCCGGCGCTGCCGCTGCTATCGCTGGCGTCGGCCGGCAACTGACGAGCGCTATTCTGCCGCTGCGCGCGCGCCCGATTTCGCCGCCTGATGCAGACGTACAGCGTCGCCGAAGGCGCGGAAAATCTTTGCCGAGATGTTGTCAGATTCGACCCAGTACTCTGGATGCCACTGCACGCCAACAGCGAAGGCGCGGGCGTCCTTGACCGAAACCGCCTCGACAGTGCCGTCGGCGGCGACCGCTTCGACCTGCAGCTTCGGGCCAAGCCGATCGATGGCCTGGCGATGCACCGAATTGACCAGGATGTCGCCGGCGCCGAAGACCCCGGCCAGGCAGCTGCCGGGTTTTATCGACACGCTCTGGCGGATGGCGAAGCGTTCGTCCTGATTGTCGCTTGCCGGCGCACGATGGTCGAGCGAACCGACGCGTTCCTGGATTTCGGTCGCCAGCGTGCCGCCCAGTGCCACATTCATCTCCTGGATTCCGCGGCAGATGGCGAGCAGCGGTACCCCGCGCTCCACCGCCCGGCGGATCAGTGGCAACGTCGTCGCGTCGCGGGCGGAGTCGTAAGGACCATTGGCTTCGCTGGCGTCACCGCCATAGAGCGAGGGATGAACGTTGGACTTCGAACCGGTGACCATGACGCCGTCGACGGCGGAAAGCAGTTCATCGAAGTCGAGCCGGTCGCCGAAGGACGGTACCAGCAGCGGGAACACGCCTGCACCCGAAAGCGCCGCTTCAAGATATTGCTGTGGCGCGGCATGCCAGATGTAATTGTCGAACTGGCGGACGTCGGTCGATACGGCGACGAGCGGCTGGTGCATTTGGTCCGGATCCCATCGGGTGCAACGAATTATCTGCCTGCAAAATAGGCGATCCGAAGGCGCATTTCCATGGCAAGTTTCGGCGTGTCGCGTAGGCCAGTTAATCGACCTTAGACTATAGTTGCAAGATCTGCCCCAACGCCGTGAATTTCCCCGAAATGCGCCACTCAAACCGGGCTGCCACGCTGGACTCGACTCCTTGCCTGTGTATTGTCGGGCTCGAAGCCGATCCGGGCCCCGAAGCGTCCCGAATGTCGGTCAGTTGATCCAAAAGGGAGGAACTTCATGGATCGTCGTTCGTTCATTCGCAAGGCCGGCACCACCGGTTTCGGCGCCGCGGCCGCTGCCGCGACACTTGCTGCGCCGGCCATCGCCCAGTCCAACCCGAAAGTGACCTGGCGGCTGGCGTCGTCCTTCCCGAAGTCGCTCGATACGATCTATGGTGGCGCCGAAGTGTTTTCCAAGATGCTGTCGGAGGCGACCGACGGCAACTTCCAGGTCCAGGTCTTCGCCGCCGGCGAACTCGTTCCCGGCCTGCAGGCCGCCGACGCCACCACTGCCGGCACCGTCGAGGCCTGCCATACGGTGGCATACTATTACTGGGGCAAGGACCCGACTTGGGCGCTGGGGGCGGCGGTTCCGTTTTCGCTCAACGCGCGCGGCATAAACGCCTGGCACTATCATGGCGGCGGCATCGATCTGTTCAACGAGTTCCTGGCGACGCAGGGTCTGTTCGGGCTGCCGGGCGGCAATACCGGCGTGCAGATGGGCGGCTGGTTCCGCAAGGAGATCAAAACGGTCGCCGACCTTTCCGGCCTCAAGATGCGTATCGGTGGTTTTGCCGGCAAAGTGGTGCAAAGGCTCGGCGTAGTTCCGCAGCAGATCGCCGGTGGCGACATTTATCCGGCGCTGGAAAAAGGCACGATCGACGCCGCCGAATGGGTTGGCCCCTACGACGACGAGAAGCTCGGCTTCTACAAGGTTGCGCCCTATTACTACTATCCCGGCTGGTGGGAAGGTGGACCGACCGTCCATCTGATGTTCAACAAGGCGAAATACGACGAACTTTCGCCGGCTTACAAGTCGCTGGTGCACACTGCCGCCCAAGCGGCCGACGCCAACATGCTGCAGAAATACGACTACCTCAACCCGGCGGCGGTGAAGCGGCTGGTTGCCGGCGGCGCCAAGTTGAGCCCGTTCAGCCAGGAGATCATGGCCGCCTGTTTCGAAAAGGCCAACGAAGTCTATGCCGAGATGGAAGCCTCGAACGCGCCGTTCAAGAAGATCTGGGACTCGATCAAGGCGTTCCGCAAGGAGCATTATCTCTGGGCGCAGGTGGCCGAGTACAATTACGACACCTTCATGATGGTCCAGCAGCGCAACGGCAAGCTCTAGAATATTCTGCGACGCCGAGTGGCTCCACTCGGCGTCGCAGAAAAGGGCTAAAACAAAGCGGATGTCCCGTTTGGTTTGAATGCATTCCGCTCCAGGCGTTTGATGGATCTCGTCAAAGGACCGCGAGCCACGCCCCGCGGTCCTTCCCTGTCAGCCTTCGGACGCACTGACTTCGACCAGTACTCCACCCGGCGCATGGCAATAGAACGTCGTCGACTGGATGCGGCCGCGCATTAGGTGCTGGACCTCGCCCGGTTGCAGGCCGGCATCGGCAAGCCCGGCTCGCTTTGCATGCACAAACTCCGGCTTGCCGACGAAGAAGCCAACGTGAAAGCCGTCCGGATAGCTGGCGGGCTCGCCTTTCCCCGGCTTCATCAGATTGAGGATGAAGCCATCGATGCCACGCAGAACCGCGAAGGCGTCCTTGCCGCGCACGGCGACAAATTCAAAGCCGAAATGGCTGGTGAAGAAGCGGGCAAGGCCGGCAACTTCGGTGGTGACGAGATTTATGTGGTTCAGTTTCATGATGCGTCTCCTGCCACGGGTTGAATGCGGACAGGCTTCGACCGAAGAGCGCAAACCGGCGGGACCGCTACATCCGAAAATCCGGACGTGACCCGACCGGCTCGCGAGTTTCGCCTCGCTTGCCGGCCGCGGGTTCTCCCACAAGTAATGTGGCGAACAGGCTTCCCCGAGCATCGTGCTCAGGACGGGAAGAGCCGGACTACCGAACCGGCAATGTCTTTTTCGGCGTAGTTTCTGTAACCGGTCGCCCCGCCGGTGGCAACTGGCCCGATCGATCAGCCCTGAGGCACTACCAGGACCTTGACCTCACCTGGTGCCGACGGGTTGGCAATGATCGCCACCGCCTCGTCGAGGTCGACTTGTCGCGATATCAGCCGGTCTACCTCGATCGCATCCGAGGCGATGAGATCGGCGGCCCGGCGATGGGTAAAGGGATTGAGGAAGGAGCCCAGGACCTTCAACTCGCGGAACAGCAGGTCGAACGGTTCGAACGCCGCTTTCATGCCTTGCGGCATGACGCCGACGACGACAATTGTGCCGCCCGCCTTGGCCAGCCGCATCGCCTGCTCGACGGTGTCTTTCACGCCGGCGCATTCGAACACCACGTCGACGCCGCCCGGCATCAAACCCGACCGGCCGACGATCGCGTCGGTGATGTCGGAAGCGCTGGGATCGACCGTCGCCGTTGCGCCAAGTTCCTCGGCAAGGGCGCGCCGCGAGGCCTGGCGCGTCGACAGGATGATGGTCGTCGCACCGGCGAGCTTTGCCAGTTGAACGGTGAGCAGGCCGATCACGCCGCCGCCGAGCACGGCAACCGACGAACCTGGTCTGATCGCGGCAAGGTCCACGCCATGCAGGCAGCAGCCGAGCGGCTCGCAGAACGCACCATGCGTCGGCGTCAGATCGCCTGGCAGGACGAAAGCCTGTTTCTGCGGCAGGGCAAGATATTCGGCAAAGCCGCCATCGCGATGGATGCCGATGGCACGCAGATTGCCGCAGAGGTTGACCCGGCCGGCCTGGCAATGCGCGCACCGGCCGCAGGCGATGTTGGGATCGCCGGTGACGCGGTCGCCGACGGCAAAGCCGGATACGGCAGGTCCGATCGCCTCGACGATGCCGGAGAATTCATGGCCGAGAGTCACCGGCGGCGTGCACGGGAATTCGCCATGGAAAAGATGCCGGTCGGTGCCGCAGACGCCGCACGCCTCGATCCGCACCAGCAGCTCGTCCGGTCCGGCAGTCGGTTTCTCGACCTCGCACACGGCGAGGCCGCCCACTCGCTCCAGTCGCACCGCCTTCATGGCTGCCGGGCCTTCGTCAATTGAAACTCGGTGGTTGCGACAGATCGGTTGCCGGTGCCGCCGGTTTCGCGGGCGGCTTTTCGTCGAAGCTTGGCGGCTGCGACAGGTCCTGCGCGCCGGGCGCAGCGGGTGCCGTGCTGCCACCGGCCGGCGGCGTGCCGAGCGGCGACAGGCTGGGCATCTCCGGCACCTTGATGTCGATCGTCGCTGGATCGACGACGGCGCCTTTGTAGTGCATCACCATCTGCGGGAAGGCGATGGTCAGGCCGATCATGATCACCTGGATACAGACGAACGGCACTGCGCCCCAATAGATCTGCCCGGTGGTGACGGGCGCGATCTGTTTGCCGGTGAGCCGGTCGAGATAGGGCACGCGTGCGGCGACCGAGCGCAGATAAAACAGCGCGAAGCCGAACGGTGGATGCATGAAGCTGGTCTGCATGTTAACCCCGAGCAGCACGCCGAACCAGATCAGGTCGATGCCGAGCTTGTCGGCCGCCGGCGCCAAAAGCGGCACGATGATGAAGGCGAGCTCGAAGAAATCGAGGAAGAAGGCGAGCACGAAGACGAGGATGTTGACGCCAATCAGGAAACCGACTTCACCGCCCGGCAGCGACGTCAACAGGTGCTCGACCCAGATGTGGCCATTGACGCCGTAGAAGGTCAGCGAGAACACCCGCGCGCCGATCAGGATGAACAGCACGAAGGACGACAGCCGCGTCGTTGAGGCCAGCGCCTGCTTGACCACGTCGAGCGACAGCCGCCCCTTCATCGCCGCCATCGCCAGCGCGCCGACGGCGCCCATGGCGCCGCCTTCCGTCGGCGTGGCGATGCCGAGGAAAATGGTACCCAGCACCAGGAAGATCAGCGCCAGCGGCGGGATCAGCACGATGATCACCTGCTGTGCCAACCTCGACATCAGGTTGATCTTCAGGCGCTGGTCGATGATCGCCACGACATAGATGAAGATCACGCCGATGGTGGCGCCGAGGATATCGGCATTGCCGCCATGGTTTGGCGCGAGGTAGCGATACGCGGCATAGGAAACCACCACCGCCGCCAGCAGCGCCGCCAGCAGCGACAGCACACCGTGGCCGAGCGTGCGGGCCTCCAGCGGCAGTGCCGGCATCGACTTCGGCCGGACGATCGACATGAGCAGGATGTAGAGCATGTAGATGCCGGTCAAAATGAGCCCGGGGATCAGCGCCCCCTTGTACATATCGCCGACCGAGCGGCCGAGCTGGTCGGCCAGCACGATCAGCACCAGTGACGGCGGGATGATCTGGGCGAGCGTGCCCGATGCTGCGATGACGCCGGATGCCAGCCGCCGGTCGTAGCCGTAGCGCAGCATGATCGGCAGCGAAATCAGCCCCATGGCAATGACGGAAGCCGCCACCACGCCGGTCGTCGCGGCCAGCAGCGCGCCGACGAAAATCACGGCATAGGCCAGGCCACCACGAACCGGTCCGAACAACTGGCCGATCGTGTCGAGCAGGTCTTCGGCCATGCCGGATCGTTCGAGCACGATGCCCATGAAGGTGAAGAACGGGATCGCCAGCAGCGTGTCGTTCGACATCACCCGGCTGCCGTAGAAATTGTCCGGCAACGCGTGCAGCAACGGCCAGGCGAGGTTGATCGAGCCGCCCGAATATGGCGACAGCAGCACTCCGATGAAGAAGAACATCAGGCCGTTGGCGGCAAGCGAGAAGGCGACGGGGTAGCCGATCAGCAGGAAGAAGATCAGCGAGGCGAACATGATCGGCGCCATGTTCTGGGCGATGAACTCGATCACGAGCGCACCTCTTCGACGAGCGCCTTGGCTTCTAGCTCGGCTTGCTCATGCACCGATATGAATGGAGTGGGATCGTCCATATGACCGCGCATGATGGCGATTTTCTTGATGATTTCGGAAATGCCCTGCAGCGCAAGCAGGAAAAAGCCGACCAGCAGGATCGCCTTCGCCGGCCAGATGATCAGCCCGCCGGAATTGTTCGACATCTCGCCGCTGCGATACGACAGCGACACATAGGGAACGAAATAGACCACCATCAATGTCACGAACGGCATCAGGAAGAAGACGTGACCGAAAAGGTCGATCCAGTGCTGCACGCGGCGCGAGAACATGCCGTAGACGATATCGATGCGGATATGGTCGTTCTGCTTCAGCGTGTAGGCGGCGGCCAGCATGAAGGCGGCGCCGAACAGATACCACTGCAATTCCAGCCAGGCGTTCGAGGACATGTCGAACAGCTTGCGGATGACGGCGTTGGCGGCGCTTACCAGAATTGCCAGCAGGATCAGCCACGATACCCATTTGCCGATGAATTCGTTCAAACGGTCAATGGTTCTGGAAAGAGCGAGAAGCCCTGCCATGCATTCCTCCCTTGTGTCAGAGCGCGGCGGTTCCCTGTCCGTTGCGCCGCTGTGGACCAACGGTATGCAGTGCGTGGTCCGGCGGGTCAACACGGGCCAGCCCGCATAAACACAGTTGTGAGGTGACGGCCGGCAAAAAAGCTGCCGCGTCCTTTGCATGTCCACGGACATGCGGCTCTTTCATCCAACCAAAGTCGGGTGCGGCTCAGGCAATCTTCTGTTGGTCGCGGCCAGCGCCGATCAGCACAAGCATGGTGACGAGGAACAGGTACATCCAGGCATCGCGCCATTCGAGCGGGAAGTAGCCGGCCCATAGCGATTCGGCCATGCCGAAAGCGGCGGCGCCCAGTGCCGCCCGCAGCGGCGAAAGATAGCCGCCTACTGCCGTCACGAACAGGATCTTCAACCCGTAGACCAGGCCGGTGCCGAAGCTGATGTTGCCGTAGTAGAAGCCGGCGAGCACGCCGGCCAGCGCAGCGCAAAGGCCGCCGAAAAGCACGGCACGCCGAAACACCGCGCGGACATCGACACCGCACATCGCAGCAGCCTTGGGATCGTCGGAAACGGCGCGCCAACTGCGGCCGAAGCTCGAATGTGTGAAGCCCCACGCAGCCAGCGCAATGGCCGCCAGCACGGCAGCGCAATCGAGCAACTGGATCAGCGTCAACGTCGCCTTGAAGCTGGCACTCTGCGCGAAGACGATGGTCTGGGCCAGCATCGGTGGCAACCACAGATCGTGGGTGTTGGCGGCGATGCGGCTGGCTTCCGACAAGACCAGCAATATACCGAGCGTTGTCACCACGATCGCATTGGGCGAGCGGTCGGCCAAGGGTTCGAAGATGCTTCGTGACAGCACGTGGCTGATCAGCGCCGCGTAGAGAAACGCCGCAACTATGCCGAGCGCGACCGATGCAAGCAGCGTCAGCCACAGTGCCTGATAGCCGAATGCCGCGGTGAGGATCATCGTTTGCCCGCAAAAGGCGAACAGCGCGCCATAGGCAAGATTGGTGCGGTGCAGGATGCCGTTAGTCAGCACATAGCCGAAGGCAAGCAGTGCGTAGAGCGCGCCCGAATGCAGCCCGTTCAGAACCTGCTGGAAGAAATAGAGCATGCAAAATCCTCGGTGCATGGCTCCGAATAATCGGAAATCGACTTTCGCTGGGATCATGCACAAAATCAAAGTGCTACAAGCCGCGGCGCTCGCAGCCGTGAAGAGCGTTGCACTCGGAATCTAACTTGTCAAATGCGATTTATCGGTTAGATTTCATCGCATGACGGTATCCTGGACTCCGCACCGCTTCACCGGCGGCATGCTTGCGCTCGACACGGCGAACACCGTTGTGCTGCGGCACCATCCGGAGAAAACCTTCGACCGTTTCGACGATCCCGCCGAGATTGCCCGCTTTGCCGAAGCCGCCAGCGGCTTTCGCGCCGCCGAGCTCGGCGGCAGGCGGCTGGAGGCCCCGTCGCCGGACAAGATCGCGCCGGTGGTACTGTCGATCCGCGAAACCACCGATCGGCTGTTTCGCCGCGCGGTGTCGAAAGGTGCGATCGCCACCGCCGACATGCCTGAATTCCTGGAAGCCTGCGCCGACGGCCTCGCCCATGGCCGCACCGAAATCGGGACGCTTGGAACACCGTTCGGCGACCCGGCGACGCCTATCGCCTTTGAGGTGGCGCTGGCCGTCTCGGCGCTGTCGCTGCTGCGCGGCGACACCATCGCCAGGCTGAGGATATGTCCGAACTGCAGCTGGCTGTTTGTCGACCGAAGCCGCAATTCCAGCCGCCTTTGGTGCGACATGGCGGTATGCGGCAACCGCCAGAAGGCAAACCGTCACTATCGCCGCCGGACGGCGGCGAACGGGGTCCAGAATGGCGAGGTCCAGAATGGCTAGGCTGTTTTCGCGTTCGATCGTTGTCGGGGTTGCGCTGATTGTGGCTGCAGCGCTCGGCGCCTGTCGCGAGACGGGCACGGACGACAACGGCGATGGCAAATTGTTCGAGATTTCAGGCAAGATATTCGTGTTCAACTATCGCCTCGCCAGGGCGACCTACCTCGTTACGCTGCGGCCGTTGCGGCCGATGGGGGAGGGGCAGGTCGCGGTCGCCAGCTTCCAAAACCCGGCCGGCGGCGAGCCGCTGGCAGTCGAGCAGAAAATCTGGCCGAAGCTCGACAAGGTGACGCTGGAGAGTCCGGCGCTTCAATGCGTCGTCAAGGACAAGCCTTACGCGATCGCGATCAGCATCAAGGACGCTGACGGCACGATCCTCCAGAAGATCGACACCACTCTGATGTCGACGGAGGACCAGTCCGTCCTGCCCGACCGGCCGCTGGTCATCGATCAGCTTTATACGCCCAATCCGGACCTTGCCGGCCACCCGGACGGCAAGTTGCCGAACGAACCTAAGCCCGACTGTTCGAAAGGTCTCTGACGCATTTTTCGACGGCATCGGATGGCGCCGGAATTTTATTGCTGTCGAAAACAGCCGACGCGCGGTTTCTTACGCCGGCGGGCGCGGCGTTGATGATTTGTTGCGGACCGCCTGGCGGCTTCGATTTTGTTTGACCTCCCCGGCAAGGGAAGAAAGACTATAGGTACTTGACTCCGACGTTGGCCGCGCACCCTCCAGGTGCGGCTTCCGCACAGGAAATGCCTGATGACGCTGCACAATGTCGCGCTCGACGACAAGTTCGACCTGGCAAAGGAGCGCATCTTCCTGTCGGGTGCCCAAGCAGTCATCCGCATGCTTCTGATGCAACGCGAGCGCGACCGCCGGGCTGGCCTGAACGCCGCCGGTTTCGTCTCCGGCTATCGCGGCTCGCCGCTCGGCGGCCTCGACATGCAGCTGTGGAAGGCCCGGGACCAGCTCGCGCAGTCGGACATCGTCTTCCAGCCCGGTCTCAACGAGGAGCTCGCCGCCACCGCCTGCTGGGGCTCGCAGCAGGCCGAATTGCTGGGCGAGGGCACTCGTGACGGCGTTTTTTCGGTCTGGTACGGCAAGGGTCCGGGCGTCGACCGCTCCGGCGACGTGTTCCGTCACGCCAATCTCGCCGGCTCGTCGAAACATGGCGGCGTGCTGGCCCTGATGGGTGACGACCACATGGCCGAATCCTCGACCAACGCGCATGCCACCGAGTTCCTGTTTGTCGACACCATGGTGCCGATCCTCAATCCGGCCGGTGTCCAGGAGATCATCGACTACGGCCTCTACGGCTTTGCCATGTCGCGTTTTGCCGGCACCTGGGCGGCGATCAAATGCGTCAAGGACAACATCGAATCGACGGCCTCGGTCGATGCCGCGCTCGACCGGCTAGATATCGTCATCCCGGACTTCGACATGCCGCCCGGCGGCCTCAACATCCGTAACGAGATCGACATGCTCGGCCAGGAGGAGCGGTTGCATGAATACAAGCGCGCCGCTGCTTCGGCCTTCATCCACGCCAACGGGCTGAACCGGATCGTCTATTCAGGCGGCAGCAGCCCGAAGCTTGGCATCGTCACCATCGGCAAGAGTTATCTCGACGTTCGGCAGGCGCTCGAAGACATAGGCATCGACGAAGTGGCCGCCAATCGTATCGGTATCAGGCTGTTCAAGGTCGGCTGCCCGTGGCCGCTCGACCTGCAGCACATCGCCGACTTTGCTCGCGGCCTAGACACCATCGTTGTCGTCGAGGAGAAACGCTCGCTGATCGAGGTGCAACTGCGCGAGAACCTTTACGGCACCGCCACGCAGCCGGTCATCGTCGGCAAGAAAAACGAACGCGGCGACTGGCTGTTCCCGGCCAAAGGCGCGCTCGACCCCAACGACATTGCCATCGCGCTCGGCGAGAGGATCTTGCTAACGATCGGCCCGTCGGAAGAAATTGCCGCGCGGGTGGCGAAATTGCGCCAGTTCCAGGCGATGCTGGCCGACACGTCAGACATCGCCTCGCGCACGCCCTTCTTCTGCTCCGGCTGCCCACACAATTCCTCGACCAAGGTGCCGGACGGCTCGCTCGCCGCCGCCGGAATCGGGTGTCATTTCATGGCGCTGTGGATGGACCGCAACACCGTCGGCTTCACTGCCATGGGCGGCGAGGGCGCGCAGTGGGTCGGCCAGGCGCCGTTCTCGAAGCGCGAACACATCTTCCAGAATCTGGGCGATGGGACCTACAACCATTCGGGTGTGCTGGCGATCCGCTTCGCGCTGTCGACCGACGCCAACATCACCTACAAAATCCTCTACAATGACGCCGTCGCGATGACCGGCGGGCAGCCGCACGAGGGCGGCCTGACGGTGGACATGATCGCCAGGCAGGTGCGCGCCGAGGGCGTCGAGCGCATCGCCATCGTCACCGACGAGCCGGACAAATATACCGGCAAGGTGGAATTTCCCGCCGGCGCCACCATCCACCACCGCGACGACCTCGATCTCGTCCAGCGCGAGTTGCGTTCGGTCAAGGGCGTCTCGGTGCTGCTCTACGACCAGACCTGCGCCGCCGAGAAGCGCCGCCGCCGCAAACGCGGCACCTTCCCCGATCCCGACAAGCGCATCTTCATCAACGAGCTGGTCTGCGAAGGTTGCGGCGATTGCGGCGTGCAGTCGAATTGCGTCTCGATCCAGCCGGTCGAGACCGAATTCGGCCGCAAGCGCAAGATCGACCAGTCGAGCTGCAACAAGGACTTCTCTTGCGTCAATGGTTTCTGCCCGTCCTTCGTCACCGTCCACGGCGCCAAAATCAGGAAAGCCGAAGGCATAGCCGGCGCGGCCGACCCGCTCGCGGGGGTGCCGGCGCCGGCGCAATTTACGCTCGGTGAACAAGGCTGGGCGGCAATCATAGACGGTGTCGGCGGCACCGGCGTCGTCACCATTGGCGCAGTGCTCGGCATGGCAGCCCACCTCGAAGGCAAGGGCTGCGGCATGATCGACATGGCCGGCCTCGCCCAAAAGGGCGGCTCCGTGTTCACCCATGTCCGTATTGCCCGCACGCCGGACGACATCCACGCCATTCGCGTATCGGCCGGCAAGGCCGATCTCGTGCTTGGCTGCGATCTCGTCGTTTCGGGTGCAAAGAAGGTGCTGGCCGCGGTGCGCGAAGGCTATACCATCTTCCTCGCCAACACCGCCGAGATCATGCCGGGCGAGTTCGCCCGTTCGGCCGATTTCTCGCTGCCTATCGAGCGGCTGAAGAAAGCGATAAGAACTGCCGCGGGCGACGACAAGGCGCATTTCTTCGACGCGACCCACACCGCCACCGCGCTGTTCGGCAGTTCGCTCGGCGCCAACATGTTTATGCTCGGCTTCGCCTTCCAGCACGGCGGCTTGCCGCTGTCGGACGAGGCGGTCGAGAAGGCAATCGAGCTCAACGGCGAGGCGGTGGCGATGAATATCGCGGCATTTCGCTGGGGTCGCCGCGCCGCCCACCAGCCGGATTTCGTGCGCGGCCTTCTCACCCAGCCGGGCAAGGCCACGCAGCCTGCCGCGATTGCCGAGACGCTGGACGACATCATTGCCCGCCGCGTCGCCTTCCTGACCGCCTATCAGAACGGCGCCTATGGTAAGCGCTATGCCGACAGACTGGCAGCGCTGCGTAAGGCCGAAACCAAGCTCGTGCCCGGTTCGACCGTGGTGACCGAAGCTGCCGCAAAGAACCTGTTCAAGCTGATGGCTATCAAGGACGAATACGAGGTGGCGCGGCTCTATACCGACGGCTCCTTTGCCGCAGATCTCGCAAAGCAGTTCCAGAGTTACGACAGGCTCGAATTCCATCTCGCACCGCCGATCATGGGCAGGCGCGGCAGTGACGGCAAGCCGAAGAAATCGAGCTTTGGTCCGTGGATGATGAACGGGTTCCGCCTGCTGGCGGCGATGAAGGGCCTGCGCGGCACCGCTTTCGACCTGTTCGGCTACAGCGCCGAGAGGCGTATGGAGCGGCAGCTTCTTGCCATCTATGAAGCCGACCTGGAGCTTGTCGCCGGCGCGCTGGCACCGGGCAAGATCGAGGCCGCTGCCGCGCTTGTCTCGGTGCCGGCGCTCATCCGCGGCTATGGCCACGTCAAGCGGGCCAGTGCCGAAAAAGCCGCCGGCGAACGCCAGCGTCTGCTCGACCGCCTTTCGACGGCGCCGCTCCGGCCGCAGCTTCAAGCCGCCGAATGATTCAGCGCTGCGATACCCGTTGTTTACCTGAACTGTAGTTTCCCTGTTTCCGCAGCGTCAACGATGGACGCCGGCAGGGCTCGAACCGCCTCTCTAAACCTTTCTTAAGGCGAATGTGACACTGCTGGGTTCCCCAGGGTTGGGATCCAGGCGTGAATCTGAGACGAAAAAACGAGATTCCGGTCGACGTTTACATTCCGTTCGTGGAAACCCTGTTTCGCGACGGCGTGACGCTTTCGATCGGCATTGTCGCGCAAAGCTTCCTGATTGCCCTAGTCTGGTGGAAGAACGGCGACCCGCTTTATCTGCTTGTCGCGATCGTGATGGTTCTCGTCGGCATCTTCCGCATGAGAAACTTCCGGAAATACAACAGCTTGCCCCCGCCGACGACCTGGGAAGAGGCGCACAAGCGCGAGAACGACTATATCCTCTACGGCTCCTTACACGGGCTCACGCTTGGCGCCTTCTGCCTGCTTGGCATCTATTTTGCGCGCGATAATTTCGCCGAGATCGCCTCCGTCTGCCTGACGCTGGCCACGGCGACCTCCATTGCCGGGCGCAACTACGGCTCTCCGCGCATGGTCACTATTCTCACGCTTGCCTTGACATGGCCGATCTCGTTGGGGTTCCTTTTACGTGGCGATATCTACCACATCCTTCTCGGCCTCCTGTCCGCGCCATTCCTGTTTGCGATTCGCAAATTCGCCGACACGGTCCGCGATGTGCTTTTTGCCGCCGTCTCGGAGGAAAAAAAGGCGAACCGCATCGCTCAGCGTTTCAACCGTGCGCTCAACACCATGTCGCATGGTCTTGTCATGCTCGGTCCCGACGGCCGTGTAGCGGTGGCCAATGCCGAAGCCGCGCACCTGATGTCCCTCAAATCGCCCGACGCGCTGCTTGGCCGCTCGATCCACGGTCTGCTGATGCGCGGCGTTGCCGGCGGCATGCTGGCACCGAAGGATTGCCGCTACATCGAAGCCCAACTGACGCGCGCGTTGCGCGAGGGTCGTGACCGAAAGGTTCTGGTCTCGCTCGCCAACGGCCAGCACTATGAATTTTCGGCGCGCGAGGGCAGCCAGGAACTGGGCGTCGTCACTTTCGAGGACGTGACCGCCCGCGTCGAGGCGGAAGACAAGATCCGCTTCATGGCGCGTTACGACAACCTCACTGGTCTGCCCAACCGCGCCTATTTCCATGAGCTGGTGGTGGAGGCGATGGCCTCGGGCGATCCAGACCGTCTCTGCGGGCTGGTCGTTCTCGACCTCGACGATTTCAAGAGCGTCAACGATACGCTCGGCCATCCGGTCGGCGACGGTTTGATCTACGCCGTTGCCGAGCGGCTGGCGGCAGTCGCCGGGCCAGGCATCACCGTCAGCCGCTTCGGCGGCGACGAGTTCATGATCTTCTTCGAGCGCATCGAGGATGAAAGCCACCTGACCGGCCAGGTCGACGAGATCTTCGTCGACCTGCAGGGCGAGGTCGATGTCGCCGGCCACGGGTTGCGCATCCAGGCCAGCGGCGGCGCGGTGCTGTCGCGGGTCAAGGACACCGATGTCGACGCCATGATCGTCAAAGCCGACCTTGCACTCTACAAGGCCAAGGAGCTTGGCAAGAATGGTTGGCGGCTGTTCGAGGCCTCCATGGACGCTGCCTTCCGCAGCCGTCAGCTGATGAAGGCAGACCTGCGCAGCGCAGTGGAAAACAACGAATTGCGGGTTGTCTATCAGCCGATCGTGGCGATGAGCACGATGCGTATCGCCAGTTGCGAGGCGCTGTGCCGCTGGGATCATCCAGATCTGGGACCGATCTCGCCCAGCATCTTCATTCCGCTGGCGGAGGAAATGGGGATCATTTCCGACATCAGCACCTTCGTCCTGCATGCGGCGTGCACGGAATGCGCCAAATGGCCATCCCAGACCAGCGTCTCGGTCAATCTCTCCGCCAAGGATTTTCGTAACCGCGACGTTATCCAGAAGGTTCGCGAGGCACTTGCCGGTTCCGGTCTGCCGGCCGGCCGCCTCGAGATCGAGGTCACCGAGACGGCGCTGCTCGACGACAAGTCGCTGACACGCCAATATATCGAGGAATTAAAGCGGCTCGGCGTGCGTATTGCACTCGACGATTTCGGTACCGGCTATTCGAGCCTGAGCTATCTCCATAAACTGCCGCTCGACAAGATCAAGATCGATCGCTCGTTCCTGATCGACGTCACCCAGAACAGCCGGTCGCTCGAATTGCTCAAGGGCATCGTCAACCTGTCACGGCCGCTGGGACTTTCTGTCACCGTCGAAGGCGTCGAAACCTTCGAACAGCTCAAGATCCTGGCATTGCAGGTCAAGCCCGACCTGGTCCAGGGCTTTCTGTTCGGGTCGGCGCTCAGCGCGTCCGGCATCGAGACGATGTCGAGCACGGTCTGGCCCTTTGCCAAGGACATCAAAACAGCGAGGAAGGCGACGCGGCGTTGATTTTTATGTCGAAAAACCGCGCAAATTTAGTACAATTTGGTCGATTGTTAACCTTAACGAGCGGTAAACAACCTCCTGCTTATTTTCATCTTTACATCTCAGGACCCTGCCTTAGTGTCGGCTGGTGGCGGTAATTCGCGGGGATAGAGTTCATGTGTGCCCAGTTGACTTCGCTCGGCCATGCGGCGAGCGCGGGCGGGGAAAATTCGTCCGAAACCATGTCCAGTTTCGCCAGGAATGTTTCGGCGATGCTAGAGCGGACGGAATACCGCCGTTGCGACAAGGGCGAGGATCTCGAGGACATCTATCGCCTACGCTACAAGTCGTACCGTTCCAACGATATGGTTCCCGACAACGAGAACCACACCATTCACGACGAACTCGACGAGGTGCCTAACGTCTTCCGGTTCGGTGTCTACATCGACCAGGAACTCGTCAGCACGCTGCGTATTCATCACGTCACGCTGTCGACGCCAAGATCGCCTTCCACCAAGGCTTTCGGTGACATCGTCAGGCCGATGCTGGGGGAGGGCATGAGCTTCATCTGCCCCAGTCGGTTCGCCTCCGACCCGGAATGGTCGCGCGTCTATCCGCAGATACCTTATCTCACGCTGCGGCTCGCCGGCATGGCATGTTTTCACTTCAACGCGCCCTATTGCCTTTCGACCATCCGTGAGGATCACGCCGGCTTCTACAAGCGGATCTACTACGCCGAGAAGATCAGTGAGCCCCGTGCCTATCCTGGCGTCTATAACAAGGTCGTGCTCTACCGCGCCGATGTCGGCGCCATTCGCGAGCGGTCGCTGTCGCGCTTTCCGTTCTTCCGTTCGACGCCGATGGAGCAGCGCATGTTGTTCGATACGCCCGGTGCCGGCGAACTCGCCCCGCTGACCATCCTGCCCACCGCCAAATATTTTCGCGAAGCCGCCTGAACGAGCCCATGGAGCCTTCCGGTCGCTTCGGCGTTCTGGATAACGGCAAGGGTGCTGGTGGTAGGTCGGCACGGCCGATATCCGCCACGTATCGCTTCGACAGCCATCCGATCAAAGGAACCGATATGACCATTTCCACGCTCGCCCTCACCCCGCTTATCTCACTGATTGCAGGCGTGCTGATCCTGGTGATGCCGCGGCTGCTCAATTATATCGTCGCCCTTTATCTGATCGTTGTCGGCCTGCTCGGGCTGTTCCCGCATCTCGCCAGCTAACGACATCGGCAATAGCGGACCTGCCATCCATTGTGATTGGTATCGCCGCGCTCCGACCCGCCTCGTTTCAGGGGTTGGGTCAGTCATAGCCGCTGCGCACGTTGCGCCACATCATTGACGCAGCGATTTCAAGTTTCGCTTGAGACTGTTGGCTGCGGCGATGCGGCAATAGCGCCATTGCCCTTAACGCGGCTTTTCGCTATGTGCCTGAAAGATGTCTTCGAAGGGGTATTCCTATGGCTGAACACACGCCGACCGGTCCTGTCGAACTGGGCGCGAAGATGGACTATGCCGAGCACGACCGCACCTATGCCGGCTTCCTGATGCTGGCCAAATACGGGTCGCTGTTTTGCGCCGCAGTGCTTCTGGCCATGGCGTTCGGCTTCTTTGTGGGCGGCTTCTTCTCGGGGACCATCCTGTTCGTTCTGATCCTGGCCGTCGGCGCCTTTATTCTCCGATAACTCCTCCAATTTTTGTCGAGGACGCCGCCGGGGGCCGGCCGGCGTCTTGCGGTAACGGGTTGCGGCCGAAAGGATCATGCGGTGGGACAGACGGTTTTCATCCCTCGTGAGCTCGACGCGAACGAGCCGCGCGTCGCGGCCTCGCCCGACACGGTGAAGCGGCTGGCGGCGCTGGGTTTCGACGTGGTCGTCGAAGCTGGCGCCGGCGCGGCGTCGCGCATTCCCGACGAGGAGTTTGCCAAGGCCGGCGCCGCGATCGGCAAGGCCGGCGATGTTTCCAGGGCTGATGTCGTGCTGAAGGTGCGCCGGCCGAGCGATGCCGAGCTGAAAGTCTATCGGCCGGGCACTGCCGTGATCGCCATCATGGATCCCTATGGCAACGATGCCGGCGTCGCCGCGTTGGCCAGGGCCGGTGCTACTGCTTTTTCCATGGAGTTCATGCCGCGCATCACCCGCGCCCAGTCGATGGACGTTCTATCCAGCCAGGCGAACCTCGCCGGCTATCAGGCGGTGATCGACGCGGCTGCCGAATATGACCGGGCGTTGCCGATGATGATGACGGCGGCTGGCACGGTACCGGCGGCGAAGGCCTTCATCATGGGCGTCGGCGTCGCCGGTCTGCAGGCCATCGCCACCGCGCGCCGCCTCGGCGCCGTGGTCACCGCCACCGATGTGCGCCCGGCCGCCAAGGAGCAGGTTGCTTCGCTCGGCGCAAAGTTCCTGGCGGTCGAGGACGAGGAATTCAAGGCGGCCGAGACGGCCGGCGGCTACGCCAAGGAAATGTCCAGGGAGTATCAGGCCAAGCAGGCGGCGCTGACCGCCGAGCACATCGCCAAGCAGGACATCGTCATCACCACCGCGCTGATACCGGGCCGGCCGGCGCCGAAGCTGGTTTCTGCGGCAATGGTCGCCTCGATGAAACCCGGCTCGGTGATCGTCGACCTTGCGGTCGAGCGTGGCGGCAACGTCGAGGGCGCCGTTCCGGGGCAGGTGGTGACCACCGCCAACGGGGTAAAGATCGTCGGCCATCTCAACGTTCCCGGTCGCGTCGCCGCCTCCGCCTCGCTGCTCTATGCGAGAAACCTCTATGCCTTCCTCGAGACGCTGGTTGACAAGGCGACGAAGACGCTTGCCATCAACCGCGACGACGAGCTGGTCAAGGCAACCATGCTGACCGATGCCGGCAAGGTCGTGCATCCCGCCTTCGTCAGGGCTGAGCAGGAGCCGCCAAAGGGCCAACATGTCGAACCGCCGGCCATTCCGGCCAAGACGATGGTTGCCGAGGCTTCGGCGAAGCCGGCTGCGAAGAGGCCGGCCGCTTCGAGGAAGCCCAAGACCACCGGAGGGATCGCGTGATGGATCAGACCCTGCAGAAAGCCCTCGACCAGCTCGACCAGGCCACAGCTGCCGTCCGCCTTGCGGTACAGAACCTGGCCACCGCGCCCGGCACCGAGGCCGCTGGTGACGCCGCGCACGCGCTGTCCGGCGGCGCGATCGATCCCTTCGTCTTCCGCTTCGCCATCTTCGTGCTGGCGATCTTCGTCGGCTACTACGTCGTCTGGTCGGTCACGCCGGCGCTGCACACGCCATTAATGGCGGTCACCAACGCCATTTCCTCCGTCATCGTCGTCGGCGCGTTGCTTGCCGTCGGCATCTCGGCCTCGGGCATCGCCACCGGCTTCGGCTTTGTTGCGCTGATGCTGGTATCGGTCAACATCTTCGGCGGCTTCCTCGTCACCCAGCGCATGCTGGCCATGTACAAGAAGAAGGAAAAGTAGGCCGCTATGAACGCCAACTTCGCCTCCTTCCTCTATCTGGTCTCCGGCATCCTGTTCATCCTGGCATTGCGCGGCCTGTCGCATCCGACCACCAGCCGCCAGGGCAACATGTACGGCATGATCGGCATGGGCATCGCCATTGTCACGACGCTGGCGCTGGCCACCCCTTCCGCCGGCCGCTTTGCGCTGATCGTGCTCGGCCTCGCCATCGGCGGCTCGGTCGGTGCGGTCACGGCACGGCGCATTGCCATGACCTCGATGCCGCAGCTGGTCGCCGCCTTCCACTCGCTGGTCGGTCTTGCCGCGGTCATGGTGGCGGCCGCCGCCATCTATGCGCCGGAAAGTTTCGGCATCGGCACCGTCGCCGATATCCATGCCCAGGCGCTGATCGAGATGAGCCTCGGCGTTGCCATCGGCGCCATCACCTTCACCGGCTCGGTCATCGCCTTCTTGAAGCTCGACGGCCGCATGTCGGGCAAGCCGACCATGATCGGCGGCCGTCACTTCATCAACGCAGCCCTGGGCATAGCGCTCATTGTGCTGATCATGCTGCTCGTCACCACCGAGTCCAAGCTGGTGTTCTGGCTGATCGTTGCCGCCTCGCTCGTGCTCGGCGTCCTTCTCATCATCCCGATCGGCGGCGCCGACATGCCGGTGGTCGTATCGATGCTCAATTCCTATTCGGGCTGGGCAGCGGCGGCACTCGGTTTCACGCTCGGCAATCTGGCGCTGATCATCACCGGCGCGCTGGTCGGCTCATCGGGCGCCATCCTGTCCTACATCATGTGCAAAGGCATGAACCGAAGCTTCATCTCGGTCATCCTCGGCGGCTTCGGCGGCGAGACATCAGCCGCTGCCGACGACGGCATCGAGCGCACCGTCAAGCAGGGCTCTGCCGAGGATGCCGCCTATCTGATGATGAATGCGCAAAAGGTCATCATCGTGCCGGGTTACGGCATGGCCGTCGCCCAGGCGCAGCACGCGCTGCGCGAAATGGCCGACAAGCTCAAGGCCAACGGCGTCGACGTCAAATACGCCATCCATCCGGTGGCCGGCCGCATGCCCGGCCACATGAATGTGCTCTTGGCGGAAGCCAACGTGCCTTACGACGAAGTGTTCGAGCTGGAGGACATCAACTCTGAGTTCGCGCAGGCCGATGTCGCCTATGTCATCGGCGCCAACGACGTCACCAATCCGTCCGCCCGCGACGACAAATCGTCGCCGATCTATGGCATGCCGATCCTCGACGTCGACAAGGCGCGCACCTGCCTGTTCGTCAAGCGCTCGCTCGGGTCCGGCTATGCCGGCATCGACAACACGCTGTTCTACAAGGACGGCACCATGATGCTGCTCGGCGACGCCAAGAAGATGACCGAGGAGATCGTCAAGGCGATTGATCACTGAAACGGCGTCGTTGCCAACTCACTGCCGGTCGTCGAAATACAGCCCTGGCTCCGCGCCGGGCTTTTTCTTGGCTGTTACCGGTTCTGAAGCTACGATAGCGACCCGTCGTCTTGTCTAACGGCGTCATCGGTGGAGGTGCTGGTGCCCGACCCTGGTTCTGCCGCGTCGCCGGCCGCCGATCTGACCGCAGCAGAGAAGGTGCCGCGCAAGCGCAGCCAGGCGGTGGTGGTCGTGCACGGTATGGGCGAACAGCGGCCCATGGACACGTTGAGGGGATTTGTCCAGGCCGTTTGGAGCCACGATCCGGCCCGTGCTCCGTTCTATGCCCATGTCGCTGATCCGGCCGACCCAATGGGTGCGAAGATCAACCAGAGCTGGATCACGCCCGACAGCCGGACCAATTCGCACGAGCTTCGCCGGATCACCACACCGTATGATGTCGATGGCCGCCGCACCGATTTCTACGAGCTTTACTGGGCCGACATCACCCAGGGCACGACCCGGAGCCGCCTTGCTGCCTGGGTGGCGACCCTGCTCTGGCGCAAGCCCGCCGATATTCCGCGCGATGTGCGCAAACTCTATGTCGTCACGCTTTTGGCCACCATCGTCGTCCTTGGCGCGGCGCTGGCGCTCGCAACGTCGGCCTGGCAAGGCTATATCTCCTGGACGACCGGCGTGCTTGTCACCGTCCCGGCGTCGTTCGTTATCTGGTCGGTGGACCAGTTTGGCCTGCCCTATTTCGGTGATGTCGCCGCCTATGTGCGGGCCGAAGCGGCGACGGTCGAGAAGCGCGCGCTGGTCCGCGAGCGTGGCCTCAAGTTGCTGAAGCGCCTTATGGTGGACGACGCCTACGACCGCATCGTGCTGGTCTCGCACAGCCTGGGGTCGATCATAGCCTATGATCTGCTGCAGATATTATGGGCCGATTTCAGGCCTCGAAAGCTGGAAGCCATTCGCGACAGAGCGAGGCTGAAGGCGATCCACGCCGTCGATAAGGCGACGCTGGCCGCCGATGCTTCCGCCTGGCCCGACCGCCTCGATGACCTCCCCGCATTCCGGCGCGGCCAATGGGAACTCTACCGGCAGCTTCGCGACAGTGACGCCGATCATCCGCTGCCGTGGAAGATCAGCGATTTCGTCACGCTGGGCAGTCCGCTGACCCACAGCGAGTTTCTGGTGACCTACAATCTTGCCGAGTTCAGGCGCGGCATCGCCGAGCGGCTGTTCTCGGCATGCCCGCCGATCGCCGACAGGGCGGCGGGCGGGACTATGCTCTATCAGGAAGGCCGCAGCCATTCGGGCAAGCCACAGCGGGCGGTGCATCATGGCGCGATGTTTGCCGCGATGCGCTGGACCAACATTTTCGACAGAGGCAATGGCTGGTTGACCGGCGACCCGATCTCCGGGCCGATGACGGAGAACTTTGGTCCGGGCGTGGAAAACATCCAGGTCGAGCTGCGCGGCTCGCTCGGCCGCGTCTTCACGCACACTCTCTACTGGTCGTTGACGGCGAGCGGCGTCGAGGCCAACGCACCGTCCGGCGTGCCGCGCTCGCACCTTGCCGTGCTGCGCGATGCGGTCGATCTCGGCCGCAAGCTGGGGGACTGAGCTGTCGGTGGCGAGCAACGCACGACAATGCTGCGCCGACAGCCCAAAGCAAGGTCCGCTCGGAGTAATCTTCGAAGCGGACCGAGTTCGCTTAGGCGCCGATCAGCGATTGGTCAGGAAAATCGCTTCCTCGTCGTCGCGCTGCCTGCCGCCAAGTGCCGCAGCCGCACTGGCAATGAAAGCCCCGACGACCAGCGACAGCGCGCCAATCAGCGAGAAGGTGGCGCCGGCCTTTCTGGCGGTGTCGGCCGCCTGCTGGGCCTTGACCTTGGCGTCCTGCGCTCTGGCGATTACCGCATCGAGGCGAGCGGTGGCATCGGCTTCGGACAGGCCTGTCCGGGCGGCCACCAGCCGCGACAGATAGGTCTTGTCGTCGGCCGATATTTCGCCTGCTGCGGCACTCGCGATCAGAATGCGCGATGCCTGCACGGTTGCCGCGGCGTCGCTCTCCGGATTGGCGGCAGCGAGCCTTGCCGGATCGGCCGGGCGGAACAGTGTATCAACGAAATACGATGTGGCGTTGTCAGTCGAGGCACCACCAGCGTTTGCAGCAGCACCTGCCGAAGCGCCCATTGCCGCGCCGGATGCCACAGTCGAAGCAGCCTGGACACCGGTGCCTATCGCGGCCGACAGCGCCGTGCCGAGTATGCCGGCGACGAGCAGCGTCGCCAGCGCCCAGGCCAGGAAGCCATGCGCGGTATCGCGGAAGAAGACTTCATCGGTGTGGATGCCGACCCATTTGGTGCGCAGGCGCCCGGCAAGATAGCCGCCGAGGGCCGACGACAGCCACTGCACGACGATCAGCCAGACGGCGGTGGAAACTGCGAAAGTGGTGACTGACGCACCCGAGCCGGACCATGGCGAGACCATACTCAGCCCAAGCCCGGAGCCGAGCAGCATCAAAATGAAGGTAAGCGTCGAGGCAGCAAACGCGCCGGCGACGATTGGCCCCCAGCTGACAGCAGTGGAAGAGGATTCCGTCGGTGCGGAAACGTCGACAGTCGTTAGGGTGGACGGCATGGAAGCCCCCTACCTTGCAAACAGCATGATCAGAATAATGATCGGAATCGGGACTCCGAGAAGCCAGAGCAAAATGCCACGTCCCATGGATGCCTCCTGCGGCGATTGTGATCGATTACAATGCCTTGAAAGCCTTTCCGTTCCGGGGGAACCCCGGAGATCTTGTTGCATGCAGCAGGCGCATTGGTGCGCTAAGGCGCACCAATGCAACTTCATGCCTGCCGGTTGGGTATCTGGATCCCGGCTTTAGATGTCCAGATTGGCGACCGACAGTGCGTTTTCCTGGATGAATTCGCGCCTTGGCTCGACCTCGTCGCCCATCAGCCGTGAAAACAGTGAGTCCGCATCCGTTGCGTCATTGACCTTGACCTGTAAGAGCGAGCGCACATTCGGGTCAAGCGTCGTTTCCCAGAGCTGCTCGGCGTTCATTTCGCCAAGGCCCTTGTAGCGCTGCATGGTCAGGCCCTTGCGGCCGGTGGCAAACACGGCATTTAGCAGTGCCAGCGGCCCCGAGATGGTCTCTGAGACATCCTTGCGGCGCAGCACCGGCGGCTCGCCATAGATTTCCGACAGGCGCGGCGCATAGCGGTCGAGCTGGCGTGCGTCGGCCGAATTGATCAGTGCCAGATCGAGATGCGCGAACTCCTTGACGCTGCGCACCGTGCGCTCGAAGACATAGCCGCCGATGCCCTCGTTCGAGGTCGACATGCGGCCGGTCCAGCCGCGCTCGGTGTCCTCGGCGATGATGTCAAGACGGCGGGCAACACGTTCGGCCATCGCATTGGCGCGGCCGAGGTCGCTGAAGATCTCCGGGTTGAGCGCGCCGGCGATCGCCGCCTGTTCGACCACGCCCCTGTTATAGCGGGTATGCAATCCGTTGATGAGCTGGCGGACAGCCAGGGCGTCGTCGATAGCGCTGCGCAGATCCTGCCCGGCCCGCACCTCGCCCGTGCTGAGCGCAAGCGACGCCTCCTCCAGCCCCGAGCCGATCAGGAATTCCTCGAAGGCGGCTTCGTCCTTGATATATTGCGAGCTCTTGCCGCGCGTCACCTTATAGAGCGGCGGCTGCGCGATGTAGAGATGACCGCGTTCGATCAGTTCCGGCATCTGCCGGAAGAAGAAGGTCAGCAGCAAGGTGCGGATGTGGGCGCCGTCGACGTCGGCGTCGGTCATCAGGATGATCTTGTGGTAGCGCAGCTTGTCGGCATTGAACTCATCCTTGCCGATCGAGGTGCCGAGCGCGGTGATCAGGGTGCCGATCATGTCTGAGCCAAGCATGCGGTCGAAGCGGGCGCGCTCGACATTGAGGATTTTGCCGCGCAGCGGAAGAATGGCCTGGTTCTGGCGCGAACGGCCGCCCTTGGCCGAGCCGCCGGCGCTGTCGCCCTCGACGATGAAGATCTCGGATTTCGCCGGATCGCGCTCCTGGCAATCGGCCAGCTTGCCGGGCAACGAGGTGACGCCGAGCGAGCTCTTGCGGGTGATGTCGCGTGCCTTGCGCGCGGCTTCGCGCGCGGCAGCGGCCTGGATGACCTTCTCGATGACCGCCTTGCCCTCGGTTGGGTGCTCCTCGAGCCATGTGCCGAGCGCCTCGTTGACGAGCCCTTCGACCACCGGGCGAACCTCGGACGACACCAGCTTGTCCTTGGTCTGCGAGGAGAATTTCGGGTCGGGAACCTTGACCGACAGCACCGCGGTCAGCCCTTCGCGGCAATCGTCGCCGATCAGCGCCACTTTTTCCTTCTTGGTCAGGCCCGAGGAGTCGCCATAGCCGGTTATCTGGCGTGTCAGCGCACCGCGGAAACCGGCGAGATGCGTGCCGCCGTCACGTTGCGGGATGTTGTTGGTGAAGGCCAGCACGTTCTCGTGATAGCTGTCGTTCCACCACATGGCGACTTCGACGGTGATGCCGTCGCGCTCGGCGCGGATCGAAATCGGCTTGTCGAGCAACGGCTTCTTCGTCCGGTCGAGATATCGGACGAACTCTTCCAGCCCGCCATCGTAATGCAGCTCATGGCGCACGATGTCGGCATGGCGGGCATCGGTCAAAACGATGCGCACGCCGGAGTTCAGGAAGGCGAGCTCGCGCAGCCGGTGCTCCAGCGTACCGTAGTCGAACTCGACCATGGTGAAGGTCTCGGACGACGGCAAGAACGTGATTTCGCTGCCGCTGCGCCCTTCATAAGTGCCGGGGACCTTTTGTTGTTCATAACTGCCGGCGATGCGCAGCGGTGCGTCCGCATCGCCATGTGTGAAGCTCATCTCGTAGATCTGGCCGTTGCGGCGGATCTTCAGTTTCAGCCAGGCCGACAGTGCGTTGACGACCGACACGCCAACGCCGTGCAGGCCGCCCGACACCTTGTAGGAGTTCTGGTCGAACTTGCCGCCGGCATGCAGCTGCGTCATGATCACTTCGGCCGCCGAAATGCCTTCGCCGGTGTGGATATCGGTCGGAATGCCGCGGCCATTGTCGATGACCGTCACCGAGCCGTCCGGATTGAGCGTCACCGTCACCAGATCGGCATGGCCGGCCAGTGCTTCGTCGATGGCGTTGTCGACCACCTCATAAACCATGTGGTGCAGGCCCGAGCCGTCATCGGTGTCGCCGATATACATGCCCGGCCGCTTGCGGACGGCATCCAAGCCCTTCAAAACCTTGATGGAATCGGCGCCGTATTCGGCTTCAACGCCGTTGGCGATGTCGGTCTGGTCGCTCATGAAAACCTGTCTGATTGGTGCCGTGTGCAGAGCGCGAAAAATCGGCGTCGAATCGCGCATTCCTAATGTCGTAGATATAGGCGCAAAAGGCGGTTTTTCCAAGGTTTGCAGGCATTTCCGAACGGAGTGACCGTCGCGTGAACCCGCTACCGGCGCCTGGCTTCGATCCTGGCCAGCCGCTCACGCAAAAACTTGATCATGAACTTGTATCGCGGCGCCAGCCGACCGGTCCGGTCGAGCTCGAGCGTCATGTCGAGTGCCTTGGAAATGACGGCTTTCGGGTCCTTTGCGACTTGGGCGTAGTCGATATAGGCAACCACTAGGTCGCGCTGCCAGGTGGCGTTGTCCGGATCTGACTGGGCAAGTTTCTCGCGAATGGCGAGGCTGTCCTGAAGGGCTTGCCGGGCTCCCCTGACGTCGCGCTGCCTGAGGCGGAGCGTGGCGACTTCGGACAGCGTTATCGACAAGTCCCGCTGCCAGTCGGAATTGGCGGGATCGAGCTTCGCCAGCCTCTCCGCAATCGCGTAGCTGTCCAGATAGGCTTTCAGTGCGCCTTTGTGGTCGCCCTGTATCGCCAGGACGCCGGCGACCTTCTCGAGGCACACGGACAGGTCGCGCTGCCAATCGGTGTTGTTCGGGTCGCCGGCGGCGAGCGCGCTGGCTTGCGAGAGTGCCTCACGATAAGCCGAAAGTGCCGCCGGCCAATTCTGCTGGTCGCTCAGCGCGTTGCCGACCTTGGCGTTGCCGACGGACAGGTCGCGTTTCAGCTCGGTGTCGTCCGGATCGCGTTTCGCCAGTTGCTTGACGATCGCCAGGCCTTCCTTGTAGGCCGCCAGCGCCCCGGCGGCGTCGCCGCGTTCGCGCAGCAGGTCGCCTATCGTATCATGGCTGACCGAGACGTCACGCTGCCGGTCGGCGTCTCCCGGTCTGTCCGCCGCCAGCGCCAACCGCACCTTCAGGCTCTCTTGATAGGCCGCCTGTGCGTTGTCCAGTTGGCCTGCGACATGGGCAAGGTGGCCGATCTCATCATAGGTGATGGTCAGGTCGCGCTGCAGTTCGGCACGGTCGGGCTCGCCGGCGGCGAGCTGTTTCTTGATCGACAGGCTTTCCTGATAGACCTGTGCTGCGCCGGCCAGATCGCCTTGCGTCGCCAGCACGTTGCCGATCTTGTCGTCGGTCATGGCGAGATCGCCGAACCACTCCAGATTGTCCGGCTCTGCCTCGGTCAGGCCCTGCAGAATGGTCTTGGCCGTCTCATAGTTTTGCACCGCTGTCGGCAGATTGCCTTGTGCCATCCGCACGTTGCCGAGCTTGACGTGGCTGACGGCGAAGTCGCGCTTCACGTTGGGATCGGTTTCGTGGCGCGACCGCCGCTCGAGATCGGCTTGCAGCGCCTCGAAGGCGCGGCCAGCAGCATCGATGTTGCCGACCGTGGTATAGAGCTTGCCGAGCTCGTCCAGCGTGCGGATCAAGCGGTCGGCGTCGTCGAGCGACAGCACCACCTGTCCGGCTTCGCCATAAAGCGTGAGCACGGATTCATAATCCTTGATGGCTGTGGCGTAGTCGAGGTCGGCGCGCGCTGCCCCGCCGGACAAATAGCGCGTCGCGGCTTCGGAAAGCGTGCGACTGACGAAATTGGCCTTCAGCGCGTTGCGCGAGATATTGTCGATCTCGGCTGCTTCGGCAAGCTTTTTCCGCGCGGCATCGAACGCTCCCAGCGAAAGCTGCTCTTCCGCCTGCCGGCGCAACGCTGCCACTCTGAGATCGTCGGAGGAAAGCGTCTGCATTTCGCTCCGCACCTTGACGAAGGCGTCGGCTGCCTCACGCAGCCTGGCGTTCAGACTGTCCGCGGAGAGGCGGCCGGCATCGGAACTGATCAACGCGCCATAGAGCGGTGCCAGCGGCATGTCGGCGTCGCTGGCGATCTTTTCCACCTCGCCACGCATCGCGGGCGTTACCTCGGCCATGGCCAGCAACAAGCGTTCGCGCTCCGGCAGTTTCTCCTTGGCTGTCGTGGCAAAGAACAACTGCGGCAGGCCGCTCTCGACATAGGGCAATTGCCTGCCGCGCGAGAGATCGTAGACCTCCTGCTGCACGAGCGTCAGCACGGAGCGGATCTCAAGACCCTCGGTGCCGAGGTATTTCGTCAGCGCCGCGGTGAACGGCGAATTCTGGCCGGTCCCATCCGAGGCGGTCTCGCCGGGCGCCGCCGAGAAGGCAAACAGGATGTTTTCTGCCCGCCCGATGCGGCCAAGACCCGGCCGGACCTTGTCGCTGACCTCTTTTACCAGCGCCGTTGCGCCGCGGCCTTCGCCGCCCGTGGCAGCAAACGGATCGCTGCGGCAGGCATCGAGCACGATCAGTCCGACCTTGCTGGTGGCGGCGACGGCCGCGCGGATCTCCTCCAGCGGCAGGCTGGTCCCTTCCAGCGTAGCGAGCGACGACGCGTCTGCATCCACCGGCAGGAGCCGATTCTCGCCGGCGATCTCGACGCCGTGGCCGGAGAAGAACACCAGTGCCACGTCGGCGCCTTTAGCATCCTCGCGGAAATCGTCGAGCGCCCGGCGCATGCGCCGCAGGTCGCGGTTGGTTTCGAGGAAGACCTCGAAACCGAGCTTCCTCAGCACCGTTTCCATGACCTCGCCGTCATTGACGGGATTGGCGAGCGGCCGGATCAGCCGGTAGTCGTTCTCGGCGATGACCAGCGCAACGCGCCGCTCCGCCATGGCACCGCAGGCCGTCGAGAGGATCAGCAGCAAAGCAAACAGAAGACGCAAATCGAACCGCCCCGGCCCGGTCATTTCCCGGAGCATTCCATCTCTTTATGGCATGAGCAAGTTATGGCATCGGCAAGCCCGGCCGTTCGCGTTGTTAGCTGGCGCGCATCGGCCTCAGCGCTTCGCTCCAGCGGGACAGCTCGTCCAGCATGGTCTTGGCTCCGCCGAGCACCTGCTCGCTGGGCAGGAAGGCGCCGGTCTCGTCGAGCAGCTTCTGGTACATCGGGAGCGCCACGCTTTCCGGAATCGGCATGACGCCGACCGCGGTCAGCAACGGTTTGACCGCCTGCGCCGCTCGTAAGCCACCGGAGACACCGCCGTAGCTGAGGATGGCGGCCGGCTTGTATCGCCATTCCCTGAGCAGGTAGTCGACCGCGTTGACGATCGCGGGGGCTGCGAAATAATTGTATTCCGGCGCTACGAAGACGAACGCGTCGGCGGCGTCGATTGCTTTCGACCAGGCTTTCGTGTGGCTGTTTTCGTATCTGCCGAGTCTAGGATGATGCGGCTCGTCCAGCACCGGCAAGTTGAAGGCGGCGATATCGGTGAGCAATGGCTCGAATTTGCCGTGTTCGCGCGCAAAACTTTCCAACCACCTTGCGAAAACGGGTCCGGCGCGGCCCGGCCGCGTGCTGCCGATGATGACGTTCAACTGGTGCTTCAAGGCAGGCTCCCGCCGGTTAGTGGCATCTGTGGTGCTGCCACCTAAGACACACAGCCGGACACAGCAAGCAGGCACTTTCCGGTGCCCCGGTCACATTCCAGAGAGCGGATGCTTCGCCTTGTCGTCCGGCCACATGGACGCTTGCCTTGCCAGCCACTACATTGAGGGGTCAGCGGAGCAAGCCATGGACAGTCAGCTCGTCCCCTTCGTCCCGCCGGCGCCGAAGCCGCGCACCGCGCCGCCTTCGACGCTGGAGATGATCCGCATCGTCTATCGCAATCCGCTCGAACTGTGGGGCGAGGCGACCTACAACGAGCCCTGGATTTCGGTGAACGGCGTCGGTGGGCCGCTGGTCATCGCCAACGATCCCGGCCTCATCCGCCATGTGCTGGTCGACAACGCCAAGAACTACAAGATGGCGACGGTGCGCCAGAAGATCCTGCGGCCGATCCTGCGCGACGGGCTGCTGACCGCCGAAGGCGAGGTGTGGCGGCGTTCGCGCAAGGCGATGGCGCCGGTATTCACGCCGCGTCACATTTTCGGCTTCGCCGAGCCGATGCTGAAACGCACGCTCGAATTCGTCACCCGTTACGAGCAAGGTGGCACGTCGGATATCGCCCACGACATGACGCTGCTCACCTTCGACATCCTGGCTGAGACGCTGTTTTCGGGCGAGATATCGGGCGAGCCGGGCAGCTTCGCCAAGGAGATCGACCGCCTGTTCGAGACGATGGGCCGGGTCGATCCGCTCGACCTTTTGCGTGCGCCCGATTGGCTGCCGCGCCTGACCCGCATCCGCGGCCGCAAGACCATGGCCTACTTCCGCAAGATCGTCACCGACACGGTGCAGATGCGCGAGGCGCGGCTGAGGCGCGCTCCGGACACGGTGCCGCAGGATTTTCTCACGCTGCTGCTGAAGGCGGAAGGACCGGGCGGGCTGACCCGGGCCGAGGTCGAGGACAACATCATCACCTTCATCGGCGCCGGCCACGAGACTACAGCCAGGGCGCTCGGCTGGACGCTCTACTGTCTCGCCGAAGCGCCATGGGAGCGCGAAAAGATCGAGCACGAGATCGATGCTGTGCTGGCGCGTGAGCCCGACCCGACGAAATGGCTCGACGCCATGCCGCTGACCCGTGCCGCCTTCGACGAGGCGCTCAGGCTCTATCCGCCGGCGCCCTCGATCAACCGCGAACCGATCGAACCCGAAACCTGGAACGGCCTCTATATACCGCGACGCGCCGCGGTGCTGGTGATGCCGTGGGTCGTCCATCGCCACAGGAAATTATGGGACCGGCCGGACGCTTTCATGCCGGAGCGCTTTCATCCGGGGAATCGCGAAAAGATCGACCGTTTCCAGTATTTGCCGTTCGGCGCCGGCCCCCGCGTCTGCATCGGTGCCAGCTTCGCCATGCAGGAGGCGATCATTGCGTTGGCGATCATGCTGTCGCGCTACCGTTTCGACACCACCGCGGAGACCCGCCCCTGGCCGGTGCAGAAGCTGACGACGCAACCGCAAGGCGGGCTGCCGATGCAAGTCACCCGGCGCGCCTCGTAAGCGGCTGAACGTCCATTCGCGCCGGTATTATGCGGCGGACTTGCGTTGGAACTGGCCCGCGGCGCGGTAGCGCCAGAGATAGCTGGGCAGGATGGTTCCGATCGACCGTGGCTGGATTCCGAGGCCGGCGAGCGTCCTGTTGTCCTTGACGGCGGCATCCGACACGACATTGTGCTGGCGCAACAGCAGGACCTGGTCCTTGGTCAACAACGGATTTGGCAGCAGCCCGAGAATTGATGCCTGGAGGTTCGCCACCCACCATGGCATCGGCAGCAGAAGCCGCTTGCGTTCTATGATGACAAGCAGCTCTTGCATGCATTCCTTGAAGCTGAGCACTTGCGGCCCGCCGAGCTCATAGATCTGGCCGCCCTGGACCTTGCCGTCGACCGAGTGCGCCACCGCTTCGGCGACGTCGCCGACATAGACCGGCTGGAATTTCGTCTGACCGCCGCCGATCAGCGGCAGGACTGGGGAAAAGCGGGCCATGTTGGCAAAGCGGTTGAAGAAACCGTCCTCCGGCCCGAAATTGATCGACGGCCGCAAGATCACGGCGTCCTGGATCGTCTCCAGAACCGCCTTTTCGCCGAGCGCCTTGGTACGCGCATAGTCCGATTGCGCGTGGAGATCCGCACCCAGAGCCGAGATATGGGTGAGGCCGGCGCCGACGGCGCGCGCCGCCTCGGCGATGGCGCGTGCGCCGAACTCATGCACGGCAGCGAATTTCTGCCGGCCGCCCTCATACGGGATAGCCACCAGATTGACGACATGGTCGGCGCCTTGCACGGCGCGGTCGACCGACCAGCGCACCCGGACATTGGCCTGCACCGGCTGGATCTGCCCGACATTGCCGAGCGGCTGCAGGTGGCCGGCGAGATCGGGCCGACGGCAGGCGACCCGGATGCGGTAGCCGCGCCTGGCCAGCGCCCGCACGACATGACGACCGACAAAGCCGGAGCCGCCGAAGACGACGACGAGCTTTGGGGTCTGCAGGATTTCGGTCATGGCTGGCTCCGGCGGGCTATCCAGATGGCTTGGTTGAAGCCGTTTCATAGTCCGTTTCGCGCCAAAGGCAAAGGGCGACCATAGGTCGCCCGGCATTGTTGAAGCATGATTTTCCGGATCCGCTCGAAACGGCAGAAAACTCCGCCGAGGCCCGGCTTTGCGGTAACTCCATTCGAAACAGGAACCTTTGTTCGGTCGGCGATTTTAGATGTATGGTTTGATTCCGAATGAAGGATATTGCCAATGACAAAACGCGTTGCGACCTTCGCTCTGGCACTAGCAGCAGGCTGCAGCATTGGCGCCTCGGCATTCGCCGGAAACCGGCATCACCACCAAGCTCAACCCGAACGCTATGTTCCCGCCAACGGCGACATCATCGAGTTCCTGTTCGGTGGCCCGCGCTACTATGACAACCACCTGTTCACGACAGCCGCCGAACCCTGCTCCTACAACAGGGTAGGACCGGACGCGAATGCGGCGAACGTCATCAACGATCATTATTGCGGGAAGTAGGCTCGCGCTGCCGGATCGGCCGGCCTCCTCAGCCGCTCATCGGACAAACGAATTTCTTCAGGACGAATAGCGCGCGGCGAATTCGGAAATGCGTTGCACCACAGCTTTCGGCGCGCTTATGCCGCGCGCCGCCGCCTTCTCCGCGGCCTCGGCCCGGGCACGCCCCGGCACATGCACGCCATAGCGCCGCCGCAACCGGTCGAGCTGGTCCTTCATCCGTTTCTCGAAGTCCGGATCGAGCAGCTTGGGCTCGACGGCGAGCACGAACAGGCCGGTCCCCGGACTGTCCTGCCCGCCGTCGAGCCATGGCGCATCGAGCGACCAGTTGGCGCCCGACAGGCCGGCAGCCAGCACCTCGACCATCAGCGCGATGTTGGCGCCGCGCTGGCCGCCGAAGGCAAGCATGGCGCCTTTCATGGCGGCTGCCGGGTCCGTGGTTGGATTGCCGCTGGCGTCCAGTGCCCAGCCTTCGGGGATCTTCTTGCCGTCCTCGGCCGCCTTGCGGATGTTGACGAAGGCGGTGGCGCTCGACGACTGGTCGATGACCAGCGGCGCCCCGTCCGCGGCCGGTGCGGCAAAGGACATCGGGTTGGTGCAGTAGACCGGCTTGACCGAGCCCGAGCCGGCAAGCACGGCCGGGCCGTTGGTCGCGGCGAACGATACCAATCCCTGCGAGGCCAGCCGTCCGGTGAAATAGCCGAGCGCGCCGCACGTATAGGCATTCTTCTGCGAAAAGATGGCAACGCCGAACAGCCGCGCCGCCTTGGCGAGGTCATCGATCGTGCGGTCGAAACCGGTATGCGCCAGTCCGCCGCGGGCATCGGAGAGATAAACCGCGAGCGCTGGCCTGGTGATGACAGGATCGGCATTGCCGTCGATACGGCCGGCTTCCAGCGCTTCGAGATAATCAATGAAATGCGACAGCCCGACGGTCGATAGTCCTTCAGCCTCGGCCGCGACGATCGAGGCAGCCAGCGACTGCGCCGCCTCTTCGTTGGCGCCGGCGCCAAGTGCGGCCATCCGGCACAGCCCTGTCGCCTGGTCGAGACTGAGTTGCATGGTAGCTGCCCTGAATTCGCGACTTTAACAGCTTTAGCCTAGCTTGCTCGGGATCCGTGCCTCGAGCCGGCGGAAGCCGAACACCAGGATACCGGTGATGGACATATAGACCAACGCCAGAAGCAGCAAGGGTTCGTAGGTGACGAAGAGATCCTGGCGCACCCGCGAGGCTACGGCATAGATGTCGACCATGGTTATCGTTGCCACCAGCGGTGTTGCTTTCAGCTGGAGAACGGTTTCACCCGCCAGCGTCGGCAGCGCCCGGCTGATCGCCTGCGGGAGCCATATTCGCCTGAAGATTTTCCAACGGCTCATGCCGAAAGCGCGGGCCGCCTCGAGTTGGCCATGCGGTACACCGGCGAAGGCGCCACGCATCACTTCACCTTCATAGCCGGCATACGAG
>NZ_JAMYKU010000029.1:0-75335 GCF_040317575.1 Mesorhizobium sp. M1423
CTCAATCTCCTCTTACAACGAAGATTGAAGAAGATTGAATCAGTGCTTCAGGACTGCTGCAACCCGGACTTTTTCAACATTATCGACCCATTTTTGCCGTTCCGATATCGGGCCTCACCATCTCCAAGGCGGTACATTCACCCACTATTCGGCGAGAAAAATCTCGTTCCGATCAAAGCCGCCCTACTTCGTTGCAGCGGCTGCGGCTTCCCCCGGCGGCATAATCCGCATCATGAAAGCCGACACCGTTTCCCCGGGTTTGAACGGGCCGGGAACCTGATGGCTGACCGGCTTCACACTTTGGAGGAATGCCGCGATAGCCATGGCGTCATCCGCGGTGAGATGCGCAAAATCGCGCCAAGGCATGATCGGCGCCAGCATACGGCCGTCCGGCCGTTCGCCGGTCTGGATCGCGGTGACGATCTGCTCCGGGGTCCAGCTTCCGATACCGGTCTCCTTGTCAGGCGTGATATTGCGGGCGACAAAGACACCAAGACCAGGAATCTCGAAGCCCACATCTGAACCGCCAAGAAAGCGCGACATGTCGGGCTTCCCGAAGAAGTAACCGGGTGTGTGGCAGTCGCTGCAGCCGGCAATCGTAGCCAGATATTCGCCGCGCGCAATCTGTGTGTCGTCGGCCATGGCCGCGTAAGATGGCAGGGCAACAATTGACGCTGTCAAGAATGCAAGATGAATTAGTGTCCGAAACATTGCTTCCTCCCTGTGGTCTGTTCGTGGTTTGTCCGTCGACCTCCCGCGTCGTCAACTGGTCGCAATTCCCCGATTTGGCGACGTCGGGGACGTTAAATTTTAGCATGGCCAGGACGGATTACCATCAGCGATCAATTGGACCGTCGGCACTTGTCGTGTCCGGTTGAGCAACTGTTACGAAGCTCGCTAGCCGACGCACAACGCCTTCGCCTTCTTTGGCGCAACGTGCTCGTCCTGGCAGATGAGCCGAACGGCAACCTACCACCCATCTCGGCCATTGGGGCAGTCAGATGATTGAGTTTGATCCTAGCTGCGCCCGGCAGTTCCGGCCGCGTCAGATCACAGTGTCCGTCCAGCGGACGATTTGCCCGGCCGCATCACCGAACGCCGCGTCGAGCGCGCCGACATAGGCCTGGTTGCCATTGCCCGAAACGGGCGCGATGGCGCTAAACGTCTTCGAAGCGCGCACTTCGCCGTTGCGGTCGTTCAACAGGCGCACGAACAGCTCGACCTCGGCATGTTGGCCGCCATCGACACGCACCTCGAACGAGCGGATCTCGACGATCACCTGATAGTCGATTGCCAGCCCCTCGCCCGGCTTACCGACGCCGGTGAAGCTGCCCGAGCGCTGGAACGTCTCTGCCAGCCGCGCTTGTACGATTATCGGCAGCCGGTCGGCCCATTGCGCGCCCTTGAGATACTGGATCGATCGCGGCGATGGCTTGATGACGATGTTCTGGCTGTCCAGCGCCTTGAGCGCCGACGGCTGGGCGATGAGGATCTGGCGACGGCTGTGGGCACGCGCTTCCAGCGACGGCGCCGAAAGCTCGAACGTGTCCAGCGGTGCCGGTCCGCCGCCAGGCAAGGCCGCGCAGCTTGCAAGCGCAAGCGCCAGCAGCACCGCCCCGCTCTTCAACCCACTCGATCTGATGCTGCCTGAACTGATCGACTTCAAACGCGATCCCCCCCGGATCGTGGAAACAACGCGTATCTGCAAGCTATGTTCTTGCTGTGGGCGGAGGCCGAAGTCAACGGCGCACCCTGCCGTCGAACTGCCGGACCTCGCCCTCGCCGCCGGACAGGATCCGCTGCGGGTTGCGGCTCAGATCGGTTACCGCCTCCTCGATGCGGGTGATCGAACGACGGCTGTCCTGGACCAGCGCTTCGACGTTTTGCAGCCCCTGTCCCGAGAATCGCGCCAGATTGTCGGTGATGGTACCGAGACGGGCGTTCAGCGTGTCGGCGACCTGCTTGAACGATTTCAGCGTCGCTCTCGCGTCGGCCATGACGCCGTCGGCCTGGCCGGAGCCGAGCAGTTTGTCGACCTTGGCAAGAATACCGTCGACTCGCACCGAGGCATCGTTGAGGCGTCCTGCGAGCTGGTGCGCGTCTTTGATGGTTTCATCGATGTCGTCGGCTCGGTTGGCGAACTTGTTGGTCACCTTGGCGATGTCGGCGGCAGCCTCGTTGGCGTTTTCGCTGGCCTTCTGGATGTTGGCCAGCGCGGTGCGAACCTCAGCCGGATCGATGCCGTCGAGAACGCCGTCGACCTTGGCCAGCGTGCCTTGCGTCTTCTGGGCGAAGTCGTTGATCGAGCCGACCGCAGTGTCGACGTTCTTGATGACCGTGTCGAACTGCTTGCTGGTTTCCTTGAGGTTGGAAGTGACCGTGTCGACATTGGCGACGATGCTCTTGATCTGGTCCTTGTCGACGGCGTTGAGTAGCCCTTCCGCCGCCTTCAGAGTGCCGTCGAGCTTGCCCGAAACACCCTTCAATTCGTCCGCCAGCGAGCTGACGCTGGCCAGGAACTTGTCGACCCCGTCCGAATTCCTGGCCAGTGCATCGGAGAAGGTCTGGACATTGTTGACCGTCTGCGTCAGCGGCCCGCGAACGTCCTTGGTGAAGCCTTCGAGCTCCGAAAGGACCTTGTCGGCGCGGGTGAAGATGTTCTGCGCCGTCTGCAGCAGATTGGTGACCGCCGACGGGTTGGCAACGATCTCAGCGACACGGCCTTCCTTTTCCGCCTCGTCGAGGAGTTTTGGCTCCTTGGGGTCGGCGCCCTTGAGCTCGATATTGGCCTGCCCGGTGAGGCCGGCAAGCCCGATATCGGCCTGCGTCGACTTGGTGATCGGCGTATTGCGGTCTATTTCGGTGTCGGCGATGGCAGCGGTCGGATTGTCGACGTCGATATAGACACGGCGCACGTCGCCGACCTTGACGCCGTTGAACAGTACGAAGCTGCCACGGCCGAGTCCCGAAGCCGACCCTGGAATGCGCACGCGCAATATGGTCGTCTCACCCTTGTCGCCGATCGCCGCCGTCCAATAGACGAAAGCGAAAGCCGCGAGGATGGCGGCCAGCGTGAAAATGCCGACAATGACGTAGTTGGCCCTGGTTTCCATTGCTCACTTATGGCTATGCGCGCGCCGCAAGATCAAGTTGCCGGGCGCGTTTTCCGCGGAAATAGGATTTTACCCAGGGTTCCTCGCTCCTGAGCATGTCGTCGATCGTGCCCTCGACCAGCACTTTCTTTTTGCCAAGCACCGCCACGCGGTCGCACGCGGTAAACAGCGTGTCGAGATCGTGCGTGACCATATACACGGTCAAATCCATCGTATCGCGCAGCTTGACGACCAATTCGTCGAACTCAGCCGCGCTGATCGGGTCAAGGCCGGAAGTCGGTTCGTCGAGGAAGACGATATCCGGGTCGAGCGCCAGAGCGCGCGCCAGCGCAGCACGCTTGATCATGCCGCCGGAAAGCTCGGAAGGGAATTTCTGCGCCGCGTCCGGCGGCAGTCCGACCAGCTCGACCTTGAGCATGGCCAGTTCGTCCATCAGCTTCTTCGGCAAATCGAGATATTCGCGCATCGGCACCTGGACGTTTTCGAGGACGGTCAGCGCCGAAAAAAGCGCGCCGTGCTGGAACAGCACGCCAAGCCGCATGTCGATGCGAAGGCGCTCCCTTTCGCTTGCCTTCTCGACGTCGACGCCGAACAGTTTGATTGTTCCCGATTGCTTGCGCGTCAGGCCAAGGATGGTGCGCAAGAGAACAGATTTGCCGGCACCGGAGGCACCGACGAAGCCGAGAATCTCCCCGCGCCAGATGTCGAGCGACAATTTGTCGAGAACGACTTGGTCGGCGAACGACACCGTGACGTCGTGCGCCGACAGCACGATCTCGTCCTCTTTGGCTTTCTCCGCCACCTTGGTCGTGTTTGTGCCCGGCAGCGCCATGTCAGAACTCGATCGCTGCATAGAACATGGCGAAAAGCCCATCGAGGATAATGACCACGAAGATCGACTTCACCACTGAGGCGGTCACATGCTGGCCAAGCGATTCGGCGCTGCCGCCAACCTTCATGCCCTCGACCGAGGCAATTATGCCGATGATCATGGCCATGAAAGGCGCCTTGATCAGGCCGGCAAAGATGGTGCTGAGGTCGATTGCGACACGCAGCCGGTCAATGAACGCTGCCGGTGCAATATCGGAGTAGAGCCATGCAGCCAAAATGCCGCCGCCCAGCGCGGCAAAGTTGGCGATGATCGTCAGGCAAGGTAGCGCGACGACCAGCGCGACCAGCCGCGGAAACACCAGCACGCCGATTGGATTGAGGCCGATCACTTTCAGCGCATCGACCTCCTCGCGCATCTTCATCGAGCCGATCTCGGCGGTGATCGCGCTACCGGAGCGGCCGGCGATCATGATCGCCGTCATCAGCACGCCGAGCTCGCGCAGGATCAGCACGCCGACCAGGTCGACGACGAAGATATCGGCGCCGAAATAGCTGAGCTGATAGGCGCCTTGCTGGGCGACGATCGCACCGACAATGGCCGACATCAGCACAACCACCGGTATGGCGCCAACGCCCATGCGATCGATCTGGTTGAAGATCGCCGCCATGTTGACGGCATGGCCGCGGCCAAGCTTCATCTGCGAGCCACGTATCGTGGCGCCGAGGATGTTCATTGCGGCCAGGAAATCGTCGCGCATCTCATAAACGCGCCGGCCAACCGCCTCGAGCCCGCGAATGATGAAGTTGGGCGGCTTTGCCGAACCTGATTCGGGCTCGCGTCGAACGGCGTCCCCGACGGCGCCAAGCAGGATCGAGGCGATCTCGCTCTGCCCCTGCATCGTGATCTCGACGCCCTTCTTTTCGAAGCTGCTGACCAGGCGGTCGATCAGCCATGCTCCGGCAGTGTCCATCTTCTCGATTTGTGAGAGGTCGAGCGCCAGCGTCTTGAAGCCGCTGCGCTGCTCGATCTTGCGCATCTCGGCATCGACCAGCGCCACGGTGCGTGTCGTCCAGCTTCCCGAGAAAGCGCAGCCGAGAACGCCGCCCTCCTCGCCGATCGCGATGCGCGGCTGGTGGTCGGGCTCCTTGGCAGGGCCGCTTGCGTCGCGTTTGCGGATGGTCAACATGGCGTCCTGTTTAGCCTGACGGGGCCGACCTGTCGATTTGCCGATATCCTCCTTGTTGCACAGCCGGAGCAGAAAAATATGGCGCGTGTCATTTCGGTCGAGGCCGAGCGCTTTCCTATTGCCGGGACCTTCACCATTTCGCGCGGCTCGAAGACCGAGGCTGAGGTGATTTCCTGCGCCATCAGCGAAGACGGCCATACCGGGCGCGGCGAATGTGTCCCTTACAAGCGCTATGGCGAGACCGTGGAGGGTGTGCGCGACGCGATCGAGGCGATGCGCGGTGAGATCGCGGGCGGCATCAGCCGCACCGCCCTGCTCGGTGCCATGCCTGCGGGTGCGGCACGCAATGCCATCGATTGCGCGCTCTGGGACCTGGAATCGAAGATCAGCGGAACACCGGTGGCGCATATGATACGAACCGTTCCGTTACGGGCGCTTGAGACGGCGTACACACTGTCGCTCGCCGAGCCCGAGGCGATGGCGGCGCAAGCCCGCGCCAACGCCCAGCGCCCGCTGCTCAAGGTCAAGATCGGCGGCGACAACGACATCGCCCGCATCCGTGCAGTGACGGCGGCGGCACCCGACAGCCGAATCATTCTCGACGCCAATGAGGGCTGGAATGACGACAATATCGTCGCAAACCTCGCCTTTGCCGCCGAGCACGGTATCGCCTTGATCGAACAGCCGCTGCGGGCGGGACATGACGGTATTCTTCGCCACATCGCGCATCCGGTGCCGATCTGCGCCGACGAAAGCGTGCACGAGGCGAAGGACCTCGACGCGCTTGTCGGCCTCTACGACGCCATCAACATCAAGCTCGACAAATCGGGTGGCCTGACCGCAGCACTCGTGCTTCGCGACCGCGCCCGCGAACTGGGTCTTGGCGTCATGGTCGGCTGCATGGTCGGCACATCGCTTGCGATGGCGCCGGCCGTGCTGTTGGCGCAGGATGCCGATTTCGTCGATCTCGACGGTCCGTTGCTGCTAGCCTGCGACCGCGTTCCAGGTCTCGTCTACCAAGGTTCGCTGGTGTCACCGCCCGAGCCAGCGCTGTGGGGCTGAACGCGCGGCAAGCCCGATCAGCGCCAGGCCCGTCAGGGCGATGGGGATCATCGCAAAGAAGCCATTCGCGCCGAAGCGATCGTAAAGAGGACCTGAAATCAGCGTTGCCATCGCCATGAAGAAGCCGTTGGAGAAATAGGCGATGCCTTGCGCCGCCCCGGTGCGTTCTTCCGCGATTGTCTCACCGATCATCTTTTGCAGGCCGATCAGCACCAGCGCCACCGAGACGGCGTGCAGTGTCTGGATCGCGAAAAACCCGCCAACGCCAAGCCCAAGCGGCCAGATCAGAGGGAAAGCGATCCAGCGCACGATCGCGCCTATCCCGGCAATCAGCATGATGGAGACGACCGAGAAGGACGCGAAAGCCCGCGTGAAGACGACGAACATGCAGATTTCAGCGACGACGCCCCAGCCCCACAGCAGTCCGACAACCGAATCGCTGATTCCGATCGACTTCCAGTAGATCGACACGAAGCTGTAGAGAAACGCGTGGCTGGCGGTGATGACGCCGACGCCGGTCGAAAAATAGAGGAAGTACCGGTTGAGGAGTTTCGGTGCCGATTGCTGGATATCGGCAGCCGAAAGCGGCGAGGCGCGGCGCGGACGGCCGAGGCGCGGCGCGATCAGTCCGGCGGCTAGCGCGGCGAATAACGACACGAAGATGATCACCGGGACAGCTTGGGCACCGCTCGCCGACAGGATGAAGCCGCCGGCGAGATTGGCGCAGAGATAAGAGATCGAGCCCCATTTGCGCATGCCGGCGTAGTTCGAGCCGAAGCGGCGAACACCTGAAAGGGCGAGCGAATCGGCAATCGGCGAATGCGGCGTCCAGACGACCGTCAGCGCCAATGACACGGCAAGTACCATTGCGTAGGTCGGCGGCAGGAAGTAACCGGCCGACAGGATCAGCGATGCGGCGACCAGCGCGACATAGACATTGGCGCGGTCGCTCGCTTTGTCTGCCAGAGCGGTAAGAAAAGGCGTCGTCGCCACGCGCAGGAACATCGGCGCAGCGAGGATCACGGCTATCTGCTCGGCATGGAACCCCTTCGCCTGCAGCCAGAGCGGGAAATAGGGCACATGCGTTCCGAGCGGAACGAAGAGCGTGAAGAAGATCAAGCTCATGCGCAGTTCGAAATGGGGTGGCTTGACGAGCTGTTCGGGCGAAAGCGGCGGCAGCGAGGACATTAACAGGCGATCCGTCGGCACGGCATTCAGCCGGGTCGGCCCACCACACCAGCCGCTGCATAACACGGCGAAAAAGTGGATGAAACCGCTGGACTAACCGATTAAAGCGAGGTGAGGCCGGGTTTGGTCAAGCCGCCTGGACTGCCCTGCCCTTGATGTCGATCGGCACGAGCACCTCGCTGCCGACCGGAGTCTCCGGCAGGACATGCGCCCAATGCAGTATCTCCATCCGGCCGTCAAAATGCTCGACCACCGCCGTGCAGCTCTCCACCCAGTCGCCGGTGTTGATGTACTGCACGTCCTCGTAGCTTTCGATCGCGGCATGGTGGATGTGCCCGCAGATCACGCCGTCGACATGCGAGCGGCGCGCCTCCTCGGTCAGCACGGTCTGGAACGAGCCGATGAAATTCACCGCCTTCTTGACCTTGACCTTGGCCCAGGACGAGAACGACCAGTAAGGCAGGCCGAGCACTTGGCGCAGGCGCGTGATGACGCGATTGACCAGCATCGCCGCGTCATAGGCATAGTCGCCTAGATAGGCCAGCCAGCGCGCATTGTGGACGACGGTGTCGAACTGGTCGCCATGGATGACAAGAAGGCGTTTGCCATCGGCGGTCTCGTGGATGGCGCGATCGGCGACGACAATGCCGCCGAAATGCACACCTTGGAACTGCCGCGCGAACTCGTCATGGTTGCCGGCGATGTAGGTGATGCTGGCGCCCTTGCGCGCCTTGCGCAGCAATTTCTGGACCACGTCATTGTGGCTCTGCGGCCAGTGCCAGCTCCGTCTCAAGCGCCAGCCGTCAACGATATCGCCGACGAGATAGATGATATCGGCATCGTGATGGCGCAGAAAATCGATCAGGAACTCGGCCTTCGCCGCCTTCGATCCGAGATGGACGTCGGAGATGAACATGCTGCGGAAAGTGCGGGGCTCTGCGCCGGACATCATTTGTCACCGTTGCTTTCGCGTGAGGCTATGCCCCGATTCATGCAACAACCGTATGACGGTTGCGATTGGTCCAGCCATACGGGTAGGTTGCCGCCGCAATCAGAGGAGAAAATCACCATGGACCTCGGCATTCGCGGCAAGAAGGCCATAGTCTGCGCCTCGAGCAAGGGGCTGGGACGCGGTTGCGCCATGGCGCTGGCCGAGGCAGGCTGCGATCTGGTCGTCAACGGCCGCAACGCCGACGTGCTGGCCAAAACCGCCGCTGAACTGCGCGAGAAATTCGGCGTCAGCGTGACCGAGATTGTCGGCGACGTATCCAAACCCGACGTCCAGAAGGCGCTGCTTGCCGCCTTCCCCGATCCCGACATCCTCGTCAACAACAATGGCGGTCCGCCGCTTTGCGATTTCCGTGCGCTCGATCGGGAAAAGATCCTCGAAGGCGTCACCCAGAACATGGTGACCCCTGTCGAGCTGGTTCAGGCCGTGATCGACGGCATGGCGGCGCGCGGCTTCGGCCGCATCGTCAACATCACCTCGCTGTCGGTCTATGTTCCTATCCCCGGCCTCGACCTGTCGTCCGGCGCCCGCGCTGGCCTCACTTCGTTCCTGGCCGGCGTCGCGCGCACGGTGATCGACCGCAATGTAACGATCAACAACATGCTGCCGGGAAAACTCGATACCGACCGGCTGCGCGGCCCGCATGAGGCCGGCACACCCGAAGATCCGGCCGCCGCCGCCGCGCGCAAGGCCAAGGCCGCGGCCAACGTTCCGGCCAAGCGACTCGGCACGCCGGAGGAATTCGGCCAGATCTGCGCCTTCCTGTGCTCGGTTCACGCCGGTTACCTGACCGGACAGAACATACCGGTCGACGGCGGCCTCTACGTCAGCGCGTTTTAGTGGGAATATCTAGCCGCCGGGAATGGCGGGAAACGACCCAATCCTACCGTTCCCCCTGAGCTTCTTGTGTGCGATCTTCGGGTATCAAGCAATGAGCGGGCCATGCACGACAGACGGGCAAGGGAAATCCTCTTTGGGGCGTTCTGGAAAGACGGTTGGATACGGGATGCAGATAGGCGCGTATCCCCTGACGACTTCGCTTATGCCAAGCGCATGGGGTACATGTTCGACCCTGTCGAATTGTCGCACGATCAAGTGGTTTCCCAATTGGTCGAGGCGCAAACGGGCAGACCCAACAGCTCTGTCCAATTCCTTTTTGGCAAGTTTTGGCAGTCGGAGATTGGATTTAAGGTCCGCACTCGGCAGCTATGCCTTTGTTTCGAACTTTCCTCAACACGAAATTGCCACGACGCCAGCGTCGATTGTTCTTTCTGGCGCGCGGCGATGCAATTGGTGCGGCTTCTACGAATTCCAGAACCCTGCCAAACTCGACTTAAACCCGTTGAACTTCGGACGCCATAAATGGGGTGGCGTGAGTCGCGACAATCCAGTCTACGCTTGGCTCGACCTGTCTCTTTTTCGCGCGGAGGCGCTTCAAAATCCCACGGCCTCCGACAAACAAATAATGCATCAGATACTAAAGACGGCGCGGTCTATGGAGACTAACGCGACTGCTAGCAGTCTTGAGAAAGCGTTGACGGGCGTTTTTAAGTCTTCCAAAGCAGAGCGGCGCGTCCTAATCGAAATCCTCGCCATTTGTGGCGTGCTTCAGCCAAAGGGCAGAGGGGGTTATTTCGCTGAGTTTACGCTTGCTTGTGAGCGGGAGCACACCGGCCAGCACTTCAATGACTGGAGCTATCCGGCGACCTGGTGGCGAGGATCGGACGGGGTAAGTGAGACCGCGCTTGCAGCATACTTTCCCGACTTGTGAATGACCGCTTCCCACCAATATTGTTGAATAAGTCTACCCTTAGCAGACATTCGAACTGGGCGGCGGCAAACGTCGCCGCAGCAACGCGCCTATGGTGCCAACATTTGGCAGACCGTACAGGCCGGCGGCGGTGCAAGCCATAAGCTCGCGCTTGCGACATATCACCTCTCGAAAAGCCTCGGCTGCATGCTAAGAGACTCAAAACACCAAACGGACTGAACTGAGGAGGCGGCCGTCATGACAGGCGAAAGCAAGAAGGCGGCGCGATCCGACCTGGACGAAGCAGCGCTCTACTTCCACAAGCACCCCCGGCCCGGAAAGCTTGAAATCCAGGCGACGAAGCCGCTCGGCAATCAGCGCGACCTGGCGCTTGCCTATTCGCCCGGGGTCGCCGCCCCCTGCCTTGAAATCCGCGACGATCCGGCAACCGCCGCCGACTATACAGCCCGCGCCAATCTTGTTGGCGTCGTCACCAACGGTTCGGCGGTGCTGGGCCTCGGCAATATCGGACCGCTCGCCTCCAAGCCCGTGATGGAAGGCAAGGCCGTACTGTTCAAGAAGTTCGCCGGCATCGACGTCTTCGACATCGAGATCGATGCACCGGGCATCGAGCGCATGGTCGAGACGATCTCCGCTCTGGAGCCGACCTTCGGCGGCATCAACCTTGAGGACATCAAGGCGCCTGAGTGCTTCGAGGTCGAGGAGCAGTTGAAAGCGCGCATGGGCATACCGGTCTTCCATGACGACCAGCACGGCACCGCCATCATCGTCGCCGCCGCCGTGCTCAATGGGTTGGAATTCGCCGGCAAGTCCATCTCCGACATCAAGATCGTCACGTCGGGTGCAGGTGCTGCGGCGCTTGCGTGCCTCAACCTTCTGGTCTCACTCGGCGCGCGGGTCGAAAACATCTGGGTCACCGACCGGTTCGGCGTCGCCCATAAGGGCCGCGTCGAGGAGATGGACCGCTGGAAAGACCCCTATGTGAAGGATACCGAAGCGCGCACGCTGGCCGACGTTCTGCCCGGCGCCGACGTGTTTCTCGGCCTGTCTGCCGCCGGCGTGCTGAAGCCGGAATTGCTCCACCACATGGCGCCCAAGCCGCTGATCCTGGCGCTGGCCAACCCTAATCCCGAGATCATGCCGGAAGCGGCACGGGCAGCACGGCCCGACGCGATGATCTGCACGGGCCGCTCCGATTTCCCCAATCAAGTCAATAACGTACTGTGTTTTCCTTACATCTTCCGTGGCGCGCTGGATTGCGGCGCAAGCGCCATCAACGAAGAAATGAAGATGGCCGCGGTGCGAGCGATTGCAGCGCTTGCCCGCGAAGAGCCGTCCGACGTTGCCGCGCGCGCCTATTCCGGCGAGACGCCGATCTTCGGCCCGGAGTTCCTGATCCCCTCACCTTTCGATCCGCGGCTGATCCTGCGCATTGCCCCTGCCGTCGCCAAGGCAGCCTGCGAGACCGGCGTCGCGACCCGGCCGATCACCGATTTCGCCGCCTATGTCGACAAGCTGAACCGCTTCGTCTTCCGCTCCGGCCTGGTCATGAAGCCGGTATTCTCGATGGCCAAGACGTCGAGCGCCAAGCGCGTCATCTATGCCGATGGCGAGGACGAGCGCGTGCTTCGCGCCGCGCAAGTCGTGCTCGAGGAAGGCATTGCCGAACCGATCCTGATCGGCCGCCCGCATGTCATCGAGGTGCGGCTGAAGCGCTACGGGCTACGCATCAAGCCGGGCGTCGATTTCGGCTTGATCAACCCGGAAGACGATCCGCGTTACCGCCACTATGTCGACCTTTTGATCGAGCTTGCCGGCCGGCGTGGGGTGACGACGGAAGCGGCGCGCACCATGGTGCGCACCGACAATACGGTGATCGCCGCCCTTGCCCTGAAGCGCGGCGACGCCGACGCCATGGTCTGCGGCCTTGAGGGCCGTTTCGAGCGTCATTTGCGCAACGTGACGCTGATCATCGGGCCGCGCGCCGGCATCAAGGATCGCGACCTGTCGACGCTTTCCATGCTGATTTCGCAGCGCGGCATCATTTTCCTCACCGACACCCATGTCTCCGTCGATCCGACCGCCGAGGAGATTGCTGAGATGACCGTTTTGGCGGCCGAGGAGATTCAGCGTTTCGGCATCGAGCCCAAGGCAGCGCTGCTGTCGCATTCGGATTTTGGCTCCCGCGATTCGCCAAGCGCCATGAAGATGCGGCAGGCGGCGGCGATCTTGGCGCGCATCGCGCCCGACCTGCAATGCGACGGCGAGATGCATGCCGACTCGGCGCTATCGGAGCAGCTGCGCCAGCGCGTCTATCCGCATTCGCGGCTGAAGGGCGAAGCCAATCTGCTGGTGTTCCCCAATCTCGATTCGGCGAACATCACGCTGACCGCGCTGCGCACGATGATGGACGCGCTGCATGTCGGCCCGATCCTGCTCGGCACCGACAGCCCGGCGCACATATTGACGCCGTCGGTCACCTCGCGCGGCGTCGTCAATATGACGGCACTGGCCGTGGTCGAAGCCGCGCATAAGGCGCAAGCCATCGTCGATCTGGGCTAGCCGTGGGCTTTCTCAGATTGGCCCGAACCGGAAATGCCCTGTCTGCCTGAAGGCAAACAAAGTGTCCTCTTCCCTGGCGCCGCCACCGATATTGTGAATGACCAGCCCTCTTGTCGGCACCACAGTGGAGCGATTGGACGACACGATGGCAATATGCGACAGATTGCCGGGCAGCATCTGGGCGACGAGATCCCCAGGCCGATAGTCGGCGGGGTCTTGGCTGACGGGCAAGGCAGCACCGCGCCGCTCAAAATAGACCGCAAGATTGGGCACACGGCGGTGGTCGATGTTGCGGTCGGGCGCTTTCAGGCCCCAAGCCTTCGGATAGGCGGCAAAATTGGCCCGCATATCCTCATTCACCAATTCTTGCAGATCGAGATCGAAGGCGCGGCGATAGGCACGGATCACGACATCCGTGCACACACCCCGCTCGGGCTCAACGTCCCCGCCCGGATAGGCCAGGCGTGTATAGGTCGGATCGTAGAGCGTGGTGACGCCGATCTGCTCACGGGCGGCTTCGACCAATTTGGTGCCCCAATCCGGCGTGATGCGCTTTTCCTGCGCCATGGCAACCGGCATCGCCAGGCACAAAAGACCAAATTGCACTGCGGCTCGACGGGTAATCGCGGTCATGCCAAGCCTCCGGGCATTGCTGGATCCAGGCATTCTTCTGGGCGAATACGCCTTTTTCGTGCAACGCCAGGGTGTCGCGGTCCTGACAATGTCCGAGTATGCCGTGCGGCGTGGTCGATATGACGCGCTGGTTGTGGTCGAAGCCGCGCACAAGGCGCAAGCCATCGCCGATTTGGGCTGAAGCCGGAATCAGCGATATGCTAAACAAACGCTTAACCGCAAGCGCGGTAGCTTTCAGAACGGCAGACAGGCGGAGTTCCGGAGCGATGACGGGCGCACGTTGGAAGCTGACGCGGGCCGCCGCGCTGCTCGGTGCCCTGCTACTGTGCGACATCGCCGTCACTCAGGCGCAGGCCGCCTCCCGCCTCTGCCGCCAGCTTGAAGCCGATCTTGCTGCCGCTTCTCGTGGTGGCGGCGGCAAACCGGCCTTGCTCAGGAAATATGACGACGCGATCGCCCGGCAGCGCCAGCAGATTTCAAAGGCCGTCAGCCAATCCAGCAGCGCCGGCTGCGGCTTTTCGCTGTCTCGCCGCAACGCCAACGTATGCGCGGCACTCGACGCCACCATCGATCGCATGGCTGCCAATCTCGACGACTTGCAGGCCAAGCGCGCTGAGCTTGACAGCGGTGGTTCGCGACGCGATCGCGCGCGCATATTGACCTCGCTTGACGCCAATGGCTGCCGCGACGAAGCGGCGCCATCAAAGCCCGCACCGGTTCGCGAAGCCAGCGATGAAAACGGCAACGGAAACCTGCTCGAGCAGCTTTTGGGCAGTGAATCCGATGCGCCCGACCAGCGTGAAGAGCCCAGCCAGGCTGAAGAGCTAAGTCAGCCGGGCAACATCCGCACCCTGCTCAACAACGCCGACATGGGCCAGCCGCGAGGAGAATTCCGCACCATGTGTGTGCGGACCTGCGACGGTTATTTCTTCCCGATGTCGAATGCTGCCTCGCTCGGCGATTTCGAGCGCGACCAGAAGAATTGCGAATCGAGCTGCCCCGGCACCGAGATGCAGGTTTTCTACACGCGCGGCATGAACAGCGATTCGGCGTCCATGACGTCTTCGGTGACCGGCAGGCCTTATATCGAACTGCCGACGGCCTACCTCTACAAGCAGTCCGACATGCCACGGCCGCCGGCATGCGGCTGCAATGCCGCGCAGAATTTCGAAATCATCGCCGGCAACCCGCCCAGCCCGGAACGATCCGAAGCGAACGTGGAGACCACTCCGTTCATTCCGGTGCCGGTTGCCAGGCCTGATCCGGGCGCCGACCCGGAGACCTTGGCCAATGCGGAAGGCGGCCTCGACCGTGAGGCGATCAGACGCCTTGCCGTCAAACCCGTGCCTTCGCTGACGTCCCTGCCGCCGCCCGAACAGCGCAAGGTCAGGGTCGTCGGGCCAACGTTCCTTCCCGACCCAGCAGCGGCAACAGATCTGCAAGCTCCGGACCCGAAGGCTGTCCCGTAAGCGCCAGCCTCAGCGGCATGAACAGCGCCTTGCCCTTACGGCCGCTCGCCGCTCGGATTTTGCCGGTCCAGTCTTTCCAGACGGTGCCGTTCCAAGGCTCCTCCGGCAGCAGTTCGAACGCCTGGCGAAGAAAGTCGCGGTCATCGTCGGAAAACTCCGCCGGCTCCTCTGGACCGTCGCGAAGTGTGCGCCACCAGATCGCCGCATCGGCCAGCCTGTCGAGATTGCCGCGCACCGCCAGCCAGAAAGGCTCGGCCTGTTCGCCAGAGATGCCGAGCACGATCAGCCGGTCGCGCGCCTCGGAAAAGGGCATGTGGTGCAGCAGCGTGCGGTTGAGCACGAAGAGCTCGTCCGGATCGAATTTGGCGGCGGATTTCGATGTTGCCGCCGGATCGAAGCGCTCGGCAAGTTCAGCCATCGTCGGCACCGCCACGACGTTTTCCGAGGTACCGACGAGTACCGCCAGCGAAGCGACCGCCATTGGCTCTATGCCGCTCTCACGCAGGCTCTGTATGGACAGCGCGCCGGTACGCTTGGAAAGCCCCTCGCCTGATGCTGTTGTCAGAAGATTGTGGTGGCCGAACACCGGCGGCTCGGCGCTGAGCGCCCGGAACAGGGCTATCTGGACGCCGGTATTGGTGACGTGGTCGTCGCCACGAATGACATGGCTGACGCCCATGTCGATGTCGTCGATCACCGAAGGCAGTGTGTAGAGATAGGTGCCGTCCTCGCGCCGCAGAACGGGATCTGAAAGCGAGGCGAGGTCGACGGTCTCCTCGCCGCGCACCAGGTCGTTCCAGTGGATTTCGGTGCGCTCCGGCTGCAGCGGATCGCTGCTGAAGTTGGGCAGCAGAAAGCGCCAGTGCGGCCGCCGGCCATCGGCCTCATATTCCGCGACCTGCTCGGGTGCCAGCGTCAGCGCCTCGCGGCCATAGACTGGCGGCAGGCCACGCGTGCGGCGCACCTTGCGCCTCAGGTCGAGCTCTTCAGGCGTCTCATAGCAGGCATAGACGAGGCGGGCTTCCTTCAGCCTTTCCAGTGCGGCATCATAGATTTCGACCCGCCGCGACTGATACTCCGTGGCATCGGGGAAGATGCCCAGCCAATGCAGGTCATAAAGGATGGCGTCGGAAAATTCCTGCGTCGAACGGGCAACGTCGGTATCGTCGAAGCGCTGGATGAAGCGGCCCTTGTTCTTGATGGCGAACAGCCAGTTGAACAAAGCGGTGCGCGCATTGCCGATATGGATGCGGCCGGTCGGTGACGGGGCGAAACGGACGGTAACTGTCATGAGCGGGGCGTACCGGATGGTTTTGCTGTTGACAAGACGCGCCCCCGCGCTCTGCGGCAGACATAGAACATGACGAAGACGAAGAAAAGACGGCAGCGCCGCGCGTCCATTAAGACGCGCCGCGCCGTAACCGTCAGATCACCAGGCCTTTGGTCAGCTCAAGCGCCTGGCGTTCGAACAGCCGGCGGTAGATGCCGCCTTGCAGCCGGATCAGTTGGTCATGCGATCCCTCCTCGACAATGCGGCCGCGATCGAACACCAGAAGCCTGTCCAGCGCGCGCACGGTCGACAGCCGGTGGGCGATGACCAGCGTCGTGCGGCCGACCATCAAGCGCTCCATCGCCTGCTGGATCAGCACCTCCGATTCCGAATCGAGGCTCGACGTTGCCTCGTCCAGGATGAGGATGCGCGCATCGGCGAGGAAGGCGCGTGCGATTGCAACACGCTGACGCTCGCCGCCCGACAGCTTTACGCCACGCTCGCCGACCAGCGTGCCATAGCCTTTCGGCAAATCGGCGATGAAGTCATGCGCGCTGGCCAAGCGCGCCGCGTGCTCGATCTCGGCCTGCGTGGCGCTCGGCCGGGCATAGGCGATGTTTTCAGCCAGCGACCGGTGGAACAGGATCGGCTCCTGCTGGACGATCGCGATCTGTGCGCGCAGCGACGCCTGCGCGACATTGGCAATATCCTGGCCGTCGATCAGGATATTGCCCGCAGTCACGTCATAGAGGCGCTGGATCAGCTTGACGAACGTGGTCTTGCCGGAGCCCGAATGGCCAACCAGCCCGACCCGCTCGCCCGGAGCGATATCCACCGAAAAGTCCCGATAAAGCGGCAAGCGGTGGCTACCGTAGTGGAACGTGACATTGTCGAAGGTGATACGGCCATCGGTGATCCGGATCGGCTTGGCTCCGGGCCGATCCTCGATGCCGAGTGGTTCGGACTGGAAGTCGACCAGTTCCTCCATGTCATTGATCGAGCGCTGCAGATTGCGGATATGCGTGCCGATGTCACGCAGATAGCCTTGCAGCACGAAGAATGAGGTCAGCACGAAGGCGACGTCGCCGGCGCTCGCCTGCCCCCACGACCACAAAAGCAGGGAAAAGCCGATGACCGCTGCCCTCAAAAGCAGCAGCATCGTGCCTTGCGTGGTGCCGTTGACGGTGCCGCGCACCCAGGTGCGCCGCGTGCGTGCGCGCCATTTGGCGACGACGTCGGCAAGCCGTGTCTCCTCGCGCTCCTCGGCGCCAAAACCCTTGACCACGGCGTTGCAGCTCACCGCATCGGCCAGCGAGCCGCCAAGCCGCGTATCCCACGCATTGGCAAGCCTTGCCGCGGGGGCGACATAGCCGAGCGACAGCATCGTCGTTACGCCGATGAACAGCACCGAGCCCGTCGCGACGACCGCGCCCATCAGCGGCCAGAACCAGCCGAGCAACAGCGTCGAGCCGACAAGCATGACGACCGACGGCAGCAGCGCGATCAGGATCGTGTCGTTGAGCAGGTCGAGCGCCCACATGCCGCGCGTTATCTTGCGCACCGTCGATCCGGCGAAGCTGTTTGCGTGCCAGTCGGTGGAGAAGCGCTGGACGCGGTGGAAGGCATCGGCGGCGATGTCGGCCATCATCTTCAGGGTCAGTTCGACGATGGCCATGAAGGCGAGATTGCGCAGCACGACACCGGTGAGCGCCAGGGCCACCAGCATCGAAAAGGCAGCCGTCGCGGCATTCCATGCGACATCGTCGGCAGTGGCACTGCTGGCAACGGCGTCGACCAGCCGGCCGGAATAGAGCGGCGTCAGCACGTCGGCCAGGGTCGACAGCAGGAATGTGGCCATGATCAGCGAAAGCCGCCACGGCTGGCGCCGCCAATGACTGAGCGTAAAACCAAGAACGCTGCGAAAGGCGCCCGCGCGCAAATCTATTCGAAAACGAGCCATGATGTCATTCGGGCGCAAACGAGCCCGATCCCGGAAAGGTCGAAATTGAAAAAACCGCGTCGGGCGAATTAGCACCCAAGGAAAGCGGAGGTTCGGCACATTTGGCGGCTCGCCCGAATACGGGCGGCGACCGGCATCGACGAACGCCTGTTCTCAGCTCGGCTTCGCCGCAAAGGTAAGAACCTGCGGGCTCACCGATTGGGACCTAGGCTTCGCGGCCTCGCATAACGATGTCAAATCCTGGCATTTCGGTCCTCCCCAAGGGGATCGCGGAAAGGCGTTTATAGAGACGCCTCAACGCCGCGCCAAGTCAGTAGATGGTCGAAAGCGCATCTGGTCCAACCAGTGAGACGATTTTGCAACAACGGTCGGTTGTGCGCTGCCTCTGTTCAGGCTGCCGGGACGCGGTCGAGGCGCATATAGCGGCCGTCGGTGGAAGGCCTGAAGCCGAGCTTCTCGTAGACCGCGTGGGCATCGTTGGTAGACAGGCTCCAGTGGGTGACAGTCTTGCAATCCGGGTGGTCGATAAGCGCCTGGACAAGCCGGGTCCCGATGCCTTGCCCGCGATACCCGGGCCAGACAATGATGTCGGCGAGATAGGCAAATACCGTACGGTCGGTGATCGCCCGGCCAAAGCCGACCTGATTGCCGCCGACATAGGCGCCGACGCACAGTGAGTTGGCAAAGGCGCGGCGGTGCAGTTCATCGCTGCGGCCGCTGCCCCAATAGCTCTCCTTCAAAATGTCGGACGTCGCCCGGAAGTCGATCTGCGACAGGTCGAAGCTGATTTCAAAGTTGGCCATGGCTAAACCGTTATGCAGCCAATCGCCTACCCGCCATCCCTGAACCGGTTGGTAATAGGATAGCGGCGGTCGCGGCCAAAATTCTTCCTGGTGATCTTCACGCCGGGCGCTGCCTGCCGGCGCTTGTATTCGGCGACGTAAAGCAGGTGCTCGACGCGCGTCACCGTCGCCCGGTCATGGCCGCGCGCAACGATCTCGTCGACACCCATCTCGTTCTCGACCAGACACTCCAATATGTCGTCGAGCACTGGATAGGGCGGCAGCGAATCCTGGTCGGTCTGGTTCTCGCGCAGTTCCGCCGAGGGCGCCTTGTCGATGATATTGTTCGGGATCACCTCGCCGGACGGGCCTAGCGCGCCCGGCGGCACATGCGCGTTGCGCCAGCGCGACAACGCATAGACCTGCATCTTGTAGAGGTCCTTTATCGGGTTGAAGCCGCCATTCATGTCGCCATAGAGCGTGGCGTAGCCTACCGACATCTCGCTCTTGTTGCCGGTAGTGACCACCATCGAGCCGAACTTGTTGGAAATCGCCATCAGGATGGTGCCACGGGCCCGGCTCTGCAGGTTTTCCTCGGTGATGCCTTCCTTGGTGCCCTCGAAAAGCTGCGTCAGTGTGTGCAGGAAGCCCTCGACCGGCTCGAAGATCGGCACGATATCGTAGCGGCAGCCGAGCGCGCGGGCGCAGTCCTCGGCGTCCTTGAGCGAGTCCGTCGAAGTGTAGCGGTAAGGCATCATCACGGCGCGCAGCCGTTCCTCGCCGAGCGCATCGACGGCAAGTGCCGCGCAGATCGCCGAATCGATGCCGCCGGAAAGGCCGAGCACGACATTCTTGAAGCCGTTCTTGTTGACGTAGTCGCGCAGGCCCAACATGCAGGCGCGATAGTCGGCCTCCTCCTTCTCCGGGATTTTCGACATCGGTCCGTCAGAGCAGACCCAGACGTCATTCTTTCGCTTCCAGGTGGTGACGTTGACCGTCTCCTCGAACTGGCTCATCTGGAAGGCCAGCGTCTTGTCAGAGCCTATGGCAAACGACGCGCCGTCGAAGATCAGCTCGTCCTGGCCGCCAAGCTGGTTGGCATAGATAATCGGCAGTCCGCATTCGATGACCTGGCGGATGACGATCTGGTGGCGGACGTCGACCTTGCCGCGGTAATAGGGCGAGCCGTTCGGGACCAGCAGGATTTCCGCGCCGCTTTCGGCCAGCGTCTCGCAGACGGCAATCTCGCCCCAGATATCTTCACAGATCGGCACTCCCACCCGCACGCCGCGGAAATTGACCGGCCCCTGGATCTCGGGTCCGGCCTGGAAGACGCGCTTCTCGTCGAACTCACCGTAATTCGGCAGATCGAGCTTGTAGCGTTCGGCAAGGATCTTGCCGCCATCGGCAAAGATGATCGAATTGTGCGTGCCGGTCTTGCGCTTCAACGGCGTGCCGATGATGAAACCCGGGCCGCCATCGGCGGTATCGCCGGCGAAATCCTCCGCCGCCCGCTCGCAGGCCTTCAGGAAGGCGGGCTTCAGCACCAGATCCTCAGGCGGATAGCCGGCCAGGAAAAGCTCGGTGAACAGCACGAGATCGGCGCCCTGGCGGGCGGCATCCGCCCTCGCCTCGCGCGCCTTGGCAAGATTGCCGGCGACGTCGCCGACCGTCGGATTGAGCTGGGCGACGGCGATGCGCAATATGTCTGGAGCGGTCTTGTCGATCATGCCTGTGGGTTTAGCGCGGCAAAATTCGTCCGGCAATGGCGTTCGTTTGGACCAAACAATCGGTCCTATTCGCCCATATATTCGCGTAGCGCCTCCGGCGGATGGTTCTCGCCGATCGACATTGCCAGAATGCGCGAAATGTGTCGGCGCGGCAGCTCGGTCTCCGCCGCCCAGGCGTTGATCTGCACCTGGATCTTGTCTAGGTCCTTCTTCGATGTCGGGCTCTGCGCGATGTCGAGCCCGGCGTCGCGCAGCGCTGCCGCCATGTCGGCCGAGACGATGAAGGCGTCCCACTCCAGCCAGCGCAGAAAATACTGGCCGGTATTGCCGCCGAGCCGGCTCCCGTGCTTGCCGAGATAAGCCATCAGCCCGACCTGATCGCCGGCCGGCCAGTCGGCGAGGAACTTGCCGAAGCTGCCATGCTCCTTCGACACGCGCTCGACGAAGGCTGCGTTGTCGCGTACCGACTTGATCTTCTGCGGATTGCGCACGATGCGCTTGTCGGCGGTGAGATCGTGCCAGAAATCGTCAGGCTGGAACAGCAGCCGCTTCGGCTCGAAGCCAAGAAATGCTTCCTCGAAACCTGGCCATTTCTGCTCGATGACGCGCCAGACGAAGCCGGCGGCAAAGACCCGTTCGGCCATGGTCGACAGGATCCGGTCATCCGCAATCTTTGCCAGCGCGGCATTGTCGGGCGTAGGGCCCAGCAGCGACGTCAGCGCTGCCTCACCGCCTTTGCGTTTCGCCGCACGGGCGCGAATCTTCTGAAAATCCACCATTGTTTCCTGACCCCATCGCGTCAATCTACCACTTCCCGTATGAACCGGCAGCTTCTACCTCTATCGCTGACGACGGAGGCGACGATGAACAAAACGATCGAGGACCTGGCAAACCGCTGGCTGAAGCGAAAGCCGGACGGCCTCAGCGCGCTCGAAAGCCGGGTGCTGCAATCAACGCTCGAGCGCACCACGATCTCCAAGGACACCAACAAGGCCGTCGCCTTTCACCAGACGTTTGGCGACCGCCTGGCTGACACCATCGCCCGGATCGGCGGTTCGTGGTCCTTCATCCTGACATTCATTGGCTTCCTGATCCTGTGGACGGCAGGCAATGTCTGGCTCTTGTCGCGCGCCGCCTTCGATCCCTATCCTTTCATCTTCCTCAATCTCGTGCTTTCCATGGTTGCTGCCCTGCAGGCGCCAGTGATCATGATGGCGCAGAACCGCCAGACCGAGCGCGATCGTATCGACGCCGCCCACGACTATGAGGTTAATCTCAAGGCCGAGATCGAGATCATGGCGTTGCATGAAAAGCTCGACGAACTGCGCCACAGCCAGATCATCGGCATGCGCGACGAGATCGCCCGGCTGGCCGAGCAGGTGAAGCGCATCGACGAGATTCTGTCGAACCAGCGGACGTCTTCATGACGGAAGCCATCCATCGTCTCATTGAGCAATATGGGCTGGTCGCGGTTTTTCTGGGCTGCGTCGCCGAGGGCGAAAGCGCCGCCATCCTTGGCGGTTTCTTTGCGCATCAGCATGTCTTCGTCCCGTGGCAGGCCTTCCTCGCGGCGGCGCTCGGCGCCTTCGGTGGCGACACGTTCTTTTTCATCCTGGGACGGAGCTTCGCCGACCATAAATTCGTGATCGGACTCCGAGCCCGGCCAGGGTTCAGCCACGCCTACCGCCTTGTCACCTCTCATCCCAACATTTTCGTGCTGTCGAACCGCTACATCTATGGCCTGCGCCTGGTCGGTGGTATCGCAGCCGGGCTGTCGGGCATCGCCGCAGCGCGCTTCGTCATCCTCAACGCCATCTCGTCGGTAGTCTGGGCGGCACTGTTCTGCACTGTCGGTTATGTCTTCGGGCTGGGCGCGGAGCGCATCGTCGGCCAGGCGCTGGCCCGCCACGAGCGGTTGCTGATCGCCCTGGTCATCGGTCTCGTTGTGGCCATCCTCGGCTGGCTGGCGTCGCACGTCCTCGCCAAGAAGGAGCTTCGCAAGGGAAGCTGATCGTCAATCAATGCCGAGCGCGCGGTCGCCCTTCTCGAGGATCAGCGGAATGATCAGGTCTTCCTCGTCGGCAAGATGCCGGGTCAACATGGCGATCAGCCGGCTGTTCTCGTCGGCATAGGCATCGGCGGCGAAGCGCTGTTTGTCCTCGCTCTCCTGAAGCGTGCCGATGAAGGCATTTGCCGCCTCGGCATTGCGCTCCAGTCCCTCATGGATTGTGTGGTGATCGGCATCCAGGATTTCGAAGCCGCGCTTCAGACGAGTCTCGGCCCTGGCGAAGACCGGGAAATAGTGATGGTCCTCGACATTGTGGTGGCCATCGAGATTGCCGAGGAAATGATTGAGGCGCGGCGCGAACCAGCGTGCGAATTCCGGCGCGTTCAGCCTGCCCTCACGATAATCGCCAATGCCGTTGGTGAGCATGCCGCCAAGGTCGCGGAACATGTCGTGCCGCTGCAGCCACATATTGGCCATGCCGTGGATGTTGGCATGCGCCTGCCAGTCCTCGCGCGGATATTTTTCCACCAGCCAGCGCAGATCGTCCGGCAGGCCCTCACGTTCAAGCAGCAGAAATCCGGCGGTATCGGCCATATCGGTCTCCTCGATTAACCGGCATGTGGTGCCTGAAACCTCAGATCGGTACCCCAACGATGCGCTCGATGACTGCGACGCCCCAGACGCCGGCGACGATCACCACCGAAATCAGCACCGCCAGCGAACCGCAATCCTTGGCTAGCTGGATGTCGATGTTGAATTCGCGGCTGAACGCGTCGCATGCCGCCTCAATGCCGGTGTTCAGCACTTCGATCATGATCATGAGCAGCACCGCACCGATCAGCAGGGCATAGCCGCGCCACGATTCTGAAAGGAACCAGCCGAGCGGCAGCGCAAGCACAAGCAGGACCAGTTCCAGCTGGAAGGCCTCCTCGCCGGCGGCCAGTTTGCGAAACGCCCGCACCGAATTGTAAAAAGCGTCGATCAGCCGCTGCATGCCAAAACCCTTCGGAATCACCGGCAGGGGATAGCGCAATGGCTGGATCAAGGGAATAAGGCGGCCTCTTCAAAAATCAGCCGTCTGCTACCTTGATCGACGGCGTCGACTTCTCGAACTGCGGCAGCCCATCGTCGATCGCGTAGTAATCGCCCTTGTCGCCGACGAAGATATGACATTCCCCTTGAAGTCCGGTTGGCGCGTCGAACAGGCCGGCCATGACCGAAACGTAGCCACCCTCCATCGGTTTCCAGAACAGCAGCGATCCGCATGTCTTGCAGAAACCGCGCCTGGCAAACGAAGATGCCTCGTACCAGGTGACGTTCTCTGCGCCGGCGATTGTGATGTCGCGATCGGCGACATTGGTCGCGGCATAAAAATGCCCGCTCTGCTTTCGGCACTGCGAGCAATGGCAGTAGATAACGCCGCGTAGCGGTCCTCGCGTCTGCAACCGCACTGCCCCGCACAAGCATGATCCGCTGTGACTGTCAGCCATCTCGGCCTCCCAATGCAATTGCCATCGCTTGGCAGGATTCCAGTTTTGCGCGCGTTACGCGCCAGCAAATGCGACACCCGCCGGATTGAATACAAAAAGCGCCGGATTTTTCCGGCGCTTTTTCAATACATCAAAGTTCAGATCGCATCAGCCGTTGACGGCCTGCTTGTGCTGGACCGGATGGCTCTTCTTGAGCAGATCGGATACCAGGAAGGCCAGCTCGATCGCCTGGTCGGCGTTGAGGCGCGGATCGCAATGGGTGTGGTAGCGATCCTGCAGTTCCTCGGCGGTGATGGCGCGGGCACCACCGGTGCATTCGGTGACGTTCTTGCCCGTCATCTCGATGTGGATGCCGCCGGGATGCGTGCCTTCGGCGCGATGCACCTCGAAGAATGTCTGCACCTCCTTCAGGATGCGGTCGAACGGCCGTGTCTTGTAGCCGGCGGCCTCGATGGTGTTGCCATGCATCGGATCAGAAGACCACACCACGCTGCGGCCTTCCTTCTGCACCGCTCGCACCAGCTTGGGCAGATGGTCGGCGACCTTGTCGGAGCCGAAGCGGGCGATCAGCGTCAGCCGGCCAGGCTCGTTCTCCGGATTGAGCAGGTCGATGAGCTGCAACAGGCCGTCCGGCGTCAGCGACGGGCCACATTTCAGGCCGAGCGGGTTCTTGATGCCGCGGCAATATTCGACATGCGCATGGTCGGGTTGGCGCGTGCGATCGCCGATCCAGATCATGTGGCCGGAGGTGGCGTACCAGTCGCCCGAAGTCGAATCGACGCGAGTCAGCGCCTCTTCATAACCGAGCAGCAGCGCCTCATGGCTGGTGTAGAAATCGGTCTCGCGTAGCGCGTAATTGGTCTCCGAGGTGATGCCGACGGCCTTCATGAAGTCCATCGTCTCGGTGATGCGGTTGGCGAGCGACTCGTATTTCTCGCCCTGCGGGCTGTCGGACACGAAGCCGAGCATCCATTGATGCACGTTCTCCAGGCTGGCGTAGCCGCCCTGGGCGAAGGCGCGCAACAGGTTGAGCGTCGCCGCCGACTGGCGGTACGCCATCTCCTGCCGCGCAGGATCGGGAATGCGCGACTTGGCATCGAACTCGATGCCATTGATGATGTCGCCGCGATAGCTGGGCAGCGTCACACCGCCCTTGGTCTCATTGTCGGACGAGCGCGGCTTGGCGAACTGGCCGGCGACACGGCCGACCTTCACCACCGGCTGCGCGCCGGCGAAGGTCAGTACCACCGACATCTGCAAAAAGACGCGGAAGAAGTCGCGGATATTGTCGGCGCCATGCTCGGCGAAGCTCTCGGCGCAATCGCCACCCTGCAGAAGGAATGCGTCCCCGGCAGCGACGGCTGCAAGCTGCTTCTTCAGCTTGCGCGCCTCACCTGCAAAAACCAACGGCGGAAAGGTGGCGAGCTGGGCTTCCGTGTTCCTCAGCGCGACAAGGTCCGGATAGGCAGGAACCTGCTGGATCGGCTTAGCTCTCCACGAATTCGGCGACCATTTCGTCATCGAAGCACCCAACGCTCTTTCGCACGGACGCCATCGCCCGCCAATCCGCCCAATATGGGGTCGCGGCTCCATACACGAAGCCGATTTCCTATTCTAGACCGGAATTGGCCGCGTGGCGAATGGGCACGGCACGGTGAAAGTGCCGGTGCGGCTGTGCCCAGAGCACCAGCGACACCCTGCTACGCCGCCGCCTTCTCCACCAGCCGTGCCAACTGCGTCATGACAACCGCCGAGCCTGCCAGCCGCTTTTCGGGGGTCGGCCAGTCGCGGCTGAAGACGACGCTCTGGTCGGGCCGGATCTTGGCCAGCGAGCCCTGTTCGCCGATGAGCTTGACCAGCCCGACCGGATTGGGGAATTCCCGCTTGCGGAAATGGATGACGACGCCTTTCGGCCCGGCGTCGAGCTTCTCGACGTTGGCCTTGCGGCAAAGCGCCTTGATGAAGACGATCTTCAACAGATGTTTTACCTCTTCCGGCAGCGTCCCGAACCGGTCGATCAGCTCGGCGCCGAAAGCATCGATCTCTTCCGTATTTTCGAGATCGCCAAGACGGCGATAGAGCGCCAGCCTGAGCTGCAGATCCGGGACATAGCTTTCCGGGATCATCACCGCTGTGCCGACGGCGATCTGCGGCGACCAGCCGCCGTCCTGCACCTCGCCGGAATCCTTCACTTCGGCCACCGCCTCTTCCAGCATCTGCTGGTAGAGTTCAAAACCAACCTCCTTGATGTGGCCCGACTGCTCTTCGCCGAGCAGATTGCCGGCGCCGCGAATATCCAGGTCGTGGCTGGCCAGCTGGAAACCGGCGCCCAGCGTATCGAGCGACTGCAGCACTTTCAGCCGACGCTCGGCGGTGTCAGTGAGCTTGCGGTTGGCGGGCAGCGTGAACAGCGCGTAGGCGCGCACCTTCGAACGGCCGACACGGCCGCGCAGCTGATAGAGCTGCGACAGTCCGAACATATCGGCGCGGTGCACGATCAGCGTGTTGGCGGTCGGGATATCGAGGCCGGATTCGACGATGGTGGTCGACAAAAGCACATCGTACTGACCATCATAAAAAGCATTCATGATGTCGTCGAGTTCACCGGGCGGCATCTGGCCATGCGCCACCGCCACTTTCAGCTCAGGCACGGATTCGCGCAGAAAATCACGGATTTCCGCCAGATCGCTGATGCGTGGCACGACATAGAAGGAATGGCCGCCACGGTAGCGCTCGCGCAGCAACGTTTCGCGGATGACCAGCGGATCGAAGGGCGAGATGAAGGTGCGCACTGCCATGCGGTCGACCGGCGGCGTAGCGATCAGCGACAGCTCGCGCACGCCGGTCAAGGCAAGCTGCAACGTTCGCGGGATCGGCGTCGCCGACAAAGTCAGGACGTGGACGTCGGTCTTCAGGTCTTTCAGCCGTTCCTTGTGCTTGACGCCGAAATGCTGCTCCTCGTCGATGATCAGCAGGCCGAGATTCTTGAACGAGATCGAGGAGCCGAGCAGCGCGTGCGTGCCGACGACAATGTCAACCTGACCTTCGGCGATGCCCTTCTTGGCCTCGGCCAGTTCCTTGGCGCCGACCAGCCGCGAGGCCTGGGCGACACGGATCGGCAGGCCCGAGAAGCGCTGCGAGAAGGTCTTGAAATGCTGGCGCGACAACAATGTCGTCGGCACCACCACCGCCACCTGAACGCCTTCCATCGCCGCGATGAAGGCGGCGCGAAGTGCAACTTCGGTCTTGCCGAAGCCGACATCGCCGCAGATCAGCCGGTCCATCGGCTTTCCGGCGCCTAGATCATCCATGACCGAATCGATCGCCGTCTGCTGGTCATCGGTCTCCTCATAGGGAAAACGCGCTGCAAACTCGCCATAGAGGCCTTCCGCCGGCACCAGCGCCGGTGCGGCCCGCATCTGCCGCTCGGCGGCGATGCGGATCAGCTGCCCGGCCATGTCGAGCAGGCGCTTCTTCAGCCGCGCCTTGCGCGATTGCCAGGCGCCGCCGCCAAGCTTGTCGAGCGTCGCCTCGGCCGAATCCGAGCCATAGCGCGACAGCAGCTCGATGTTTTCCACAGGCAGGAACAGCCGATCATCGCCGGCATAGTGGATTTCGAGGCAATCGTGAGGCGCACCAACCGCCTCGATGGTACGCAACCCGATGAAACGGCCAATGCCATGATCGGAATGGACGACAATATCGCCCGAGGACAACGCCGAAGCCTCGGCGATGAAGTCGGACGCGCGCTTCTTGCGCTTCGACCGTCGGATCAGCCGGTCGCCGAGAATGTCCTGCTCGGCGACAACGACCAGTTTCTCCGTCTCGAAGCCGGATTCGAGCGGCAGCACGGCCAGTCCCGCCTGCCCCGGCTCAAGCCTTTCGGCTTCGGCAAGCGTCGCCACCGGCTTCAGATTGCCAAGATGATGCTCGGCCAGGATCTGACCAAGCCGGTCGAGCGAACCCTCGGTCCAGCCGGCGACGATGACGCGGCGGCGTGCAGCGCGCTCGTCGGAAATGTGTTTTACGACGACGTCGAAAACGTTGGCGCTAGGGTCGGCGCGTTCCTCGACGAAGCTGCGGCCGTGGCGCGAGCCGGCATGGAACACCTTTTTCGCACCGGCATCGGGCGCATCGAACGACGTGAAGTCTATTGCTTCGCGCGGGCCAAGCGAGGCAATCAGGTTCTCTGGCGACAGATAGAGCAGATCCGGCGGCACCGGCTTGTAGGGCACCGCGTCCTTCAAGGCGCCGTCGGCCTGCTTCTTGCGCGCTTCGTAGTGGTCGAGGATCAGAGTGTGGCGCTCGGCCAGTGCCTCATGCGCCAGATGGTCGAAAACCACAGGCGCGTCGGGTAGATAGTCGAAGACGGTTTCCAGCCGCTCATAGAAGAACGGCAGCCAGTGCTCCATGCCGGCAAACCGCCTGCCCTCGCTGACCGCCGCATAGAGCCCATCATCGCGCGAGGGTGCGCCAAAGGCTTCGATATAGGCACGGCGGAAGCGGCTGATGGTTTCCGGCGTCAGCGCCACCTCGCTCATCGCCTGCAACGCCATCGACTTGCGCTGGCCGGTGGTTCTCTGTGTTGCGGTGTCAAAGACGCGGATCGATTCCAGCGTATCGCCGAAGAAATCGAGGCGCAGCGCCTCCGCCCATCCGGGCGCGAAGAGATCGAGGATGCCGCCCCGCACTGCAAATTCGCCGATGCCGCGCACCGTCGGTACCCGCTCGAAGCCGGACGTCTCCAGCCGCGACACCAGTACGTTCATGTCGATCTGGTTACCGGGCTTGGCGTGAAAGGTCTGCGCCTCGACGAGTTCCGCCGGCGGAATGCGCTGAAGCAACGCATTCGCGGTGGTGAGAATGACGGCGCGGTGCGGCCTCTTCGCCAGCGCAATCATTGCTGCCAGCGCATCGAGCCGCCTTGCGGCGGCATCGGCGCCGGGCGAGACGCGGTCGTAAGGCAGGCAATCCCAGGCCGGCAGTTCCAGCACCGGCAGGCCCGGCGCGGCAAAGGCAAGCGCCTCGACGATCGCCGGCAGACGCTGGCCGTCGCGTGCCACGAAAAGCACCGGCTTGTCAGGGGCGATCTCGTGCGCAGCCTGCACCAGCGCAAAGGCTTCGTAGCCGTCGGCGACGCCATCGACAATGAACTGGCCGGCGCGGCCTTTCGGCAGACCGATCGTAGGGATAAGGCTCATGGCTACACGTTGTTCAGAAGGTCATGTCCCGGCACGAAGCCAGGATTTTTTGCAGGACGGCACAATCTATATCCGTCGGAACCGGGCGCTCGCCGGTGACGATAGGCAGGAATTCGGTGTCGGGAATGTCGAGAAGCCTCTCATATTGGTCGATTTCGTCGCCGGTCAAGGCGCCGATCTCGGCATCGGCGAAGCTGCCGAGTATCAGGTCCATCTCGCGCATGCCGCGGTGCCACGAACGAAACAGAAGCTTGCGGCGGCGGGTATCGAGCTCCTCGCTTGATCGAGTCGTTCCGGTCATCGTGCAACATCCTTGCCCAGGCGGCGCATATAGCGTGGATAGAAGGCGGTGTCAGCCTTGCGCTCCGGCCGGCGCAACATAAGCTGACATCATGCGTCCCTCCCTCCTCGATCCGCTGTTTGTCCCGATCACCTCGCTTGCCGGCGTCGGGTCGAAGGTTGGCGTATTGATCGAGAAAGTCGTGGCGGCGGATCTCGGCGACCGGGCAGCGCGCGCCGGCGACCTCTTGTTCGTGCTGCCGCATACTGTCATCGATCGCCGCAACCGGCCGGGCATCGCCGGTTCGGCCGAGGGCGCAATCGTCACGCTCGATGTGCGCATCGACCGCCACCAGCCGCCGCCGCGTGGCAACAGGTCGGTACCCTACCGGGTCTACGCCCATGACGACACTGGCGAGATCGCGCTGACCTTCTTCCATGCCCATGCCGCCTATCTCGAAAAAGCGATGCCCGTAGGCGAGCATGTCGTCGTCTCGGGCCGCATGGAATGGTTCAACGGCCGCCCGACCATGGTTCATCCCGACCATATCGCACTTGCCGGCGACGCAGAAAACCTCCCATTGGTCGAGCCGGTCTATCCGCTGACCGCCGGGCTCTCGGGCAAGGTGCTGCGCCGGGCGATTGGCCAAGCGCTGGCCCGCCTGCCGGTGCTGCCCGAATGGCAGGACGGCGAGTTCCGGCGCCGCCACGCCTTTCCTGCTTTCGGCGATGCGCTCACCCGGGTCCACAATCCTGCCGACCCGATCGACGTCTCCGTCGACGGCGCGGCGTGGCGGCGCCTTGCCTATGACGAGTTCTTGGCCGGCCAGGTATCGCTGGCGCTGGTCCGGGCCAAGGTCCGCCGATTATCGGGCCGGCCACTCGTTGGCGACGGCCGCATAGTCGAACAATTGCGCGCGGCACTCCCTTATTCGCTGACCACGTCGCAGGAAATGGCGCTTGCCGAAATCAACGCCGATCTCGGCGACCCCGAACGCATGCTGCGCCTTTTGCAGGGCGATGTCGGCTCCGGCAAGACGGTGGTCGCGCTGCTTGCCATGGCGCGTGCCGTCGAGGCCGGCGGCCAGGCGGCATTGATGGCGCCGACCGAAATCCTGGCGCGCCAGCATCTGGCAACGATTGCGCCGTTGGCGGAACGGTCCGGCTTGCGCGTCGCCATCCTCACCGGCCGCGAAAACGGCCGCGAGCGCGCCGACACGCTGACCGGGCTGGCCAATGGCGACATCGACATCGTCGTCGGCACCCATGCGCTGTTCCAGCAAACGGTGACGTTCCATGACCTCGTGTTCGCCGTCGTCGACGAGCAGCACCGTTTCGGCGTCCACCAGCGCCTTGCCATCACCGCCAAGGGCGATGCGCCCGACATGCTGGTGATGACGGCAACGCCGATACCGCGGACGCTGGTGCTGACTGCCTTCGGCGACATGGACGTGTCGAAGCTGACGGAAAAGCCGGCCGGCCGCCAGCCGATCCGCACCGTCACCTTGCCGCTTGAACGGCTCGACGAGCTGATCGGCCGCATGCTCGACGCTGTCGCCGATGGCCAGAAAATCTACTGGATCTGTCCGCTGGTTGAGGAATCCGAGGAGATCAAGCTGATGTCGGCCGAGGACCGTTTTGCCTCGCTGAAGCCGCTGTTCGGTGATCGGATTGGCCTGGTGCATGGCCGCATGAAGGGCGCCGACAAGGACGAGGCGATGCGCGCCTTCAAGCAGGGTGAAACGCGCATCCTGATCGCCACCACGGTGATCGAGGTCGGCGTCGATGTGCCTGACGCAACAATCATGGTCATCGAGCATGCCGAGCGTTTTGGCCTTGCCCAGTTGCACCAATTGCGCGGCCGGGTCGGGCGCGGCGACAAGCCGTCGTCCTGCGTGCTGCTCTACAAGGACCCGATTGGCGAGACGGCCAAACGCCGGCTGTCGGTGATGCGCGAGACCGAGGACGGCTTCCGCATCGCCGAAGAGGATCTGAAGCTGCGCGGCGAAGGCGAGTTGCTCGGCACCCGCCAATCCGGCACGCCGGGCTTCCAGGTGGCGCGCATCGAGGCGCATGCCGACCTGCTCGAGGCCGCCCGCGACGATGCGCGGCTGATCCTGTCGCGTGATCCGGAACTGCAGTCCGAACGCGGCACGGCGCTGCGCCTGCTGCTCTATCTATTCGGCCGCGACGAGGCCGTGCGGCTCCTGCGCGCCGGCTGAGGCATCGCGTCGAGCGGCGGATTGGCGAGCGCGCCGTGGATCTGCTCGCCGTTCACCGTCACCATTTTGACCGCCGGCGCCACCAGGCCGGCCGAAACGATCAGCTTGGCTCCGTCCTCGATCGTCATGTCGAGCAGCACGATGTCGGATTTCGGTACATACATCAGAAAGCCCGTAGTCGGGTTAGGCGTACACGGCATGAACACCGCAATCAGCGGATCGCCTTGCTGGTCGAGCTTCTGGTTGATCTCGGTTTCCTTCTCGCTGGCGACGAAGACCAGCGACCAGACCCCCTTGCGCGGATATTCGACCAACCCGACCTGGCGGAACATGTCGCCCTTGTTCGACAGCACGGTCTCGAAAATCTGCTTCAGCGAGCCGTAGATGCCGCGCACCAGCGGCATGCGGCCAAGCAGGCGCTCGCCGAAGTTGACGATGGCGCGACCGACGATATTGGCTGTCAGGAAACCGATAAAGGTGATGAGGATCAGGGCAACGATCAGCCCAAAACCCGGCACTGGAAACGGCAGGTAGGTGTCCGGATTGTAGCGTACCGGGATGTAGGGTTTCACCCAGGAATCGACCCAGCCGATAAGCGACCAGGCAATGTAGGCGGTGATCGCCAATGGCGCGCAAACGACGAAGCCGGTCAGGAAATAGTTTCTCAGCCGGGTCATGCCTGAGGTCTTGAGAGCATCCGACATGGTTCACCGCAGCGTGTGTTTGCAACGCGACACTACTGAACCCGAAGGCGCTTTGGAATTGCGAAGTTTTTAAACGAGACCTATTCCACCGTTACCGATTTCGCCAGGTTGCGAGGCTGGTCGACGTCCGTGCCCATGAACACGGCGGTGAAATAGGCGAGCATCTGGATCGGCAGCGCGTAGATGATCGGCGAGATGATTTCCGGCACGTCCGGCAAAACGATCGTCTCCATCGTCTTCACCGTAGCGTGTGCAGCGCCCTTGCTGTCGGTGATCAGGATGATCTTGCCGCCGCGCGCCGCCACCTCTTGCATGTTCGACACCGTCTTTTCGAAGATGCGGTCGTGCGGGGCGATGACGATGACAGGCATGTTCTCATCGATCAGTGCGATCGGCCCGTGCTTCAGCTCGCCGGCGGCATAGCCTTCGGCGTGGATATAGGAAATTTCCTTGAGCTTCAGCGCGCCTTCCATGGCCAGCGGAAAATTGGTGTCGCGGCCGAGGTAAAGTACATTCTTGTAGTGCGAGAGGTCGCGAGCGATCTTTTCGATCTGCCCATCGAGCTTCAGCACCTGGTTGGCGTAACGCGGCGCTTCGGATAGCGCGCGCACCAGTGTCTTCTCCTGCTCGGGCGAAATGGTCCCACGCGCCATACCAGCTCGCACCGCCAGCGAAGCCAGCACGGAGAGCTGGCAGGTGAACGCCTTGGTCGAGGCGACGCCGATCTCCGGGCCGGCCAGTGTCGGCAGGATGACGTCGGATTCGCGCGCCATGGTCGATTCGCGCACATTGACCACAACACCGATCTTCATGCCGGCCTTGCGGCAGTAGCGCAGCGACGCCAGTGTGTCCGCCGTCTCGCCCGATTGCGAGATAAAGAAGGCGGCATCGGTCTTCGACAGCGGCATCTCGCGGTAGCGGAACTCCGAGGCGACATCGATGTCGACCGGCAGCCGCGCATAGCGCTCGAACCAGTATTTGCTGATCAACCCGGCGAGATAAGCGGTGCCACAGGCCGAAATCGCCAGCCGGTCGATCTTGGCGAAATCGAATGGCAGGTCGAGCGGCTTCGAGACGCCACCGACGAAATCCACATAATGTGCCAGCGTGTGCGAGATCACTTCCGGCTGTTCGTGGATTTCCTTTTCCATGAAATGGCGCCGGTTGCCCTTGTCGACCATGAAGCTCGTGCTGAGCGACTGCTGGCGTTTGCGGTCGACCTTGTTGCCGTCCATGTCGAAGATGGCAACGTCGTTGCGGCGCACTACCGCCCAGTCGCCGTCTTCCAGATAGGTGATCGAGTTGGTGAACGGGGCAAGCGCGATGGCGTCGGAGCCCAGGAACATCTCGCCATCGCCATGTCCGACGGCCAGCGGCGGGCCATTGCGGGCGCCGACGATCAGATCCTCGTCGCCCTTAAACATGATGGCCAGCGCAAAGGCGCCTTCCAGCCGCTTCAGCGCCTGATGCGCGGCCTCGACCGGCTTCAGGCCCCTGGCCAGTTCGCGCGCCACCAGATGGGCGACGACCTCGGTGTCGGTCTGCGAGGAAAACGTATAGCCGTCGCGGATCAACTCATCGCGCAATTCGGCGAAATTCTCGATAATGCCGTTATGGACGATGGCGAGCCCGTCGGAAAAATGCGGATGCGCATTGGTCTCGTTCGGCACGCCATGCGTTGCCCAGCGCGTGTGGCCGATGCCGATCGTGCCACCGAGCGGTTCGTCCTTCAGCCGGCGCTCGAGATTGATCAGCTTGCCTTCGGCACGGCGACGGGCGAGATGGCCATGATCGATGGTCGCGACGCCGGCCGAATCATAGCCGCGATATTCGAGCCTTTTCAGCGCATCGACGATAAGCGGCGCGACCGGCGAGTTACCGACTATTCCAACGATACCGCACATGGCGCTTCCCCCGACTCTGACTTCAAACCCGGCACTATTTAGAGACTGCCTGGCGACCGCGAAAAATCACATTCCATTTCGTCCGATATATCAGCCGGACTATCCTGCACAGATGCACCATCACAGAGCGCTCTTGCAATCCGGTTACTGCAATTGCTCAGTTTCTCCGCTCATATATCCTATCTCGCCTCAAAGGCTCCTGAAATCAGTCAAAGACATGATGCGGCCATGAACGAACGAATTGACACGGTGACACTTTGGCGTCCGGTTGGGCCACGCGAACTGGAGTTGATCCAGAGTTCAGGGATGCGCGCCTTTCCTCCTCGACTTGCCGATCAGCCGATCTTCTATCCGGAAACGAGCGAGGCCTATGCCACCCAGATCGCCCGAGACTGGAATGTGCCCGCGAGCGGATCAGATTTCGTGACCCGTTTCGAGGTGCGCCGCAGCTTTCTGGACCGTTACAGCGTCCAGCATGCCGGCAGCCGGGCGCATCTGGAATACTGGATCCCGGCCGAAGACCTGTCCGCCTTCAACGATGCAATCGTTGGGGAAATCCAGCTTGTCGCTGAGTTCCGCTAGGCTATCCTTTTTTGTGGGCAGCCGCGGCCGAAGCGAACCGTTCGCGCAACTCCTTGCCCTTGCCGGGCAGCGTCCGCTGGCGGGCACGGCCGAAGGCCAGTGCATCGTCGGGCACGCTTTCGGTGATGACGCTGCCCGAGGCGATGTAGCCGCCCTTGCCGATCGACACCGGCGCCACCAGCGAGGAATTCGAGCCGACGAAGGCGCCCTCGCCGATATCGGTGAAGAATTTCGAATAACCGTCATAATTGCAGGTGATGGTGCCGGCGCCGATATTGGCGCCTGCGCCGATGCGGGCATCGCCGATATAGGTCAGGTGGTTGATCTTGGCGCCCTCCTCGACGATCGCTTGCTTTACCTCGCAGAAATTGCCGACCTTGGCTTTGTTTCTCAGATCGGCCCCGGGCCGCAGCCGCGCGAACGGCCCGACATCGCAATTCGACGCGATGGTTGCGCCTTCGATATGGCTGAAGGCATGGATCTTGGCGCCCGTGGCGATTTTCACGCCCGGCCCGAACCAGACATTGGGCTCGATGATCGTATCGGCGCCGATATCGGTGTCGTGCGAGAAGAACACGGTTTCTGGCGCAATCAGCGTCACGCCGGAAAGCATCGCTTCATGCCGCCGGCGCGCCTGCCAGATGCCTTCCGCCTGGGCAAGCTCGGCGCGGTTGTTGATGCCGAGGGCATTTTCGAAACTGGCTTCGATGGCGACGACATCAAGTCCTTGCGCAGCGGCGATCTCGACGATGTCGGTGAGATAATACTCGCCCTTGGCGTTCTTGCTGCCGACTTGATCGAGCAGCTTCAGCGCATGCCTGCCGGCGACCGCCATCAGCCCGCCATTGCAGAAGGTGATTTTCTTCTCCTCGTCCGAACAGTCCTTCTCCTCGCGGATGGCGACGAGCTTGCCGGCCTTTTCGATAAGCCGGCCGTAGCCCGAAGGATTTTCCGTACGGAAGCCGACCACGACGACAGCCGCACCTTCGGCCAGCTTCAGCCGCGCCGCCGCCAGTGCTTCCGGATCGATTAACGGCGTGTCGCCAAACATCACCAGGATGTCATCATAACCCCTTGATATCGCTGCCCGCGCGGCAAGCACGGCGTGCGCGGTGCCGAGGCGCTTTTCCTGAACAAAAGTCTCGACCTTCGGCGCGAACTTGAGTGCCGCCTTGCGCATCTCGTCGGCGCCATGGCCGATCACCAGCGCCAGATCACCGCTGCCGGCGGCTTCAGCCGCCTTGACGACGTGGGCAACCATTGGCAGGCCGGCGATTGTGTGCAGCACTTTCGGCACCGCACTCTTCATGCGCGTGCCTTCACCGGCAGCGAGGATGATGGACAGGCAGGATCTCTGGCTCATGGGGACAGCAACCGTTGAAAGGAGTCTGGAATCGAAGCGTTAGTAGCACCGGCGCCATGCTGCACCAATGCGGTTAAATTCCGGTGAGACGGTGGAACCTCCAACCCGCGAGACGCTCAAGCCGATCGGCTCAGGCGGCTTCCGCCTCGTTGCGTGATGCGAAGCCGGGGGCTCGGCCACGACCGTATTGCCGTGGCGAACAGTTCATGACCCGCTTGAAGGCTGTGCTGAAGGCGCTTTCGGATTCGTAACCGAGCGACAGCGCGATGACGGCGACGGGATCGCTGGAATTCGTCAGCCGGTCGCCGGCCAGCAGCATTCGCCAGCGCGTCAAATAGTCCATGGGCGATGCGCCGACCGTCTCCTTGAATCTAAGCGCAAAGGTCGATCGCGACATGCCGGCCCGTTCCGCCAGCTCCTGTAACGTCCAGCCATGCGCCGGATCGTCGTGCATGGCGCTGATCGCCGCGCCCATCTGTTTGTCCGCCAGGGCAAAGAGCCAGCCGATGCCACCTTTCAATCCTTCCGAAAGATGCAGCCGCAGCGCCTGAACCAGCATCATGTGGGCGAGGTGCCGGATCACCAGAAAGCCGCCCGGTTGTGGCTCGCGCAGCTCCTGCATCATCCGCTCCACCGACCAGCGCAGCGCAGACTGGTCCGACTCTTTGCGGATATGCACAATGGCTGGCAGCATCCGCAACAGGATGCCGGCATGATTGCCGCCAAGCGCGAAGCGGCTGCTGACCAGAAAGAAATCACCGCCGCCATTGTGGGTCACGACACCGCCGGCTCGCGCTGGCGGAAAAATCTTGACGGCTTCAACAGGCGCCAGGCCCATGTCGCTTGCAAGGCGGAAAGGCCGTCCGCTCGGCAGCAGGAAACAGTCCCCCGTCTCAAGGTGCACTGCGTCGGCAACGCCCTCCACCGACAGCCAGCACCGGCCCGAGACCACCGCTCCCGTCTTGATGCTTTGCTGCTGGTCGGGGAACTGGATCGACCATTCACCACCTGCATCGAAGCCGGCCGACATATAGTTTCGCGGCTTCAGCAGCGAGAGCACATCTGAAAGGGGATCCATGGGTCATTCCGGACGATTGCGAAGATAATATGGACTTTACCGCATAGATCGTATTTTCTCAAGCGCCTATCACGACGTCACCGGGCCGCGAACATGGTCGTGGTCAGAAATGAACAAGGAGAAGTCGTGATGCGTGTTTTCGTTACCGGAGCGACCGGATTCGTCGGTTCTGCCGTCGTTCAAGAACTCATCGGCGTCGGCCATCGGGTGCTCGGCCTCGCCCGCTCGAATGCGTCGGCCAAGTCGCTTGCCGCCACTGGGGCCGAGGTGCATCGAGGCGACCTCGAAGACCTGGAGAACCTGCGCAGGGGTGCGGCAGCCGCCGATGCGGTGATCCACACCGGGTTCAACCATGACTTTTCGAAGTTCGCGCAAAACTGCGAAATGGACCGGCGCGCCATCGAGGCGATGGGCGGTGCACTCAAAGGCTCCGAGCGCCCCCTGCTCGTCACCTCCGGAACCGCGCTCCAGGCGCGGGGCCGTATCGCGACGGAGGAAGATGCGCCTGTCCCCGCTTCCGCTTCGTATCCCCGCGCCTCCGAAGCGACAGCCGCCGCGCTGGCGGCACGCGGGGTGTGCGCGTCGGTTGTCCGCCTTCCGCCGTCGGTCCATGGCCAGGGCGACCACGCCTTTGTTCCGATCCTCATCGACCTTGCTCGCAAGAAGGGCGTGTCGGCCTATGTCGGCGAAGGGCTCAATCGCTGGCCCGCCGTGCATCGGTTCGATGCCGCCCGCATCTACCGGCTTGCGCTCGAGCATGGCGCCGGTGGCGGGCGCTATCACGCGATCGCCGAAGAAGGCGTGCCGTTCAAGGACATCGCCGGCGTGATCGGCCGGCGCCTGAACGTGCCGGTCGTCGCTAAGTCCGCCGAAGAGGCCGGCGATCATTTTGGCTGGTTCACGATGTTCGCGGCGATGGATGTCCCGACTTCAAGCGAGCGAACCCGCGCGCTGCTGGGCTGGGCGCCGAGCGGACCCGGGCTCATCGTCGATATCGACCAGCCAAGCTATTTCGGAGGCTGAACGGACCACGTAGCTGTGGTACCTTGTGCCGCAGTTACGGCCTCGCGCCTCGGCCGGGCGGCAAACCTATCCCAATTGCCCCAGCACCGGAAAATTCTCGAGCAACCAATAGGACGCCGCCTGCACGCCGCCGGTCAGGAAAAACACGCCGGCCACGACCAGCAGCGCGCCGATGGCTTTTTCGACGCGGCCGAGATGGACGCGGAATTTCCCGAGAAAGCGCATGAAGGCGCCGGAAAACAGCGCCGCGACCAGGAACGGTATGCCGAGGCCGAGCGAGTAGGCGGCAAGCAGCAGCGCGCCCTCGCCCACCGTCTCGCGGCCGCCGGCAAGCGTCAGGATCGGCCCCAGCACCGGGCCGATGCAGGGCGTCCAGCCAAAGGCAAAGGCCAAGCCCATGACGTAAGCGGCGATCAGGCTGGCCGGCTTGCCTTGTGACTGGAAGCGCGCCTCGCGTGAAAGCAAAGGGATGCGCAATACGCCGAGGAAATTCAGCCCCATCAGGATGATCAGCACTCCGGCCGCCATTGCCAGCGGCTCCTGCCAGACCCGTAGCAGATGGCCGATAGTGGAGGCGCCGGCGCCCAGCGCGACGAAGACGGTCGAGAAGCCGAGCACGAAGGCGATGGAGGAATTAACCAGCGCGCCTCGCGCGCCAGCCTTTGCCGCAATGCCGGCTTCGCCGCGGAAATCGTCGACCGACACGCCGGCCATGTAGCACAGATAGGGCGGTACCAACGGCAGCACGCAAGGTGACAGGAACGAAATCGCTCCCGCCCCGATCGCGCTGACATAGCCGACGTCCAATGCCATTTCCGTCTCCCGATGACTGCGCAGCCATATAGCCGCGACAACGGCCATCCGCCAATCACCATCGCGTGGCCCCAGCAAGTCGTCGCCCTCGCCTGGATCTATGGAAAACAGCCCGGGAAGAAAGGGCCGCCAGGCAGCGTTGATCAAACGAAGCGCGTTATTCCGCGCGCTTTTTCGAATCATCCAAGGAGAAGTCCATGAAAACGATCGCAATCGGCATGGCCGCGCTTTTGCTCGGCACCGTCGTGTCCTACGCCGCCGAGGCGTGGAAGGAAGCAGAAGTCGGCGGCACCAAGATTTACACCGACGCCAGCGGCATGACGCTCTACACCTATGACAAGGACGAGGCCGGCAAGTCGAATTGCTACGACAAATGCGCCGCCAATTGGCCGCCACTGAAAGCTGACGCCAACGCCAAGGCCGAGGGCGAATGGACGATCGTCGACCGCACCGACGGCACCAGGATGTGGGCCTATGAAGGCAAGCCGCTCTACACGTTCATCAAGGACAAGAAGGCCGGCGATGTCACCGGCGAGGGCGTCGGCGGCGTCTGGCATATCGCCAAAGCCGACTGAGCCTTGAGCCTCTGATCCGCTGTAACAGGCGGTAATACGGCTGGTCGCCGGGACGTTGACCCAACCACCCCGGCGGCCAGCTTTTCAGCACAGCAATTCCGTGCGACTGTCCGAGCAAATGCCGGGCTGCATATTGCGCAGTTCACAGCGTCTGTTCAAGCAGGGCTGGCGCGTGCTCGATGTTTCTCTTATATCCGCGGGAGAGTTTGTCCCGTTCTCCAGGATCAATTGCCGGGTTTGTCCAGCGATAGGCTGCCCATTTCCCTTGTCCAGGATTGCGGAAATCGCAAGGCGCGCCGTTGGGTTGCGCATTCGGTGCAGGGCCGCATTTTGACTGCTTGGCCTTGACCGGATGCAAAAGCGCGGCCATGTGAGCGACACATTGAATGAGATTTCGTCGCGCGCAGCGGAATTCTTCTGCCGCATCACAACTGATATGAGACCGTATGGACGTCGTCGTCGTCGAATCGCCGGCCAAGGCGAAGACAATTAACAAGTACCTGGGCAAGAACTACAAGGTTCTGGCCTCGTTCGGCCATGTCCGCGATCTACCGGCCAAGGATGGCTCGGTGCGCCCGGATGAGGACTTTGCCATGTCCTGGGCCGTCGACACCGCGTCTGGAAAGCGTCTCGCCGATATCGCCAAGGCAGTCAAGGACGCCGACGGGCTGATCCTCGCCACCGATCCGGACCGTGAGGGCGAAGCGATCTCCTGGCATGTCCTGGAAGTGCTGAAACAGAAGCGCGCGTTGAAGGACAAGCCGGTCAGCCGCGTCGTCTTCAATGCCATCACCAAGGCGTCGGTGCTGGAGGCGATGGCCAATCCGCGCCAGATCGATGCGCCGCTGGTCGATGCCTATCTCGCCCGCCGCGCGCTCGACTATCTGGTCGGCTTCACGCTGTCGCCGGTGCTGTGGCGCAAGCTGCCCGGCGCCCGCTCGGCCGGCCGCGTCCAGTCGGTGGCACTGCGTCTGGTCTGCGACCGCGAATCCGAGATCGAGCGCTTCATTCGCGAGGAATACTGGCAGGTCGCCGCCATCCTCGGCACGCCGCGCAAGGAAAATATCGAGGCGCGGCTGACCGCCTTCGAGCGCAAGAAGCTGCAAAAGCTCGACATTTCCAACAAGGCGCAGGCCGACGACATCAAAGCGATGCTCGAAGGCGCCAGCTTCAAGGCAGTGTCGGTCGAAGCCAAGCCGACCAGGCGCAATCCCGGCCCGCCCTTCACCACCTCGACGCTGCAGCAGGCAGCCTCATCGGGTCTCGGCTTTTCGGCCAACCGCACCATGCAGGTGGCGCAGCGGCTTTATGAGGGCATGGAGATCGGCGGCGAGACCACCGGCCTGATCACCTACATGCGAACCGACGGCGTGCAGATGGCGCCGGAGGCGATCTCTGCCGCACGCGATGCGATTGCCAAGGAATTCGGCCCTAAATACCTGCCTGAAAAGCCGCGCGTCTATTCCGCCAAGGCCAAGAATGCCCAGGAGGCGCACGAAGCGATCCGTCCGACCGATTTCATGCGCACGCCGGCTTCCGTCAGGCAGTATCTCGACGCCGACCAGGCGCGGCTTTACGAGATGATCTGGAAACGCGCCATCGCCAGCCAGATGCAGCCGGCCGAGATCGAGCGCACCACGGTCGAGATCGAGGCGATCAACGGTTCGCGTACCGCCGAGCTTCGTGCTGTCGGCTCGGTTGTTCGCTTCGACGGCTTCCTTGCCGCTTACATCGAGCAGAAGGAAGAAGATTCGGAAGACGAAGAAAGCCGCCGCCTGCCCGAGATCCGTGCCGGCGAGCAGCTCACTCGCGAGGCGATCAACGCCACCCAGCACACCACCGAGCCGCCGCCGCGCTATTCCGAGGCGTCGCTGATCAAGAAGCTGGAAGAACTGGGCATTGGCCGCCCGTCGACCTATACGGCGATCCTCAAGACGCTCGAGGATCGCGATTACGTCACCATCGACAAGCGCAAGCTGGTGCCGCAGGCCAAGGGCCGGCTATTGTCGGCTTTCCTCGAAAGCTTCTTCGAGCGTTATGTCGAGTACGACTTCACCGCTTCGCTCGAGGAGAAACTCGACGAAATCTCCGACGGCAAGCTAGCCTGGAAGGATGTGCTGCGCGATTTCTGGAAGGATTTTTCCGGCGCCGTCGCCGACATCAAGGAGCTGCGCGTCACCGACGTGCTCGATGCGTTGAACGAGGAACTGGCGCCGCTGGTGTTTCCCGCGCGCGAGGATGGCTCCAACCCCCGCATATGCCCGAAATGCGGCACCGGCAACCTGTCGCTCAAGCTCGGCAAGTTCGGCGCCTTCGTCGGCTGCTCGAACTATCCCGAATGCTCCTTCACCCGCCAGCTCGGTGACGCCGCCAATCCCAATGGCGAGAACGGCAGCGGCGAAGACGGCACCAAGGTGCTCGGCAAGGACCCCTATACGGCCGAGGAGATCACGCTGCGCAATGGCCGGTTCGGCCCCTATATCCAGCGCGGCGACGGCAAGGATGCCAAGCGCTCCAGCCTACCCAAGGGCTGGACTGTCGATTCGATCGATCACGAAAAGGCGCTCGCCCTGCTGTCGCTGCCGCGCGACGTCGGCAAGCATCCGGAATCCGGCAAGATGATTTCGGCCGGGCTGGGGCGCTACGGGCCGTTCGTGCTGCATGACGGCACCTACGCCAATCTCGACAGCATCGAGGACGTGTTCTCGATCGGCCTCAATCGCGCCGTCTCGGTGATCGCCGAGAAGCAATTGAAAGGCAAGGGCGGCCGCAATGGCGGCACAGCCGCTGCTCTGAAGGAGCTTGGCGAGCATCCTGCCGGCGGCGGCAAGATCGTCGTGCGTGACGGCAAATACGGGCCTTATGTGAATTTCGGCAAGGTCAATGCGACCCTGCCGAAGGGCAAGGATCCACAATCGGTGACGGTCGAGGATGCGGTGGCGCTGATTGCGGAAAAGGAAGCCAAGGGCGGCAATGGCGGCAGAAAGCCGTTCCGCAAAGCGGCCGCGCCTGCGAAGAAACCAGCAGCGGCCAAAAAACCGGTGGCCAGGAAAAAGGGATAGGACGGGTTGGCGCGCAAAGTCTCCGGAAGAAGCCACGGCGATCTGCGCACCGCCGATACCCGTGCCAAGGTCAGGGACAACTACCGGCCTTCGCGTGACGAGATACTGCGTTACATCGCAGAAAATCCGGACCGCGCCGGAAAACGCGACATCGCCAAGGCGTTCGCGCTGCGCGGCGAAGACCGTATCTGGCTGAAGGACATGTTGCGCGACTTGCAGGACGAAGGCCTGCTGACCAAGGAGCGCAAGCGGCTTGCCCGCGTCGGCGCCCTGCCCCACGTCGCGGTGTTCGACATCTTTGGCCGCGACGCCGACGGCGTGCTGCTGGCGCACCCGACCGAAGCGATCGGCAATGGCGAACCTCCGGTCATAGCGATCCGCGTGTCGCGCGGCGGCAATGGCCCGACGCCTGGCATCGGCGACCGGGTTTTGGCCAAGACCTTTCCAACCGACGATCCGGCAGGCCCGGCCTATACCGGCCGGGTGATGAAGATCTTCGAGAAGCGCACCGATGCGGTTCTCGGCGTTTTCCGTGTGCTGAAGGACGGCACGTTCCGCATCGAGCCGGTGGAAAGGCGCCAGCCGGAGCTGGTCGTCGACAAGGAATTCCAGAACGGCGCCAAGAATGGCGACCTGGTCGAGGTCGAGCCGGCGCGGGCCTCCCGTTACGGGCTGCCGAGAGCCAAGGTGCTGGCGGTATTGGGCTCCTTGACCAGCGAAAAGGCGGTCTCGATGATCGCCATCCACGCGCACGACATTCCGCATATTTTTCCCCCCGACGTCATCGCCGAGGCAGAGGCGGTCAAGCCGGCGACGCTTGCCGGCCGCGAGGATTGGCGCGAGCTGCCGCTGCTCACCATCGATCCGTCCGACGCCAAGGATCATGACGACGCGGTGTTCGCCATGCCCGACACCGACGAGACGAACGCCGGCGGCGTGATCGTCACCGTCGCCATTGCCGATGTCGCCGCCTATGTGCGCTATGGCACGGCGCTCGACCGCGAAGCGCTGAAGCGCGGCAATTCGGTCTATTTCCCCGATCGTGTCGTGCCGATGCTGCCGGAGCGCATCTCGAACGACCTCTGTTCGCTGCGCGAGGCCCAGGATCGTCCGGCGATAGCGGTGCGCATGACTTTCTCGGCTGATGGCCACAAACTCAGGCACTCCTTCCATCGCATCATGATGAAGTCGGCGGCGAAACTCGCGTATCAGCAGGCGCAAGCGGCGATCGACGGCGCACCGGACGACACGACTGGCCCGATCCTCGATGCGGTGCTGAGGCCGCTATGGGACGCTTACGCGATCCTGAAGCGCGGCCGCGACACGCGCCAGCCGCTCGAGCTCGATCTGCCGGAGCGCAAGATCCTGCTCAAGCAGGACGGCACCGTCGACAAGGTCGTCGTGCCGGAGCGGCTCGACGCGCACAAGCTGATCGAAGAGTTCATGATCCAGGCCAATGTCGCCGCCGCCGAGACGCTGGAGGCGAAGCGGCAGGCGCTGGTCTACCGCATCCACGATGCGCCTTCGCTCGCCAAGCAGGAATCGCTGCGCGAATTCCTGCAGACGCTCGGCCTGTCACTGGCGCGCGGTGCGCAGATGCGGCCGAACCAGTTCAACGGCATCCTCGCTCGCGTGCGCGGCGCCGACAATGAGGGACTGGTCAACGAAGTGGTGCTGCGCTCGCAGAGCCAGGCTGAATATTCGCCTGCCAATATCGGCCATTTCGGCCTCAACCTGAAGCGCTACGCGCATTTCACCTCGCCGATCCGCAGATATGCCGACCTGATTGTGCATCGTGGGCTGATTGCCGCACTCGGCCTTGGTCCGGGCGGCCTGACGCAGGACGAGGCGGAGCGGCTGGAGGAGGTCTCGGCGCTGATCTCGGCGACCGAGCGGCGCGCCATGGCCGCCGAGCGCGACACGGTCGACCGGCTGATCGCCGCCTATCTCGCCGAGCGCATCGACGACCGTTTCGACGCCCGCATCTCGGGCGTCACCAAATCGGGCCTGTTTGTCCAATTGCCGCAGTATGGGGCGGATGGCTTCATTCCGGTTTCAACCCTGGGCGGCGACTACTATATATACGACGAAACTGCTCGATCGCTTTTCGGAGAACGCACCGGCAAGGGCTATCAGCTTGCCGATCGCGTCGAGGTTCGCCTGATCGAGGTGGCGCCGATGGCCGGTGCGATGCGTTTCGAGATGCTGACCGAGCCAAAGCCGCTGCCCGGCTCCAAACGGTCGTTCCATAAGGCCAAAAGCCGCGCCCGGGCGTCGCAATCGCGTCCAGGCACACGCGGCAGGAGACGGTAATGCCAACAGAACTGCAGGTGGAAGAACGGGTCTTCGGCGGCGAACATCACTCGGGCCGGACCGCCCGGCCACTATTGACGGCAATGAAGCGCGGCATGCTCGGCCGCTGCCCGCATTGCGGCGAGGGAAAGCTGTTTCGCGCCTTCGTCAAGACCGTCGACAAATGCGGTCACTGCGGCGAGGAACTTCACCACCATCGCGCCGACGACCTGCCGGCCTATCTTGTGGTGGTCATTGTCGGCCATATCGTGCTCGGCGCCTTCATGGGTGTCGAGGCGACCTCGACGCTGTCGACCTGGCAGCACATTGCCATCTGGGTGCCATTGACCATCATTCTCGCCGTCGTCCTGCTGCAACCGGTCAAGGGCGCTGTCATCGGCCTGCAATGGGCGTTTTATATGCACGGCTTTGGCGGTGAAGAAGATCTGATCGAGTCGCATCCCGAGGCTTGAGACCGAGGCTGGCGCAAATCGGCATGGCTGGACGCCACTTTCGCATCGGAGAAGATTCCGCTAGGTCGAGCGCATGGACGTTATGACCAAGGCGGAAGTCGGCAAGGTTGAGCGGATCGCGCTCGACGCCAAGCCTATACGCCCGCGCGACGCCGCGACGCTGATCCTGCTCGACCGCAAGGGCGACGAGTTCCTGGTGCTGATGGGCCGGCGCCACGCCCGTCATGCCTTCATGCCGGGTAAATTCGTGTTTCCCGGCGGCCGCACCGATCCGGCCGACAGCCGAATTCCCGTAGCCAGCGCACTTCATCCTGACGAAGAAGCGAGATTGACAGCCAGCATCGGCCGCACCAGCCCGGCCCGCGCCCGCGCCATCGCCTTGTCGGCAATCCGCGAAACCTATGAGGAGGCCGGCCTGCTGATCGGCCAAAATGGCACCTTCGCGACCGCCAAGCGCGACTGGCAGGGCTTTGTCGAGCACGGCGTCATCCCATCACTGCAACCGCTGCGCTTCATTGCACGCGCCATCACCCCGCCCAACCGGGTGCGCCGCTTCGATACGCGCTTTCTCGCCGCATGGCGCGACGACGTCGCCGTGGAACTGCCCGGCGGCGGGCCGACCAACGAGTTGGAAGACGTCGTTTGGCTGCCGCTGGCCAAGGCCAGGCAAGTCGATATTCCAGACATCACGCGCACGGTCCTGGAGGAGCTGGAAACGCGGCTCGCCCAGGATCCGCTGCTGAGCCCCGGCGGTCCCGTGCCGTTCTACCGGCTTGTCCGCAATCGCTTCGTCCGCGAAATTCTCTAGAGCAGCCAGGCATTCCATGACAGTCGATACCCAGCCGCAGGGCAAGGAACGCGTACACTGGCTGCCGATGGTCGCGGCGATCTCGTCGATCAGCGTCGTCGGCATTGCCATCGGCCTTGGCATGCCGCTGCTCAGTGTGATCCTGGAAACGCGCGGCCATTCCGCGTCGATGATCGGTCTCAATACCGCGGTCGCAGGCCTCGCCTCGATTGCCGGCGCGCCGCTCGCCACCCCGCTTGCCATGCGATTCGGCGTCGCCTGGACGATGCTTGCCATGATTGCCGCCGGGGCGCTGGCTTTTGTCGGTTTCCATTTCGCGCCAGCTTTCTGGATGTGGTTTCCGCTGCGCGTCCTGCTGCATATCGCGCTGACGGTGCTGTTCATCCTGTCGGAATTCTGGATCAGCACCTCGGCGCCGCCGCACCGGCGCGGACTGGTGCTCGGCATCTATGCCACCGTGCTGTCACTCGGCTTTGCCGCCGGGCCATGGCTGTTCGCCCATCTCGGCAGCAGCGGTTTCCTCCCCTTCGGCGTCACCATCGCCTTGGTTACGCTCGCTGCCATACCGGTCCTGGCGGCGCGCAACGAAAGCCCAACGATCGTCTCCGACGGCGAAACCAGCAATTTCCTGCGTTATATCTGGCTGGTGCCGACGGCGACCGCCGCTGTGCTGGTGTTCGGCGCGGTTGAGACGGGCGGATTTGCGCTGTTCCCGGTCTACGGCAACCGCATCGGCTATTCAGAGGCGGACGCCGCCCTGTTGCTCACCATGATCGGCCTCGGCAACGTGCTGTTGCAAATCCCGATCGGCATGATCAGCGACCGCGTCAGCGACCGCCGCTATCTGCTGATAGCCTGTGCCACCGTCGGGCTTGCCGGCACAATCTTCATGCCGTTCTTCGCGCAGAACTGGCATTTGATGGCAGCGCTTCTGTTTGTCTGGGGCGGTGTGGTCGCCGCCATGTACACAATCGGTCTGGCGCATCTCGGCTCGCAGCTTTCCGGCCACGAATTGGCCTCCGCCAACGCTGCCTTCGTGCTCTGCTACGGTGTCGGCATGGTGCTTGGCCCGCAGGCAATCGGCATTGGCATGGATGCTTTCGGGCCCTCGGGCTTCGGTTGGGCGCTCGGCCTGTTCTTCGCCTGCTATATCGCGCTGGTCGGCACCAGGCTGCTCCGCAAAATCCTCTGAGGTCGGCGCCGCTGCCGACATCGCTCCCACTGCTGACTAACTACTGACACCACCATGTCAGGAGCGCTCGAGTATATGCTCCCTCAAAGTGCATGAGCAGGGAGACCTCGGATGATCGACAGTGGCTTTGAAACGAAATCGCTGCGGATGGAATTGCTGCTGCTGGTGACCTTTCAGGCGCCGGCCGCCGATGTCGACCGCATCATGGAGGCGGTGGTCGCAATCGCGGCGCTCAGAATGGGCAAGTATGACAGCAATGCCTTTCAGTCGGCAGACGGCATCGAGCGCTATCGGCCGCTGGAAGGTGCCGCCGCCAGCGCCGAGACGGAATTGCGCAGGCGGCCGGGGACTGTCGAGGTGTCGTTCGAACTGCCCGACGACCAGAAGCTCGCCGCTCGCGTCGTCGAAGCGATTTACCAGGTTCACAGCTATCAGGAGCCGGTGATCCGTATTCAGCCACTGCTTGCCAGCCGCTCCAAGGGTCTCGACGACCGCGCCAACCCGAACCGCTGGTGGAACACGACGGGAGACTGGAAGAAGGCGTTGCAGCCGGAAACCGTCGCGGCGGAGTGAGCGGAACCCGGTCGTATCTCGGTTTGAATTTGGCTGTCAGGAAGCCTGCCTATGAATGATGAAGCAAATCGCAAACCAGCAAGCGATCCCCAGGATCTGGTGCGGCTATTGGTCTCTCGCGAGCAAGCGGGAGACGCCGAAGGAATGGCTGCTCTTTACGAACCCGGTGCCATCCTCGATACCGGCAACGGACAGTTGGCCTGCGGCAGAGACGCCATCAGCCGATTTTACGCCAAGTTGGTGGCAGCGGGACGAAAGTTTGATCTCGGAGATCAGCGTCCGGCTATCATCAACGGGGATTTGGGGCTTACGTCCACGCGCCTTGCCGATGGCACCGTGACTGCGGAAATCGCTCGCCGGCAAAGTGACGGGAACTGGCTTTGGGTGATCGATCAGCCGTCCATCGCTCGATACTCATAGCCAGCATTCAAACTGAGACGCCACCCGGAGCCTGCTTACGACGGCCGAAGCCACACAGGAGCCTCATCCCCAGCCTCACTCGGCCGGCAATAAACCCGGACAACTCACGTGCTACCTAATCCGGACAACTCGCCTGCTTACGACACAGAACCTGGACAAGGGTTGACTTTCCGGGCGCGTTCTTTATGTGTCGCGGCAAGTTTCCCGCGTCCGGGTGTTTCCCCGTGCTCCAGCGGCCAAAACTCCACGAACATTAACGGACGAACATCATGGCCAAAGCCGCAAACATCAAGATCAAGCTTCTGTCGACCGCCGACACCGGTTTCTTCTACGTGACCAGCAAGAACAGCCGCACCAAGACGGACAAGCTGTCGTTCCGCAAATACGACCCGGTCGCCAAGAAGCACGTCGAGTTCAAGGAAACCAAGATCAAGTAATCCGGTTTTCTCTCGCAGTACCGAAACGCCGCCTTCCGGGCGGCGTTTTTCGTTTCGGGGATGCAGGACTAGCCGATGCGATCACCGCTTGCCGGATCGAACAGATGCAGCGACGCCGGCTCGGCCGACAGGCGCACGGCATCACCCGGTTTCACACTGGCCCGACCCATGGCGAAGACGCACACCTGCTGGCCGGCAAGCTTGGTGTAGAATTGAGTCGACAGGCCGAGCGGCTCCACTACGCCCACCTCGCCTTTCAGCGCGCCATTGTCGGCAAGCCGGATATGCTCCGGCCGTAAGCCGACGGTGATCGCATCGCCATCCCTGAGCGGCAACCCGTCCGGCAGCCGCAGCTTCTGGCCGTCGGCCAGTACGGAATCCGACTTGGCGGTCTTTTCAACCACGGCAGGCAGGAAATTCATGCCGGGCGAGCCGATGAACCCGGCGACGAACATGTTGACCGGCCGGTCATACAGATCGAGCGGCGCACCGACTTGCTGGACGAGGCCGTCATGCATGACGACGATACGGTCGGCCATTGTCATTGCTTCGATCTGGTCATGGGTGACATAGACCGAAGTGGTCTTCAATTGCTGGTGCAGCGCCTTGATCTCGGCACGCATATGGACGCGCAGCTTGGCATCGAGGTTCGAAAGCGGCTCGTCGAAGAGAAAGACTTTCGGGTCGCGGACGATGGCCCGGCCCATGGCGACGCGCTGACGCTGGCCGCCGGACAATTGCCGCGGCAAGCGTTGCAGAAGCGCATCGAGCCCGAGCCGCTTGGCGGCACCGTCCACCCTTGCATCGATCGCCGGCTTGCCGGCCTTCCTCAGCATCAGGCTGAAACCCATGTTCTTCGACACGTCCATATGCGGATAGAGCGCGTAGGACTGGAATACCATGGCAATGTCGCGGTCCTTTGGCGCGATGTCGTTGACCAGGCGCTCGCCAATATGGATTTCGCCGTCGGAGACCTCCTCCAGCCCGGCGATCATGCGCAGCAGGGTCGATTTCCCGCAGCCGGATGGCCCAACCAGGACGACGAACTCGCCGTCGGCGATTTCGAGATCGACCGCGTGCAGGACGCGCACGGCTCCATAGTCTTTGCGGACTTTGTCGAGAGTGACGGAGGCCATCGATCTATCCCTTGACGGCACCAGCGGTAAGGCCGGTGACGAGGTAGCGTTGCAGGAAGGCAAAGAACATGCAGACCGGGATCAGCGCCAGGATGGAAGCGGCCATCATCTGCCCCCAGTCGACCGCGAATTTGCCGATATAGGTGAGCAGGCCGACCGCGAAGGTCTTCTGGTCGTCGCTGGAAATCAGCATCAGCGCAAACAGCAACTCACTCCAGGCGGCGGTAAAGACGAAGCCGAGCGTCGCGCCCATGCCGGGCAGCGTCAGCGGCACGATCACCTTGCGCATCGCCTGCAGGCGCGTGCAGCCGTCGATCATCGCCGCCTCTTCCAGGTCTCGCGGAATGCCATCGAAGAACGACTGCATCAGGAAGGTTGCAAAGGCCGTATTGAAGGCGGTGTAGATGATGACGAGGCCGGTCAAGCTGTTGATGAGGCCGATCTGCCCCATGATGCGGTAGATCGGCGGAATGACCATCACCAGCGGAAAAGTCTGGGTGAGCAGAAGCAGAATGGCCAGGGTCGCCTTGCCGCGGAAGGAAAATCGCGACATGGCGTAGCCGGCCAGCGTGGCAATGACCGTTACGAAGGCCGCCGTCGACACCGAAACGATAACGCTGTTCAGGAAGTAGCGCGGGAAATCGGTGGCTTCGAGCACGGTGACGAAGTTCTGCAGCGTCGTCTGCGACGGCCAGAAAGTGATGCCTTCGGAGTAGAGCAGCCGCTCCGGCGTGACCGAGATCTTCAACGTCCAGAAGATCGGGAACAGCGCGAAGGCCATATAGGCGCCGATGGCGCCGTAAAGGCCGATGCCGCCGAGAACGCGCGAGGAGACGGAGCGTCCTGCAATCATCAGACGTGCCTCACCAGCGAGCGGCGTATGCCGATCAGTGCAATCGCATAGACGATGAGCAGCACAAGCAGCAGCACCGCCACTGCGGAGGCATAGCCCTTGTCCAGCGACTTGAACGCGCTGACGTAGATATAGACCGGCACTGTGGCGGTCGAACCGGCAGGCCCGCCTTCGGTCATGACGAAGATCAGGTCGGCGAAGGTGGCGATCCATATCGTGCGCAGCATGACGGTGATGACGATGGTCGGCGCCAGGAACGGCAGCGTCACCTTGGTGAAGCGCTGCCACGGCGAGGCGCCGTCGATCGCCGCCGCCTCATGCAATTCCGAGGGTATCGACTTCAACGCCGCCAAAAGTGTGATGGCAAAAAAGGGAATGCCGAACCAGACATTGGCGACGATCGGCCCCCACATGGCTGTCGAGGGATCGGAGAGCACGTTGGTCGGCTCGGCTTTCAGCCCCAATGCATAGAGCCAGTGGGGCAGCGGCCCGATGATCGGATTGAACAGCCAGGCCCAGGTCAGGCCTGACAGGAAGGACGGCACCGCCCAGGGCAGGAACACCACCGCCTGCACGATCTTTCTGCCCCGGAACGGCGTGTCGAGCAGCAGCGCCAGGCCAAGGCCGAGGAAGAACTGGAAGAACAGGCTGGCTGCCGTCCACCACAGCGTGTTGACGAGCGCCTGCGCGAGCACGGGATCCGACAGCATCGCCTGATACTGCCCAAGCCCGACATATTCGGATTTGAATGCCGAGAACTTGCGGAACGAGTAGCCGATACCGATGACCAGCGGCACCAGGAGCACGACGACCAGCAGCACGATAGCCGGGCTGAGATAGAGCCAGGGCTCGATCGCGGCATGGGATAGCCGCTTCTTTCGCGGTCGGCCGGCGGATCGTATTTCGGACACGGCATAGGTCATTGGTGCTGGATTGTCTCCTGAAGCAGCGTCGAGGACAGCGCCCTTCTCCCAGTTTACGGGAAAAGATGCCGGTCCACCCTCCGCAGCTGCTGCGGAGGACGGGCAGGCAGATGAGAGCCAGCACGAGCCACGACGGGTTGGCGCCGCCCCTCATCCGTCACTTTGTGACACCTTCTCCCCGTGAACGGGGAGAAGGAAGAAAAGCTATTTCTTGTTCTTGGCCAGCCAGTCCTGCTGTTCCTTGGTCAGGAACTTGGCCCATTCGTCGGCCACGTCCTTGGCCGCCTTCTGGCCAAGCAGCACTTCCTGAAAATTCTTGATCGCCACCTGGTCGACGAAATTGCCGAGGTTTTCCAGATGCGTCGGCGGCGTCACCATCTCGTATTTGTCGCCGTTGTTCAGTTCTTCGAACCAGCCCTTGAACTGCTCGGTCCTGAAGTGAGCGTCCTGGTCGGCGCCGTTGTGGATCGGAATGACGCCGACTTCCTTTGCCCATTCCAGATTGTCCTTGGGCGACAACAGCGTCGCCATCAGCTTCCAGGCATCGTCCTTGTGCTGGGAATTGGCGAACATGGCCCAGCCGGCATAACCGAGCGTCGGATAGGATTTGCCGCTCGGCCCGACCGGCATCGGCGCCACGGCGAAGTCGTCGGCGCTCATCTTGTCGGCGATGCCGAGGAGCGCGTCAGGATCCTGGTTCAACATGGCGCAGGTGCCGCTGTAGAAGCCGGTGACGGTCTCGTTAAAACCCCAGCTCACCGCATCTTTCGGCGCCAGGCCGTTCTTGTACATGTCGGCAAGCATCTGCAGGCCCTTGACCGACCCTTCCTCGTTGATGGTCGAGGTGCCGTCCTCGTTGAAATAGCCGCTCTTGCCGGCGGCGATGTTCATGAACATGTGCATGCCGTTGAAGGCGCCCGGGCCACCGCGCAGACAGTAGCCGTATTTGCCCGGTATCGCCGAGATCTTCTTGGAGTCCTCGACGAATTCGTCGAGCGTCGACGGCGGACCGTCCAGGCCGGCCTCCTTGAACAGCTTCTTGTTCCAGAACAGCGCGTTCAGGTAATAGCCGTAAGGGATCATGTACTGCTTGTTGTCGACCGTCGAGCCAAACTGCTTGGCACGCTCGCCCAGCGTCTTGGCATCGTCCCATTTGGCCATGAATGGCCCGAGATCCTCGAGCTGGCCGTTGGTTGCGTAGAGGCCCATCCAGCGTTCCGGCATCTCGACGATGTCGGGCGTGTCGCCGGCCTGTACCATGGTGAGGAACTTCTCGAACGCCTGGCCCCAAGGCAGCGATACCAGCTCGACCTTGACGCCCGGATTGGCCGTCTCGAACTCGGCGATCTGCTTCTTGAGGAATTCGGTACGCGGCGGGCTGGTAATGACCTCGACCATCTTGATCGTGGAATCGGCCAGCACGCTGCCGGCGGAAATCGCCAGACCCGCGACGGCACCAAGAAGGATGCTCAGTTTTTTCATGTTCAGCACTCCCATTTTGAACGGCTCCTTTTATCTTTTTGCTCTGTCGAAGGCCTGGGCGACATCCGCCCACAGGTCTTCGACACTTTCCAATCCGACACTGAAGCGGATGGTTCGCGGGCTGACGCCGAAGCGCGCCATCGAATTCAGGCCCGGCGTCTGCTCGAGCGAGGCCTTTGCCGGAACGACCAGGCTCTCATGGCCGCCCCAGCTGACGCCGATGCGAAAGAGTTTCAGCGCATCGACGAAAGCCGGGATGTCGACGTCTTCCGTCACTTCGAATGAGAACAGCCCGGCATAGCCGGCAAGCGTCGCCTTGCCTGGATGGTTGGAATAGGCCGGGTGGTTGACCCGCTCGACATGGCCATGCGCCTTCAGCCGCTCGGCGATGGTCAGCCCGCTCTTCATGTGGTGCGGCAACCGCAGCGGCAATGTGCGCAGCCCGCGCAGCAACAGCCAGGCCTCGAAAGGCGAAAGCTTGCCGCCGAGGTAGGAATAGGTCTGCTCGTTGATGTGTCGGATATGGGCAGCCGAACCGGCCACCACGCCGGCGACTGTGTCGCTGTGGCCGCCGAGATATTTCGAGGCAGAATGCAGCACCAGGTCGACACCGTGTGAAATCGGCTTCTGGAACACCGGCGTCGCCCAGGAATTGTCGATCGAGGTGATGATGCCCTGCTCTTTGGCCAGCCGCGCCAAATGCGTTACGTCCTGGAGCTCGAACATCATCGACGTCGGGCTTTCCAGGTAGAGCAGCTTGGCGCCGGGAAGTGCTGCGGCGACCGCGTCCGGATCGGAACCGTCGACGTAGTCGACCTTGATGTTGAGCCGAGGCAACAGCCGTTCGAACAGCCGGTAGGCATCGCCGTAGCAGTTGCGCACGACGACCATTCGCTCGCCGGCACTGACGAAAGCAAGCACCGTGGCGCTGATCGCTGCCATGCCGCTGGAAAAGCCGCGCGCGGCTTGCGCGCCTTCGAGGGCGGCGACACGCGCCTCGAACTCCATCACCGTCGGGTTGTCACCGCGCGAATAGATCGGCTGGCGTCGCCTGCCGGCGAATGTGTCGGCCATCTCGGCATAATTGGCGAAGGTGAAGAGCGAAGTCTGGTAGATCGGCGGGACCACCGCACCGCCGGGAAAAGGCTCATCATGGGCGAGAAGCGTCGCAGCCTCGGCGAGATAGTCGTTTTCGAAACCGGCGGGATGGTCGTTCATTTCTGGCCTGAGAGTTTGAGTTTGGCCGCACCGCGTTTCAGATCGTCCTCGACGGTGGCGATCAGCTTCAGCGCCTCGGCCCGGGCTCCCTCCGGATCGTGCGCGGCGATGCGTTCGTAGATGGTGCGGTGGTAAGGAAAGCTGGCGTGGCCGAAGTCGCGCACTCCGAGCGGATGTTCCCAGAAACGGTGGAACAGCTCGTGCATGGCGGCGATGATCTGCTCGAACAGCGGATTGCCGGAAGCGCGGTAGATCGACTGGTGGAATTCCCAGTCCTCCTCCGCCGACATGCCGGCGCGCGTGTGGAAGGCCTGCTCCATAATGTCGAGCTTGCGCCCGATCTCGACGAGATCTGCCTGGCCGGCGCGAACGGCGCAAAGGGCGGCTGCTTCCGCCTCCAGCGCGCGGCGGATTTCCAGCGTCTGCATCAGGCTGGTGAAATCATTGCCGCCGGCCAGCGTCAGCGGCATGTGCAGCATGTCCAGCGACACCACTCCCTTGAGATAAGTGCCGCTGCCTTGCCGCCGCTCGACCAGGCCGAGCCCTTCCCAGCGCGTCAGCGCCTCGCGCACGGTGTTGCGGCTCACCTTGAGGCGCTCGGCAAGGATGCGTTCGGTCGGCAGTCTCTGGCCGGGCCCGAGGGCTTCCCGCATCACAAAGCCGGCCAGGGCCTTGAGCACCGCGTCGTCGCGAGCAGTTGCCTGTATGGGCGAAAGGCCGAATTCGGTCATGCCAACGGGTCACCAAAAATGGCTCAATGGTCCAACCAATTTCTGCATAGAAGACAGGCTCTGTCAATCGGCTGCAGGCACATGCGTACCGCCCCCAGCGTGCTGATCAAAAGGCGGCCTACCTGCCACGACAAAAAGCCAGCATTTTCTGGATGCTGACGCAGAGTCCTGATGTGTTTTGAAATTGGGGGCCGGCCGGCGTTTGGCAGCGGTACGAGGAGGCCACTATGTGCCAGCGCCGGCCGGCCGACCCCACGGACCCAGGAGATGCGGCGGACCTGAGCATCATGGGGTATTCTTCGGGTCGAACCGGCGATCTAGCCTCGTGCCGGTTACGTCTAAGGGCTGCACATTTGCGCACCAACTTATGAAAATCAACAGTTTATTAACCAAGCCTCGCAAATCGCTTGGATTAAGGTAAATTCGTAACCTTGTCGCGTTGACTGGCTAATTGGTGTCCGGGCTATGCCGCCTTGGCGACGACGCGATTGCGGCCGCCGCTCTTGGCCTCGTAGAGCGCGAGGTCGGCGCGTTTCATTAGCGCCGCGACCGTGTCCACCCCTTTCAGCACCGACGACACGCCGACACTGACGGTGACTTCGATGGCCTTTCCTTCTGCGCCGACGGCAAACGGCAGTTGGGCGATTTCGGCGCGAATGCGCTCGGCGACCTTTTCGGCTACCGCACCGTCCGTGTCCGGCATCACCACGACGAACTCCTCGCCACCGAAGCGGCAGGCAAGGTCGATGCCGCGCACATTCTTGCGCAACCGCCGGGCGAATTCGCGCAGCACGTCATCGCCGCCGTCATGGCCATGCGCATCGTTGATGGTCTTGAAGCGGTCCAGATCGGTGATCATCACCGACAGCGGCCGGCGCCGTGCCACGGCGCGGTCGAACAGCGTCTGCAGATGGCTGTCGAGATAGCGGCGGTTGTGCAGGCCGGTCAGGGCATCGGTCACCGCCATCTCGATGGTCTGGGTGACGCTGGCGCGAAGCTGGTCGTTGTAGCGCTTGCGGCGCACCTGCGTGCGCAGCCGCGCGGTCAGCTCCTGCTGGTCGATCGGCCGCATCAGATAGTCGTTGATGCCGAGTTCGAGGCCGCGGATGATGCGCCCCTCCTCGCCCTCGTCCGCCAGAAGGATGATTGGCAGGAAACGGGTGCGATCGAGCGAGCGCAATTGCGAGCAGAGCCTCAGCGGGTCGAAATCGGCGAAGGCCGTCGAAATCATCACGCATTCGTAGGGCAACTCGGCAGCCTGAAAGAAACCGGCATGCGGATCGGTGGCGACGTCGAGATCGGCACTGCCGCGCAGCATCTTCTGGATGCGCTCGAAGGAGGATTTGCGCTCATCGACCAGCAGCACCTTCGGCACCGCGTCGTCGGCCGCGAAGTTGCGGCTCAACAGCTCCTCGATGCCGATATTGCGCGTCGTCGAGGCGCGCAGCCGCAACTCGTCGGTCAGCGACTTCAGCCTGACCAGGCTCTTGACACGCGTCATCAGCTGCAGATCGTTGACCGGCTTGGTCAAAAAATCGTCGGCGCCGGCTTCGAGGCCGCGCACCCGGTCCGAAACCTGGTCGAGCGCGGTGATCATCACGACCGGGATGTGCGATGTCGCCGGGTCGCCCTTCAGCCGCCGGCAGACCTCGAACCCGTCCATGTCAGGCATCATCACGTCGAGCAGCACGACGTCGACCTTGCCGTTTTCGCAGATCTCGATCGCATCCGGCCCGTTGGTAGCGGTCAGGACCTCGAAATATTCGGCGAGCAGCCGAACCTCCAGCAGCCTGACATTTGCTGGGATGTCGTCGACGACGAGGATCCGCGCGGTCATTTCACAAAGCTCCGGCTCGGCTGGAAAGATACATCAGGCATCGCCCAGGTAGGATTTGATGGTTTCGATGAAACGCGGCACCGAGATCGGCTTGGAAATATATGCCTCGCAGCCGCCCTGGCGAATGCGCTCCTCGTCGCCCTTCATCGCGAAGGCGGTGACGGCGATGACCGGGATGACGTGGAGATCATCGTCCTCCTTCAACCATTTGGTCACCTCGAGGCCGGACACTTCGGGCAGCTGGATGTCCATCAGGATGAGGTCCGGCCTGTGCTGCCGCGCCAGATCCAGCGCTTCCAGGCCGTTGCGTGTACGCACCGTCTCGTAGCCGCTCGCTTCGATCAGGTCGCGAAAGAGCTTCATGTTGAGCTCGTTGTCCTCGACGATCATAACCTTTTTAGGCATCGATTTCCCGTCCCGGCTGGCCTTCCACTCGAAGGGTGCCGTCATGCGCCCCTTGTCGGCACGCACCAAACCTGTTCCCACTATACGGCAATATGATTGACGAAACGGAAACCGGCCGCCGGAAAAGCGTTCGGATTCCAGGTCGGCGAGCTTGCTGCCGGCAACACTTGCCACTACTGCGAAAACAGAACGATTCCGCCCACGAAGGAAAAGTAGCGATGGCAAACGCAGCGTCAATGCGCGAGGAAGCCGAAACCATTGCCGTAAAGGCGTTGGGCTTCGTCGCCGCCGATCCGGAACTTCTGCCCCGCTTCCTGGCGATCACCGGCATCGAGGCCCATTCCATCCGCCGGGCGGCCGGCGAGCCGGGTTTCCTGGCCGGCGTGCTGCAGTTCATCCTCGCCCACGAGCCGACGCTGATGCGTTTTTCCGAGGAGACCGGAACGCCACCCGCCGCAGTGGGCAAGGCGTTGCGGGCGCTGCCGCTCGGCGACGACAATCATGAGCATTCGATATAGGCGACGATCCCGAGACTGCGGGCAGATCGAAGAACCTGCCGCCGACGATGGGCCGCTGCTGGCGCTTTATGGCGTTGCCTCTTCCCCACTGTTGTCCGTCCCAACGGGGTCGGCCGGCTTCAGCATGGCGCCGTTGACCGTCACCGAACCGTCGGCTTTGGTGTTGATCACCCATTCAAGCCGGCCGTCCGGCAGCGTCTTGCCAAACCCTTTGATCGCCAGCGCGCCGGTAAAATACTGCGCGGCCTGCGGGTCCGTCTTCGCCGCCGTCTGCAAGGTCTCCACGATCTTGTCGTAGCCGGTGATGTCGATTGTCACGTCTGCACGCGGCTTCTTGCCGGGGAAGGTCATCTCGCCTTCCATCGCAATCTCGATGTTGCCGTTCTTGATCGTGCTGTGTCCGAGAATGGCCTTTGGCGTCTTGGCCAGGAAATCGGCGGAGATCTGGTTGCCGAAATCTGCCGGCAGCGGTGGATCCTTGCTGAAATCAAGGGTTTCGATGGTTTTCTTCGCCATGCTGTCCAGATCGATGTTGGCGCCGCCGAAGTTGAGGTCGATATCCGTCGGCAGCAACGCAACGCTCCAGCTGGGCAGCACCTGCTGCGGTATTGTCAGGCCGGAAACCTTGAACGCGTAGTTGATCTTGCCTTCCTTGGCGATGCCGTCCATGCCGACAGCGGTATTCAGTTGCGTCGCACCGAACTTGCCGACCGGACTCTCCACCACAAGGTCCTTGAAGCCGTAGGTGCCGTCGATCCGCTCCCACAACGGCAGTGCTGCCGTCAGAAGCGATTTGAACTCCGCCCCATCCGCCTTGAATTTGGCTGCATCATCAGTCGCCACGATGAAAGCAAGCAGGTCGAGCAGCGGCTTTGTCCGCAAACCCTTGCCGGCCGCATCCACGGAAAGTTCAGGCGCTTTTACAGCAGCCGGAAAACTCAACCCACTTTTGGGATCGTTGACTTTGATCGTTTCGGCGAAGTTCGTTATTTTTTCCGTCACCGTGAAATCGACGCCGCCGTTTGCGGATTTGGTCGAAACTATTACGGCAGTGCCAGGACCGACCGTGACATCCGCCTGCTGCTTGGGCTCTCGGGTGGTCATCCTCATGCCAGCCATCGAACCGGTTGCGCTCGCGAAAGCGGCCAGGTCGGGGTCATAAACTCCGGTGAACTTGTTGTCCGACACGGAGAAGTCGATGTGCTGCGCCCCCTCAGGGCCAACGAAATCGATAGACCCCTTCGGGGACACGTCCGCCGAAACGTCCCAGTGTCCATCTTTGCGCGGCTTGACCAAGATGAAGTAAGGCGTGATGTCGAACTTGAAGGCTTGCTGCTTTGCCATCAAATCCGTGACTGGCTTGAAGTCGAATGCGAGCTTGTAGGCATCGCCGTCGACTGAAATTTTCACGAACCCGATATCGAACAGCTTCTTTCCGATATAGCGCGCCAGATCGTCGGAAAGCTGCTTCGCCCCTTGCCTGTCGACCGCTTGGCCGAAGGCCGGTCCGCTGCAGGCAAGCAGTAAAACAAGTGGCAAAACGCGCTTCATGTCGATCCTCACTTATTCGCGGCCGTCAAACCGTTTCTATCACTGGTAGGGAATTACCATCACAACCGCAAGGCGAGCCGGACGGATCGATGTCGCCCGCGGCATTGCCTAAAGCACCAGCCGCACCAGCGGCCGGCCCGGCTTGCGCTCGACCAATCGCTGGAACCCGGCCTTTTCGAAGACCCGCGACGAGCCGACGAACAGCCCGATCGAGCGCGAATCCTTCGATAGATCGATCGGGCAGGCCTCGATCAGCCGGGCACCATTTTCCCGTGCGAAGTCGATGCCGCCTGTGACCAGGCGGTGCGACAGGCCCCTGCCGCGTGCCTTGGCGCGGATGAAAAAGCAGGAGATCGCCCAGACGCCGGGATCGGTGGCATCGGCGGGGTCGAGCGGCGCCGACCCCCTGCCCTGGTTGTTCCATTCGGGCACGTCGGCGCGCGGGCCGATCTGCATCCAGCCGACTGCCCGGCCGTCCTCGAAGGCCAGCAGGCCGGGCGGCGGCCCGGCCTCGATCCGCGCCTTGATATGATCCTTGTTGCGCTCCCGGTCGCTCGCGCGGCGCGCTGCCGGCGACAGCCGGAAATGTGTGCACCAGCAGCCGTAGCAGGCGCCTTGCTTACCGAAAAGATCTTCGAAATCCGCCCAAAGCTCGGGCACTAGCGGCGCTATGGTCGTATTCATGAGCTCTCTCCCGGCCCACCGCCTTGTCGTGGCGTCCGTCCTGACGTACCATTGCATTTGTTCTCTTTATGTTCGCAGCGATGGCGGCCCCTGTCAACAATCCCGAACACGGTTTTTGCCGCGACTGCCTGAATTTTCAGCGCAGCGAGGCACGCCGTTGCGAGCGCTGCGGCAGTCCGCGGCTTGCGCGCCATCCCGAGCTTTACCGGCTGCGCCTTGCCCATATCGATTGCGACGCGTTCTACGCGGCGGTCGAAAAGCGCGACAACCCGGCATTGAAGGACCGGCCGTTGATCATCGGCGGCGGCAAGCGCGGCGTCGTCTCCACCGCCTGCTATATCGCCCGCATCCATGGCGTGCGCTCGGCAATGCCGATGTTCAAGGCGCTCGAAGCCTGCCCGGACGCGGTGGTCCTCCCGCCGGACATGGAAAAATACGTCCGCGTCGGCCGCGAGGTGCGCGCCATGATGCAGGCGCTGACGCCGCTGGTCGAGCCGCTCTCGATCGATGAGGCCTTCCTCGACCTCGCCGGCACCGAGCGCCTGCATGGCCTGCCGCCTGCGGTGGTGCTGGCGCGCTTCGCTCTCAGCGTCGAAAAGGAGATCGGCATCACCGTTTCGGCAGGCCTGTCCTATTGCAAGTTCCTGGCCAAGGTGGCCTCGGACTTCCGCAAGCCGCGCGGCTTTTCGGTGATCGGCGAGGCCGAGGCTATCGGCTTCCTGGCCGAGCAGCCGGTGACGCTGATCTGGGGCGTCGGCAAGGCCTTTGCCGCCACGCTCGAGCGCGACGGCATCCGCACCATCGGCCAGCTGCAGCGCATGGAACGCGGCGACCTGATGCGCCGCTATGGCGTCATGGGCGACCGGCTCTACCGGCTTTCGCGCGGCGAGGACGACCGCCGCGTCGTTCCCGACCAGGACGCGAAAAGCGTCTCGGCGGAAACCACTTTCGACACCGACATCGCCTCCGTCGAGGAACTGGTTTCGGTGCTGAGGGCGCTGGCGGAGAAAGTCTCGGCCCGGCTGAAAAAATCCGGCATTGCCGGACGCACCGTCGTCCTCAAGCTGAAGACCCAGGATTTCAAGATCCGCACGCGCAATCGCCAGCTCGGCGATCCGACCCGGCTGGCCGACCGCATCTTTCAGACCGGGCTCGAGCTGCTGCGCAAGGAAGCGGATGGCACGAAATACCGGCTGCTCGGCATTGGCGTCAGCGATCTCTCCGACGATGACCGGGCGGACCCGCCCGACCTGGTCGACGTCAAGTCACGCAAGCGCGCCATGGCCGAAGGCGCCATCGACACGCTGCGCGGCAAGTTCGGCCGCAGGGCGGTGGAAACCGGCTATACCTTCGGCAAGGGCCGTGATGCGCACCCGCCCGAACCGATCGAGGAGTGATAGTGCTAAGTGCGCCGCAGATCGATCCGGCTGGTAATCACGCGCTCGCCGGTTTTCGGGTCGACGTCGATAACGGTCAGCCGCATGCCGTCCTCGCCATTCTTCTCGACCGTCATTTGCGCCTTGCGATCGCCATTGACCTCCTTGGCCCAGCGGATGCCGAGATTGATTGCGTTGCCTTTTCGGCTGCCGCTCAATTGCGCCGGCCCGGTGCGCGATCCGACATAGGTGCCGCTGTATTTCGTCCCGCTGGACCTGAGGTCCGCGCTGATGTCGCGCGTCACCAAGATAAGACCGCGGCAGCTGCCGTCGAGCGACAATGAGTTCGACGTCGCGTCGGAATTGAAGTGACAGGAGACATTCACCGTCGGCGCATCGGTGGTGACCTTGACGATGCCCTTGCCGGCGAAATCCCCCTGGAATGAGCGAAGAAAATCCGGATCGTCGGCATGCGCTGCGCCGGCCCCGGCCGCCAGGCAGCCGGCAAGTACAAATCGTGCGAGTGATTTCATCGGACCGCTCCTCGTTGGTATCCAAAACACAGCACGCAAACACTGAGGGACCAACGCTTCCCTCAGCGGCGGGTTCCGGCTTCAACATCACTGTTTGCAACGCTTCACGGCTGGCCCAGTCGAATGCGGCGGCTAGCGGTTGCGATGAAAGCGCCGGCTTGCGACATAGCACGCATGGTACCCGCACCCTCGATCCCCAAGGCGGCGTTCTGGATGGCGCTGTCGATCGCCTCGTTCCTGGCGATGTCGGTCGCCGGCCGGGCCACGACGGCAGAGCTCAACGTCTTCCAGGTGCTCGAGCTGCGCTCGGTGATCGGCTTTTTCATGCTGCTGCCGCTGGTCATGATGTCAGGCGGTTTTCCGGCGATGCGCACCGGGCGTCCGCTGGCCCATATCGCCCGCAACGTCGTCCACTATACCGGCCAGGCTGCCTGGCTTTACGCCTTGACGCTGATCCCGCTTGCGGTGCTGATCTCGATCGAATTCACGACGCCGATCTGGACCGCCCTGCTGGCGGTCGCTTTCCTCGGCGAAAGGCTCTCCCGGCCACGGCTTGCGGCAATCGTGCTGGGGCTGATCGGCGTGATGATCATCGTGCGTCCGGGCGTCGGCGCAGTCAATCCGGGGCATGTTATCGTGCTGGGAGCCGCAGTCTGCTTCGGCGTCTCGGTGGTCCTCGTCAAGTCGCTGACGCGGACGGACAGCGTCGTGCGTATCATCTTCTGGATGCTGATCATCCAGTCGGTGCTTGGCCTCGTCCCGGCGCTTTACGAATGGCGCAACCCGCCGCTCGAACTCTGGCCGTGGATCCTGCTGATCGCGTTTACCGGCATGTCGTCGCATTTCTGCATGGCCCGCGCACTTGTCTATGCCGATGCGACGGTCATCTCGCCAATGGACTTTTTGCGCGTACCGCTGTCGGCGGTGATCGGATGGCTGCTTTATCACGAGCAGATCGACGCCTTCACCGCCAGCGGCGCCCTGCTGATCCTGCTCGGCAATCTGCTCAATCTGCAGAAAAAAGCCGCCAAACCGGCTGAGGTGGCAGCATCGTAGCCCTGCAATTCAATCGCCATCGTCGGGTATGTTCAGAACGTGCCCACAGGCCTTGCAATGGACGGCGTCGGGCTCGTGCCGCTGCAGCCCGCATTGCGGGCAAGGAAAGAACACCTTGGTGGGACGGAAGAGCGCCTGCGCAAGCCTGACGAACAGCGATATGCCGATGATCATGGTGGCGATCGCGGTGAGCTTGCCGGCCACGCCGGGCAGGACGATGTCACCGAAACCGGTCGTGGTAACTGTGGCGACGGTGAAATACAGCGCATCGACATAGCCTTCGAGACCGCCCACGGTGCGGAAGAAGAAGGTGTAGACGAAGCCGGTGATGACAAAGAGGAACGTCAGGAAATTGATGACCGCGCGGCTCGCCTCGCGCCATCGCCTGAAGCCGCGCATCTCGAGAAATCGCCACAGCGCGCCGCTACGCGACAGCGACCACAGCCGCAGGATGCGCAAAAAACCGAGATTGGCCAGCGCCGTAGGCATCAGCAGAGTCAGCAGGATGAAGGCATCGATCCACGACGCCGGCTGTCTCATCAGGCGCAGCATGTCGTTGGAGGCAAGCAGCCGGGCAATCATGTCGGCGGCGACGAGTGCTGCCACGGAGTAGTCCAGCCAGAGGAACGAGGACGACTTCTGGATCACCGGCGTGGCAATAAAAAAGGCAATGATGGCGAGGTCGATGACAACAGCCGCAAGCTGAAACCGGAACGCCGCCGCTGTGCGCCCGTGATATAGCTTGCGCAGCATGTCGCGGAGCCGCGCCAAGGCTGAAGAATCCTGCGCTCCACTCTTGTCTATTGCATTCATGGCGACTGCGATAACGTTTGGGCCACCAGCCGTCCAGTGTTGCCAGCCGGGCAGCCGGCTACACCAGCTCCACTTCCACCACGCCTGGCACAGCGCGCATCGCCGACGCGATCTGCGGCGAGACGCGGTAGCGGTTGGGCAACTCAATCTCGACCTCGCCCTCGCCGCCTTCCTTGATGACGATGATGCTCACCTGACTGTCGCCACGCTGCCCAAGTTGCGATTGGATTGTCGATGCCGGTGCGTCATTTCTGACGAAGATGCGCAGCGCTTTCTGGATGCGGCTTGCCTCGTCCTCCAGCGACTGCACGGTCTGGATGCGCAGATTGACGCCTTCCGGCCTGTCCTCGGCCGAAACGGTGATCACCACCGAGCGGCCGGGTTCGAGCAGGTCGCGGTATTGTGCCAGCCCTTCCGAGAACAGCACCGCTTCATACTGGCCCGACGTGTCGGAAAACTGCACGACGCCCATCTTGTTGCCGGTGCGCGTCTTGCGTTCCTGCTTTGTGGTCACAGTGCCGGCAAGCCGGCCGGCGGCAGCACCGCGTTTGACGGCGGCCGAAAACTCGCCCCAGGTCTGCACCCGCATTTTCTGCAGCGCCGCCTTGTATTCGTCGAGCGGATGCGCCGAGAGATAGAATCCAACCACCTGGAATTCGCGGTGCAGGCGGTCGGCGGCGAGCCAGGGGTCGGTCGCCGGCAGGTTGAGTGCCTGCGACTGTGCGCCAAGCGAGGCGCCAAAAATGTCATGCTGGCCGGTGACGGCATTCTGCTGCGCCAGCGATGCCAGCCCCATCATCCGCTCGACGCCGGCCATCATCGCCGCGCGGTCGAGGCCGAAGCAGTCGAGCGCGCCGGCCATAATCAGGCTTTCGAAGACGCGCTTGCCGACGATCTTCGGATCGACCCTTTCGCAGAAATCGGCGAGGCTCTTGAACGGTTTTTCGCCGCGCGTGGCGACGATGTGCTCGACCGCCGCGTCGCCGACGCCCTTGAGCGCGGCCAGCGAATAGAAGATGCGGTTCTCGCCGACCTCGAAATCCCGGAACGACGTCATCACCGATGGCGCCACCACTTCGATGCCGAGACGCAGCGCATCCTGGCGGAAATCGGCGAGCTTGTCCGTATTGCCCATGTCGAGCGTCATCGATGCCGCCAGGAATTCGACCGGGTCATGCGCCTTCAGATAAGCGGTCTGGTAGGAGACGACGGCATAAGCGGCCGCATGCGATTTGTTGAAACCGTAGTCGGCAAACTTTGCCAGCAGGTCGAAGATGAAGTCGGCTTGCGGCTTGCCGACGCCGCGCTCGACCGCACCGGAAACAAAGCGCTCGCGCTGCTTGTCCATCTCGGCGCGGATTTTCTTGCCCATGGCGCGGCGCAGCAGATCGGCTTCGCCTAGCGAATAGCCGGAAAGCTCCTGCGCGATCTGCATCACCTGTTCCTGGTAGACGATGACGCCTTGCGTCTCCTTGACGAGATGGTCGATCTTCGGGTGGATCGACGCCATCTCCTCCTCGCCGTGCTTTCTGGCGTTGTAGGTCGGGATGTTCTCCATCGGCCCCGGCCGGTAGAGCGCGACCAGCGCGATGATGTCCTCGATACAGTCGGGCCGCATGCCGATCAGCGCCTTGCGCATGCCGGCACTTTCCACCTGGAACACGCCGACCACCTCGCCGCGCGACAGCATGGCGTAGGTTTCCGGGTCGTCGAGCGGAATGTGGGCGAGATCGATCTCGATGCCGCGGCGGCGGATCAGCTTGACCGCCCTGTCCAGCACGGTCAGCGTCTTCAGCCCAAGGAAGTCGAATTTCACCAGCCCGGCCTGCTCGACATATTTCATGTTGAACTGGGTGACCGGCATGTCCGAGCGCGGATCGCGGTACATCGGCACCAGTTCCCACAGCGGCCGGTCGCCGATGACGATACCGGCGGCGTGCGTCGAGGCGTGGCGGTAGAGACCTTCCAGTTTCTGCGCCGTGTCGAGCAGCGTTTGCACGATCGGCTCCCGCTCGGCCTCTTCGGCAAAGCGCGGCTCGTTGGCGATGGCGTCGGCGAGCTTGACTGGATTGGCCGGGTTCGACGGCACCATCTTGCTCAGTTTATCGACCTGACCATAAGGCATCTGCAGCACGCGGCCGACGTCGCGCAGCACCGCGCGCGCCTGTAGCGTGCCGAAGGTGATGATCTGGCCGACCTGGTCGCGGCCGTATTTCTGCTGGACGTAGCGGATGACCTCCTCGCGCCGGTCCTGGCAGAAGTCGATGTCGAAGTCGGGCATCGACACGCGGTCGGGATTGAGAAAGCGCTCGAACAGCAGCGAAAAGCGCAGCGGATCGATGTCGGTGATAGTCGTCGAATACGCAACCAGCGAGCCGGCGCCCGAACCGCGGCCCGGCCCGACCGGAATGCCTTGCGCCTTGGCCCATTTGATGAAGTCGGCAACGATCAGGAAATAGCCGGGATATTTCATCTTCTCGATGACCCCGAGCTCGAAATCCAGCCTCTCGCGATATTGCTCGGCCGTGTAGCCGGGTGTGAGCCCATGCGCCGCCAGCCGCGCCTCCAGCCCTTCATGCGCCTGCCGGGCAAGCTCCTGCGCCTCCGCTTTAACCGCCGCGTCGGCGTCGGCGACATCGCGGCCGGCAAAGCGCGGCAGGATCGGGTTGCGGGTCTTCGGATAGTAGGAGCAGCGCAGCGCGATCTCGACGGTGTTGTCGATTGCTTCCGGCAGGTCGGCGAACAGCCTCGCCATATCGGCCTGGCTTCTCAGGAAGTGGTCGGGCGAAAGGCGGCGGCGATTGTCGGCCGCAACCACGGAGCCTTCGGCGATGGCGATCAGCGCGTCATGCGCCTCATAGTCTTCACGAGAAAAGAAAAACGCCTCGTTGGTGGCAACCAGCGGCAGATCGTGGCGGTAGGCGAGGTCGACCGACGACTGCTCGATCGTGCGGTCATAGCCGGAGACGCGCTCAAGCTCGACATAGAGCCGGTCGCCGAACAGGCCCTTGAGCGCCAGGAGCCGGGTCTCGGCGAGTTCGCGGCGGTCCTCTTTCAAGGCATTGCCGATCGGGCCTCGCGGCCCGCCCGTAAGGCAGATCAGACCGTCGGAGTGGCCCTGCAGCATCTCGGTCGTCAGATGCACCGCTTCGCCGGGCGGTGTCTCGAGGTAGACGCGGCTGACCAGCCTGACCAGATTGCCGTAGCCGGCCTCGGTTGCGGCGATCAGGACGACCGGCCGCATCTCCGGTCCTTGCCGCCTGCGGTCGCGCTGGCTGTCGCTCGCCTCACCGGAAAAGGCGAGGTCGATCTGGCAGCCGATGATCGGCTGAATGCCGTCCTTTACCGCCTTCTGGGCGAATTCCAGCGCGCCGAACAGATTGTTGGTGTCGGTGACGGCGATTGCCGGGCACTCGTCCTGCACCGCATGGCCGACGATCTTGCCGAGCTGCAAGGCGCCTTCGAGCAGAGAATAGGCCGAATGCACGCGCAGATGAATGAACCGACGCGCCGCCTGCTCCGCCCGCGACGCCTTCGCATAGGCCTCGCGCAGCAAGGGATCGCGTGGAAGTCTCTCATCCGCCATGGTTTTTTCGCGCCGCCTCACAAGGACTCAGTCGATGAAGATGTATTGTCCGGCACCGGGTAACACGAGTCCAGCGGAAGCGATTGGAGCTTTGTGAGTTTAGAGCAACCGCCGAACCTGCCAATCTCCCCCCTCGTGGGGGAGATGTCCGGCAGGACAGAGAGGGGCGCTGTCCCGCCGACGTCAGGCCTGAAAACAAAAAACCCGCCACAGCGGGCGGGTCGTTGGAGCCATTTAGCACCATACCCAGATTAATAGCATAGCTGCCGGCACAAAGCAAGAACAAAATACGTTGCGGCGGCAAAAAAGCGAATTCCGCACGCCCGAGCCTCGTTGCCCAACGAATTGTCAGGTCGCGTTTCTTCGCGCCACTCTCTGTCCTGCCGGACATCTCCCCCACGAGGGGGGAGATTGGCCGTCACCTCGGCTTTCGCTAATCTCCAACGTCCCAGGCCGGCGCCGAGGCGGATTTCAGCCTCACGCGAATTGCATGATCACCGCATCGACCGCAAGGCTGTCGCCGGGCTTGGCGTTGAGCTTCGATACGATGAGATCGCGCTCGGCGCGCAGCACGTTTTCCATCTTCATCGCCTCGACCACAGCCAGCGTCTCGCCGGCCTTGACCTCCTGCCCCTCGGCAACCGCGATCGACACGACGAGGCCAGGCATCGGGCAGAGCAGCATCTTCGACGTGTCCGGCGCCACTTTTTCCGGCATCAGCCTTTCGAGTTCGGCCGTGCGCGGCAGCATGGCGCGGGCTGTCACAGACATGCCTTTCCAGGCAAGGCGGAACCCGTTCAGCACCGGCCTGACCTGCGCCGCGACTTTGCGGCCGCCGACCGTGCCGCGCCAGATGAGATCGCCCGGCCGCCAGTCGGAGGTCACCCTCAGTGCCTTGCCGCCGTCGATTGTGAGGTCGAGCTCCATCGGAATGGAAATCATGCCTTCGACGATGGCGACCGAAAGATAATCCCGGCCGATCTTCACCGCCCAATCGCGTTTCAAGGCGCCGGAATGCGGCGCCAGCCGCCCGCCCAGCCGGTCGAGCCGGTCGCGGCGCAGCAGTTCGACCGCGGTGGCGATCGCGGCCAGCACCGCTTTCTCCTCGGCGTCTGGCACGATCGGCGCGAAGCCGTCTGGGTATTCCTCGGCGATGAAAGCGGTCGATATCAGCCCTTCCCGCCAGCGCGGATGCTGCATCAGCGCCGCCAGGAACGGTATGTTGTGCTCGATGCCGTCGACAACGAACCTGTCCAGCGCTTCCGACATCGCATCTATTGCCGCAAGCCGTGTCGGCGCCCAGGTGCACAGCTTGGCGACCATCGGATCATAGAACATCGAGATTTCCGAGCCTTCGGTGACGCCAGTATCGTTGCGGATGACTATTTCGCCAAATTGCCCCTCTTCCGGCGGCCGGTATCTCGTCAACCGGCCAATCGACGGCAGAAAGTTGCGATACGGGTCTTCGGCATAGAGGCGGCTTTCCACCGCCCAGCCGTTCAGCTTGATGTCGCCCTGTTTGATGGCGAGCTTTTCGCCGGCCGCCACGCGGATCATCTGCTCGACCAGGTCGATGCCGGTGACCAGTTCCGTCACCGGATGCTCGACCTGCAAGCGCGTATTCATTTCCAGGAAATAGAAGTTCTTGTCGCTATCGACGATGAATTCGACCGTGCCGGCGCTCTGGTAGTCGACCGCCTTGGCCAGCGCCACAGACTGCTCGCCCATGGCTTTGCGGGTCTTGGGATCGAGGAACGGCGACGGCGCCTCCTCTACGACCTTCTGGTTGCGGCGCTGGATCGAGCATTCGCGCTCGCCGAGATAGAGCGTGTTGCCATGCGCGTCGGCAAGCACCTGGATTTCGATATGGCGCGGATCGACGATGAACTTCTCGATGAAGACGCGGTCATCGCCGAACGAGCTTTTGGCTTCCGAGCGCGCCCGGTCGAAGCCGTCGCGCACCTCGGCCTTGCTCCAGGCGATGCGCATGCCCTTGCCGCCGCCGCCGGCGGAGGCCTTGATCATCACGGGATAGCCGATTTCGCCGGCGATCTTTTCGGCATGGGCGACGTTTTCGATGACGCCAAGCCAGCCGGGCACCGTCGAAACCTTGGCCGCGTTGGCGAACTTCTTCGATTCGATCTTGTCGCCCATTGCCTTGATGGCCTTGGGCTTCGGGCCGATGAAGACGATGCCTTCCTGCTCCAGCGCCTCGCAGAAGGATGCCCGCTCGGACAGGAAACCGTAGCCGGGATGCACGGCCTCGGCCCCTGTCGCCTTGCAGGCGGCGATGATCTTTTCCGGGGCCAGATAGCTTTGCGCGGCGGGAGAAGGGCCGATATGCACCGCCTCGTCAGCCATTTCGGCATGCACGGCATCGCGGTCGGCGTCGGAATAGACCGCGACGGTGGCGATGCCCATCTTGCGCGCCGTCTTGATCACACGGCAGGCGATCTCGCCACGGTTGGCGATCAGGATCTTTGTGAACATGCAGGCCTCGTCCCTCGGCTGCCCTTCTTTTCCGGGCTTCCCGTTTTATGGGCTTCAGGGGGCCGGTCAAGGCAAAGTCGGAGCCTATCCCGGACGCAAATCGGCGAGCTCTGACGAAAATCCGGGATCAGAACGTCGCTTCGTGCATAGCGCAGAGCTGAGTGGTAAGTTAAATCTAACCTGGATTGCAGACTGCCATGGGAGGATTGCCTGATGAAAACGCGCGCCGCTGTCGCCGTCGCCGCCGGAAAGCCGCTGGAGATCATGGAGGTCGACCTCGAAGGTCCCCGTGATGGCGAGGTGCTGGTCGAGATCAAGGCAACCGGCATCTGCCACACCGACGAGTTCACACTGTCGGGCGCCGACCCGGAAGGCCTGTTTCCGGCGATCCTCGGCCATGAGGGCGCCGGCATCGTCGTCGACGTCGGCAAGGGCGTCACCTCGGTCAAGAAGGGCGACCATGTCATCCCGCTTTATACGCCGGAATGCCGGCAGTGCCCGTCCTGCCTGTCGCGCAAGACCAACCTCTGCACCGCCATCCGTGCCACGCAGGGTCAAGGCTTGATGCCTGACGGCACGTCGCGCTTCTCGATCGGCAAGGACAAGCTGTTCCACTATATGGGCTGCTCGACCTTCTCCAACTTCACCGTGCTGCCCGAGATCGCGGTGGCCAAGGTCAATGCCGACGCCCCCTTCGACAAGATCTGCTACATCGGCTGCGGCGTCACCACCGGCATCGGCGCGGTGATCAACACGGCCAAGGTCGAGCAAGGCGCGACCGCTGTCGTCTTCGGCCTTGGCGGCATCGGCCTCAACGTCATCCAGGGCCTGCGCCTTGCCGGCGCCGACCTGATCATCGGCGTCGACCTGAACAACGACAAGAAGGCCTGGGGCGAGAAATTCGGCATGACGCATTTCGTCAATCCGAAGGAGATCGACGGCGATATCGTGGCTCATCTCGTCAACATGACCAAGCGCGGCGCCGACCAGATCGGCGGTGCCGACTACACGTTCGACTGCACCGGCAACACGAAAGTCATGCGGCAGGCGCTTGAATCGTCCCACCGTGGCTGGGGCAAGTCGGTCATCATCGGCGTTGCCGGCGCCGGACAGGAGATCTCGACGCGGCCGTTCCAACTGGTCACCGGCCGCACCTGGATGGGCACCGCTTTCGGCGGCGCGCGCGGCCGCACCGACGTGCCGAAGATCGTCGACTGGTACATGGACGGCAAGATCGAGATCGATCCGATGATCACCCACACGCTGAAGCTCGAGGACATCAATAAGGGGTTTGACCTTATGCATGAAGGCAAGTCGATCAGGAGCGTGGTAGTTTACTGAGGAGGAGGAGAAAGCCGCCGGCCAATCAGCCAGCGGCCGAAAATGCACATGTTCAACAAGGGAGGAGACAAAAATGCCGGAAAAACTGCATCCGAAAATCGACAATGGACTGCCCAGGGAAAAGGCCGACTTTGCCGGCGGGACGCTGGTCTGCGCCTGCACCAGCAATCCGGTCAAGGTGAAGGTCAAGGGCCAGATCGCCCACAACCATGCCTGCGGCTGCACCAAATGCTGGAAGCCGGAAGGCGCACTGTTCTCGGTCGTGGCGGTTGCCGGTACGGGCGACGTGACGGTGACCGAAAACGGCGACAAGCTGAAGGTGGTCGATCCGGGCGCGCTGATCCTGCGCCATGCCTGCACGGGCTGCGGCGTCCACATGCATGGCCCGGTCGAGCGCGATCACGCGTTCAAGGGGCTGTCCTTCATCCATCCGGAGCGCTTCCAGGAGGACGGCTGGTCGCCTCCGGGTTTCACCGCCTTCGTCTCGTCGATCATCGAATCCGGTGTCGATCCGAGCCGTATGGATGGCATAAGGTCACAGCTGAAGTCGATCGGGCTCGAACCCTATGACTGCCTCAATCCTGGCTTGATGGACTATATCGCCACCTGGACGGCAAAGAGATCCGGCGCGTTGCCGGCCTAGTAGCCGCTCGACTATCATCGATCGAGCCGGGCGACGTCGCCCGGCTCTTTCACATTTGGAACAACGATGCCCGCACCCGCTATTCTCGTCGATGCCGATGCCTGCCCAGTGAAGGCCGAGGTCGAAAAGGTTGCCGAGCGGCACGGCATCGTCGTCACCTTCGTCTCCAATGGCGGCTTGCGTCCATCGCGCGATCCGATGATCCGCAATGTCGTCGTCTCCAAGAGCGCCGACGCCGCCGACGACTGGATCGTCGAAAATGCCCGGCCCAACGACATCGTGGTGACCGCCGACATCCCGCTTGCTGCCCGCGCGGTGGCGCTTGGCGCCCATGTACTCGGCCCGACGGGACGCCCGTTTACGCCTGAGACGATCGGCATGGCGGTGGCGATGCGCGACCTCAAGCAGCACCTGCGCGAGACCGGCGAAAGCAAGGGCTACAATTCGAGCTTCGCGCCGCAGGATCGCTCGCGGTTTCTCGGCGAGCTTGACCGCATCTTGCGGCGGGCGCTGAAATCCGCCTCAGCGGACTGAAACCATGACGACCGGTACCCCCACCAGGATGCCCATGCAACGCCACACGCCGTTCGCGCTGTCGGCCTGCATCGGCGTGGCAGCCTTCGCCGCAGCGCTGATCTGGCGTGCGCCGCTTGCCTATTCGATCGGCGCCAATGTGTTCTTTGCCGCCTATCTCTGTCTTGTCGTCGCTCACATGCCGCGGCTTACTGGCAGCTATCTGCGCAAGAATGCAGGCGACACGGACCTGCCGGTGCTGGCCATCTTCGCGGTCACGCTGGTTGTGGTCGCAATTGCCATCATCTCGTTGTTTCAATTGATCAACAGGGAGAAGAGCGCGGATCCCGTCGAGCTTACGGTGGCGTTGTTGTCTATCCCGCTTGGCTGGTTGACCATCCATGCGATGGCGGCACTTCACTACGCACATCTCTATTGGTTGGACGGCGACGCGATGGATGGCGACACCAAAAAGAAAATTCCGGTCGGCGGCCTCGACTTCCCGGGCGGCAAACGGCCGGAAGGCTCGGATTTCCTCTATTTTGCGACAGTGATCGGCATGACGGCGCAAACTGCCGACACCAACATCACAACCTCGCAAATGCGCCGTGTCGTGCTTGTGCATTCGATCCTGTCGTTCTTCTTCAACACGGTGATCGTGGCAGCCGCGGTCAACCTCGCAGTCAGCCTCGGCAGTCCGTAATAAATCCGGGATCGGGTGAAACATCGCTTAAGCTGGCGACGTATTGGGAGGAGAAGAGATCTGACAGGCCGCGGCGAACGTGCGGCCGGAGGGAACAACAGATGGAATCGCTTGCCAGAAACCAAGCCGCCGAAGCAGATACCGCCGCGCCGAGCGATGCGACGCTGATCTATCGGCAGTCGCGCTGGACGCGGCTGACGCATTGGCTGTGGGCGATCGCGCTGTTCTTCATGCTGCTTTCCGGTCTGCAAATATTTAACGCCCGCCCACAGCTCTACATCGGCAAGGAGTCGGGCTTTGGCTACAACAACACCATCTTCGCCATTGGCGCCGAAAACACGGTGACTGGCCCGCGCGGCTACACCGACATCTTCGGCAAGCGCTTCGATACCACCGGCGTGCTCGGCTGGTCGGGTCCGGCCGGCCAGGAGACCTCCCGCGCCTTCCCGTCCTGGGCGACGATCCCTTCCTACTACGATCTCGGCACCGCGCGCGTCGTTCATTTCTTTTTCGCCTGGGTGCTGACCACCACGCTGCTGGTCTGGCTGGTCGCCAGTCTGATCAACGGCCATTTGCGGCGCGATCTTGCCCCGCGCCTCGATGATTTCAGGCGGCTGCCGCGAGACATTGTCGACCATGCCAGGTTCAGGTTCCACCACAGGCGCGAATACAACACCTTGCAGAAGATGGCCTATGGCGGCGTGCTGTTCGTGCTGCTGCCGCTGATGATCATCACCGGCCTGGCCATGTCGCCGAGCATGAACTCGGTGCTGCCATTCCTGAACGACCTGCTCGGCGGCCGGCAGACGGCGCGCACCATTCACTTCACGGTGATGCTGCTGCTCGTCGCCTTCTTCGTCATCCACATCCTGATGATCCTGGCCGCCGGCCCGATCAACGAGCTGCGTTCGATTATCACCGGCTGGTATCGAACCGACCCGCCGGCGAATGGCGACAAAGCACCCGAGAGGAGCGCCTGACATGGCGAAATTCGAGATCAGCCCCAAGCTACAGATAAGCCGAAGAAAGTTCCTGACCTCGGCCAGCCTCGGCCTTTCCGGCATCATGCTTTCGGGCTGCGACGCCTTCGACAGCCAGCTTGGCGTCGGCGACGGCCTGCGCAGCTTCCTCGAAAGCGCCAATGGGCTGACCTGGCGGGCGCAGCGGCTGCTTGCCGGCCGTGACGCGCTGGCGCCGGAGTTCACCGAGGCCGACATTCGCCAGCCGCAGCGGCCGAACGGCGTCACCGCGCCCGACGACGATTTCTACAAGGGCCTGCTCGCCAACGATTTCGCCGACTGGCGGCTGGAGGTTTCCGGCCTCGTCGAAAAACCACTGTCGCTGAGCCGCGAGCAGCTGATGAACATGCCGAGCCGCACCCAGATCACCCGCCACGACTGCGTCGAGGGCTGGAGCTGCATTGCCAAATGGACCGGCACGCCACTGTCGCTGGTGCTCGACCAGGCGGTGGTCAAGCCGCAGGCGCGCTACGTCATGTTCCACTGCCTCGATACGATCGACCGCAGCCTTGCCGGCGATATCAAATATTACGGCTCGATCGACCTGATCGATGCCCGTCATCCGCAAACGATCCTTGCCTATGGGGTCAACGGCAAGCCGTTGCCGGTCGAGAACGGCGCGCCGCTACGCGTCCGCGTCGAGCGCCAGCTCGGCTACAAAATGCCGAAATATCTCACCAAGATCGAGCTGGTCGACGGCTTTGCCAATCTCGGCGGCGGCAGAGGCGGCTATTGGGAGGACAATGGCTACGACTGGTACGGCGGCATCTGACCGATAATGTTGAAAAAGTCCGGGTTGCAGCAGTCCTGAAGCACTGATTCAATCTTCTTCAATCTTCGTTGTAAGAGGAGATTGAG